>JAISCD010000016.1 GCA_031265825.1 Treponema sp. | reverse complement strand
CCCCCCCCCCCCCCAACCCCGCGCCCCCCCACCCACCCCCCGCCCCCACCCCCCCCCCCCCCACCCCCCGCGCCCGGGGCCAAACGTGTCTTCAAAGAAGTTATGCTCTTGTAGGGATTTAAAGAGCACATCTGCTATGGCACGATACCCATTCTCGTTGTAATGAGAGCCTGTATCAATAAACACTTCACCGTAATTGTGGGGACGTTGGAATAGCTCTCTCAGGTCAATGGATGGGAAATACTCAGGCGCCCATATATCAATAAGTACGATGTCGTTTGATTTTGCAGGAATATACGACAATTTCTTATATCTTTCTTGCCAATTTCCGTATGAATACGCCGTATAGTTTTCCATAGCGATACCAAGTTCCGCCGTGTCTTCGTTAAAACGTCTCTGCATATACGACCATATAGTCTTATCATCTGGCGCGAATGAACCTACCGCGTAACATAAACCCAGCGCAAAGATAGAGCGTTTGCGTTCGGCGGGCTGGTCTGTTGTAACGCGCCGTCCATCGACGTAATTCACGAGGCTGCCCGCCTTATCCCTGAACGCAAACTCGCCGTCCGGCGTATATATTCTGTCACTTAGAGTGAATAGTTCAACCAGCTCTTCATTCGTATAATGCAAGTCGTCAAACGAGTGCGTGAGTAATTCTCCCCTCCTCAGAGCCTCTCCTATTTTAGTCTGTGGTATTCCTTTCGTCTTTATATCCTGCTCATTCGCGCTCAGGTCTTTCGTCGGGAAGGCGGGAGTCCGATAGCAGATTATCTTAACATCTGGACGTTTCACTGAATAATCAAGAAGCGCCCTTACTCCGTTGAAAATATAGTTGTGCATATCCGCCACTATCTGAGTTAAGGTAATAACTCGCGCACCGTAAGCCTCGAATCGCTTAATAAGATCGGTCTGGGGATTGGGGTGAATTATCAAGACTGTATCATCCATGATTAACTTAACGTCATTCATACTGATGAAGTTTGAAACAGGAAATAGCATATTGTTGTCCAGGGGTTGCCGTGTAAATGGTCGTGTAGCGCAGAACTTGCGGATGCTGACTTTGCGGTTAAGCCAAAACGATATACAGATATTCTCCACTATGTTCCAATACTCGCTTTCTGAATAGATAACGACGTTTGTAATCTTGTTGTCTATGCAGTATTGCGGAACCGTATATCCGCTCAAGAGGAGTGCATCCAGCTTTCGTTTTATACTGCTAATGACATCTTCAAATCGTGAGCAATAAAGCGCAGGCGCAGACGTATCAAAGCACACCGAATCAATCATAGTTTTCGTTATTGGGTCAAATACTACTATGTTCAATCCACGGCGGTTTGTCGCGTAGTCCACACCGTCTATCTTTATGACTGCGGTATTACCTTCAGGGTAAGACTTGCTGACGACTTCGTAAAAAACGCCTTCGCGTGTCGCCATGTAATACGTTGTTTCTTTCTGTTTGCTCACCGCTTCACATACCACTTGACCCCGGTCAATCACCCCGACGTATGAGTGGTGGTGTTGCTTCTTCAGTCCCTTCTCGAAACTCAAGTCCACCGTAAAGCCGAGCGCCTTTATCCCGGTGGCTATGTCGTCCGTTAGAAACGCGCCGGTTGTGTCTCGAACCGCGATAAGTATCATATACCGTTTGCTTAGGCTCTTCAGTAAGCGAAGGTAGTTCTGCAAACCCTTCTCAGCCTTCAACGATATAGGAGAGGGCTGTTCTGCGTTAGCCTTCTCTAGGGAAGCCTGTAGTTCCGTTTGGACACGCGCAACCGCGGACAGCGTCTTTTCAGCGTCCACTTTCAACGTCTTGATCTCCGCCTTTAATTCCGTGGCTTCTTGTTTGCTTACCGCCGAGGCAGTTGCCTTCTCTAGGGAAGCCTGTAGTTCCGTTTGGACACGTGCAACCGCGGACAGCGTCTTTTCAACATCAACTTGCAATGCGTTGATCACCGTCTTTAATTCAACGGCTTCCTGTTTACTTGCTGCTTTTGCGCTCGCCCTCTCCAGAGAAGCCCATAGCTCCGTTTGAATATCCGCGCTTGTCTTTACGCCTTGGCGTAACTCCGAGAGCCGGACTGACGTTAGATTAGTCAAATACTCTGTCTTTATCGCCAGCTCGTCTTGTTTCTCAAGAACTTTTATCAGCAGTTTGTTGCGTAGTTTCTTTAGAATTTCTTTCCAAAACATTATATATACTCCTTGTATAAAAGTATACTCTTATCGTTCTTTTGTGCCAAGTGCTTCGTCGGCTACTTCGCTCTCTTTTCTAGGTACGCCAGTGTAGTCGCGGGCACGAGTCGCGCTAATTGCTCCGCGACTTCCGTAAAGGGAGCTGTTTCCAACAATGCGCGGACTCTGCTTGCACTCACGACCACCCCGTCTGTCTCCTTGCGCGGTATCTCCTCGAAGGACACACCGTATTCCGGTAGTATCCGCTGCATCGCATCGTTGTACTGTTTCGTTACCTTATCCAACGGCTCCTCGCCCGCAAAACGCACCGTAATACCCAATACGGGCGCTATCTCTTCCGCAAAAAGCCGCACGTCCTCTGTGGGGTCTATCACCTTGTCTTGTATCTCTGACTTGCTAAAGTAATCTGTGAAAGTGATGCTACTGATGATGAACTTCCCACTGGGGAGGACTGTTACATTAGGCAAATCCACGATGCCTTGTTTGATGAGTTCAAATCTGTCTGCGAAAGGGAAGATGGATTTGTCTTCTTCGACAGCAAAGATGTAGAGATGTTTCACTTGCTGTGCGGCGTATTCGACGAGCCAGTGGTGTCCGAGGGTGAAGGGGTTGCAGTTCATGACGACTGCGCCGATTCTGCCGATGGTGTTTTCGCGGGTTTGTTTCAAGAGTGCTTTGTAGTCAGCGAGTTCTGCGGCGTAGGCTGTTTGCGGGCGGGTGGCTGTGTTTACGGCTACGCTGTCTTGCGGGATGCCGAACATCGGTGGTGCTGTAATAATAGGTACTGATCCAGTGGGGGGGGGGGTAACTTGTCTTCATAGAAGTTATGCTCTTGCAAGGATTTGAAGAGTGCTTCCGCAAATGCGCGATACCCATTCGCGTTATAATGATGAGAGGGGTCAATCCACACTTCACCGTAGTTGTGTGGGCGTTGGAACAAGTCTTTCAAGTCGATAGACGGGAAATACTCAGGTGCCCATATATCGGTGAGAATAATATCGTTTGGTTTGGTGAATATATACGATAGTTTCTTATGTTTGTCATTAAGATTTCCGAGATATATCCCACAATTCTCCACAATGATGCCGAGTTCAGCAACATCCTCGTTAAAACGTCTTTGTAAATACGAACATATAGTCTTGTCATCCGGCGCGAATAAGCCTGCTATGTTACAGGGACCAATTATGAAAATAGAGCGTTTATGTCGATCAGGCTGGCCGATTGTTACACGCCGTCCATTGGCGTAATTAGCTAATCGTCCCTGTTTATCTTTGAAGACATACTCACCGTCCAGATTATATGTCCTGTCGCATATGTCGAACAGCTCGAGCAGTTCTTCATTTGTATAGTGAAGATCGTCAAACGAACGCGTGATCAATTGTCCATTCTTCAGGGCACTTCTTATTTTACCATAACTTAGTTCTTTTTCTTTTATTTCTCGCTCGCCTGCGCTCCAATCTTTCATCGGGAAACTAGGGAATCGATAGCAAATTATTCTAACATCTGGACATTTCTTTGAATAATTAATAAGCGATCTAACTCCTCTAAAAATATAGTTATGCATCCATACCACTATTTTATCCAAAGTAATGACTCGCGAACCACTATCCTCAAATCTTATAAGAACCTCTCTATGCGGAGAAGGATGTATTACCAACACCGTATCGTCAGAGGTCAACTGAACCTCGTCTATATTGACGAAATTCAAACTCTGGAATACTCTGTTGTCGTCGAGGGGAGTTCGTTGAAACGGACGGACCGCACAATACGCCCAGACGTTGATTTTACGATTAAGCGAGAAAGATAAACAAATATTTCCCGTTATATTCCAATACGCCTCTTCTGAGTATACGACTATATTTGTAAACTTGTTGTCAATACAATATTGCGGAACTGTATATCCGCATAAAGCAAAGGCAGTCATTCTCTCTTGTAAATTATCGACTATTTCCTCAATCCGTGAGCAAACAAATGCGGCGACATGCGTATCAAAGCACACAGAGTCAATCACGAGCTTTGCTATTGGGTCAAACACTGCTATGTTCAATCCACGCCGATTTGTCGCATAGTCCACGCCATCTATCTTTATGACCGCGGTACTACCTTCGCTGTAGGACTTACTGACTACCTCATACGACACTCTGTCCCACGTCGCTGTGTAATATGAAGGTTCTTTCTGTTTACTCAACGTCTCACATATTACCTCACCGCGGTCTATTATCCCAATATATGTATGATGCTGCCACTTCAAGCCTTTCTCGAAACTCAAGTCAACTGTAAAGCCGAGTGCCTTTATCCCGGTGGCTATGTCGTCCGTTAGAAACGCGCCTGTTGTGTCCCGTACCGCGATAATTATCACATACCGCCTACACAAACTTTTTAACAATCGTAGGTAGTTCCGTAAGCCCTTCTCCGCTTTCAATGATACAGGGGTAGACTGTTCTACGTCTGCCCTTAACATCTTGATCTCTGCCTTTAATTCCGTGGCTTCTTGTTTGCTTACCGCCGAGGCAGTTGCTTTCTCTAGGGAAGCCTGTAGTTCCATTTGGACACGCGCAACCGCGGACAGCGTCTTTTCAACATCCGCTTGCAATGCGTTGATCACCGTCTTTAATTCAACGGCTTCCTGTTTACTTGCCGCTTTTGTGCTTGCCCTTTCCAAAGAAGCCCATAGCTCCGTTTGAATATCAGCGCTTGTCTTTACGCTTTGGCGTAACTCCGAGAGCTGGACTGACGTTAGTTTAGTCAAATCCTCCGTCTTTATCGATAGTTCATCTTGTTTCTCAAGAACTTTGACTAGCAATTTGTTACGTAGTTTCTTTAATACTTCTTTCAAGAACATCGTCTTTCTCCTTATTATAAACAGAGAAAAGTATATAATAGAATGATAATCGTTTCAATAGAAGAGTCTGTCTATCGACGTAAATATGTTATACCCTATATACTTTTCTTGTTTTTTTATGGTTTTCCTTTGGATGCCCAGGCGGTTACTTGGGAAACTTATAATAGTCGGTTCTTGTATGGACATAACCTTTGCCTACAAATTACAACTGCGGGCCATAAACGTAGAGACATCGCAGATGGCCTCCGCGAAATCTATCATCATAGAAAAGGACGAGTTCGTCAAAAGCATTACGGGTGTGGAGTAGGGATTGGATTTATGACAATGCGGACAACGCCATTTTTGCGGCTTCTTGTTCCGCGGCTTTCTTATTTTTACCCACAGTAGGACCGAAGTTTTTCCCATTCACTGTTACTTCCATGAAGAAGGAGCGGTCGTGTTCAGGTCCAGAGTATTTAATAAGCCGATAGATAGGGTAGGCTTTGAAACGGTGCAGACTTATTTCTTGGAGACTGCTCTTGTAATCTCTATTGTCGCTCATCATGCGGACTATTTCTTTCTCCATGAAATTGGATACAAACTCAAATACAGGTTTATAGCCAGAATCAAGATAAAGCGCGGCAATGAGGGCTTCCAGGGCATCCGCAAGAATGGCGTTTTTCTTTCTACCGCCAGTTTGTTCTTCGCCTTTGCCCAGAAGAAGAACGCCGTCGATTTGCATCTCCCGAGCTTTACGTGCAAGAGTCTCTTCGGAGACCACCGCGGCTTTGACTTTCGCCATTTGCCCTTCGTTTTTATCGGCGAGATTCTTAAAGAGAAGAGTTGCCGTTACCACACCAAGAACCGCGTCACCTAAGAACTCAAGCCTCTCATTATTAATAGGAATTTCTTGTTCATTAGAGAAGGATTTATGAATCAATGCCGTATTGAGTAAGTCAATGTTCTTGAATTTAATATACAATTTTCTTTGAAATGAGAATAATAGTTCCGTTCTTTTGGAATCAAGAGGATAAATACTTGTTAAAATAGACTCGCTTTCACAAAACGTACTTTCATAAAGCGAGTCATGTTTTGTGTCCCACAAATTTTGCTTATTTCGTCTGAGACTTTATAAATTCATAAGCGTCACGGACAGTCTCAAACTCGTTAGCCTTTTCGTCAGGGATTGATACACCCATTTCTTCTTCAATAGCGTATACCAGCTCATACGTATCAAGGCTGTCCGCCCCAAGGTCCTGCCGAAAAGAAGCATCTAACGTTATTTTATCTTCGTCTACGTCAAGCTTCTCTGCAATAAGTTTCTTCATTTTCTCAAATAAATCATCCATAATTACCTCCTTATATCTTTACATCCGGAATGATTACCTGTTTGCCGCGATAAAAACCGCATTTTGGGCATACATGATGTAATAAAACAAGATTACCGCATGAACTACACTCAACTAAGTTCGGCGCTGTAAGCTTCATATTGATAGATTGCCGCCTACGAGTTCTCGCTTTTGACGTCTTATATCTAGGAACCGCCATGTTCAACCTCTCTTTTACTGAAATTTTTAGCAGTATAGTGAAAATAATCGTTTATGTCAAGCCCTCAGCTATACTTTCTTGAACCTTTGGTGGTCTTTCGGTTACAAAAGCGTCTTCTCTGCGACTTGACTCGCCGCAGATGTCCCTTTCAAGTAGACGATGACGGCAAGCGTCCATGACGCGGCGGTTCCAGCCGCGCGGCTGGTGATTATGTTGCCATCGGCGACAACGTCTTTCTCTTGCCAAAAGGCGTTCCTGACCATTCCTTCCATGCCCGGAAAACAAGTGAACTGCTTGCCTTCCAAGAGTCCCAGCGGCGCAAGAACCACCGCAGGAGAGGCGCAGATCGCGGCGACGAGTTTTCCTTCCATAGCCGTTTTTCGTAGGAGAGCGCAAACTGCATCAGATTTTGCCAAACTGTCCGCGCCTGGGCCGCCCGGTACCAGAACTGCATCCCATTCTCCTTCCAATTCCGCGATGTATTTGTCCGCTATAACGGTAACGCTATGCGAACCTGTCGCCCGTCTGTCCGAGTTCAAAGCAACGGTACAAACCTCAATACCTGCTCTTTGCAGGTAGTCAATGGGCGTAATCGCCTCGACTTCCTCAAAACCGTCTGTTAATAAAACGATAGCTTTCATACTACCTCCTTTCGTCTGCTCTTAATAATTACTTCCCATTGGCTCAAAAGCATTCCTATCAACATCAAGGCGAATCCGAGCAAGGTCCAACGCCCGATAGGTTCAGCCAGAATCAAGATGCCGCTTAACGCCCCGAAACATCCTTCAAAACAGAGGATGATGGTGGCGTGCGCGGGCGGCGCGTCCCGTTGGGCGATGACTTGCAAAGTATAGGCTATGCCTACGGCAGCGAGTCCTCCGTAAAGTATTGGAATGAGCAGGTTGATAATATCAATAGTCGAGGCGCTGACAAGCCCCGCTACTATATCCGTGATGGGAAGCCACGCAAACGTTCCTTTTTCAAGTAAGGTAGGCGCGATATTCGCTACAAAGACGCTTATATGCGGTTCAATCAGAAAGACAAAAGGGAAACAGAAGAGACCGCATACTGCGAATTGTCCTGCCGATAGGCGAATTGGGTCGTTACGCAGAACCAATCGGTCAATCAATAGAACATGAGCCGTCCAAAAGAATGCGCTGATGAATGCGAATATGTCGCCGACGTTAATGGAGTGAATATTATCAGCCGCACTCATAAAATAAAGCCCTGCCAGCGTAAAAAGAGCGCCTACCCATGTCCACGCCCCTGTCTTCCGCCCCCAGAAACCGCCGAATATAGGTGTCAATACCGCATAGAATCCGGTAATGAACGCCGCATTTCCGGCTGTGGTGAACATAAGACCTATTTGTTGAAGCGTAACTCCAAGAAATAAGCAGGTTCCAGCGGCAAGAGACGACAGAAAAAGCGTTTTCCATGAGCCGTCTGCGTGTTCCGTGAGATTTTTCTTAGCGCGATAAAACATGATCGGGAACAGAGAGAGACTACCCAAACAGAATCGCACGGCGTTATAGGTGAAGGGACCCACGTATTCCATGCCTGACCTTTGCGCCACAAAACCGGATCCCCAAATCAGCGCGGTTAGCAGTAATAGAATATCAGCCCGTAATGCTTTCTTATTCATAACGAATTGCTTCCATCAAAATTACATTGATTATATACAATAGCCATCAAAAGGTCTATATATTCATAATCCTACTAGATACTTGCGGCTCTTTTGAACTGAATAATCCCAATACTATTGAATAATCAAGACTTGACTCTATGAATTCAAAACCTGACTCTATGAATTCAAAGTTTGACTCTATGAATTTAAAACTTGACTCTATGAATTTAAAGTCTGACTCTATGAATTTAAAACTTGACTCTATGAATTCAAAGTCTGACTCTGTGAATTCAAAACCTGACTCTATGAATTTAAAGTCTGACTCTATGAATTTAAAACCTGACTCTATGAATTTAAAACCTGACTCTATGAATTTAAAACTCTTTGTTATAAGAGTCTCTGAAGTTTGACCCGAAGTTTACGGCTATGAGTTAAATCCCATCCGCCATTTGTGGGTCACGTTTAGCCTTCAGAGAAGGACATAGTTTCCTATGGATAAATATTTTAGAATTGGTTATACTTGGAAATAACAAAGCTTAAAAGGATAACTATGAAAACACTGGCGATTTACTATTCTTACAATGGAAATTCCGCATTGATTGCGGATTTGTTGAAACTGTCGGCTAACGCCGATACACTTAGGCTTGAGGTTGAAAATGCAAAACATCGCAAGGGCTTCCTCAAGTATTTTTTTGGCGGTTGGCAAGTTGTGCTGGGTAAAAAACCCACACTCAAGCCGCTTACTGTCAATTTTGACGATTATGAACTCATCATTATCGGCGGACCTGTGTGGGCGGGATCGCCCGCGCCTGCTTTACTATCGTTTTTGACAAAATATCCCCTGCAAGGTAAGAGAGTCGCTCTCTTCTGTTGTTGTGCGAGCGGAAACGCAGGCATGGCGACAGAGCGGATGAAGGCGTTATTAAAGGGTAATGTGGTTGAAGGCGAGATCGTTTTCCAGAATCCGCTAAACAACGATAAAAATGAAGTTGCCAAAAAGGTCGGCGCGTGGATAAAGGAACTAGTGAAATAGGAGAAAAAGGGAGAAATTGAAATCTTTAAGGATTCTCAAAAAACCCGTAAAGAAACCGCTGGTCGTCATTCTCGTCAAGAGGACGGTTTTTTTCTTTTTTATTATGAGTTTTTTAACAATGGGACTTTACATTAGCGGTAATTTCAATGATTTTATGGATGTAACCCAGCGCCTGCTACTCCGCACTGCCGGTACAACCGGTGTATGTCTATTTTTTTTTGTAACTATTGGTGTCATTCTCGACTTATTTATGATTTTCCACATGAAATTAACTTACGCCGTCGGCTTTATCTTCTACGTTATAGTAGGTGGCATAGGCGCTCTCATAACGCTCACTACTCTCTTCATCCAGACCTTGACTGTTGGCTAATCGCTGGCTTCGTTGTTTACTAAATTAAGTAATATTAAAAAAGAGCAAAAGAAGTTTAAAAAATACCATTGACAGCATATAATCTAGGAATTAGGATTGTTTCTAATCTAATTTAGGAAGAGACTATATGTATATAAAGACAACTATCTATAAAAAGGGTGTGGACATGACATATAAATGGGCCCCCCCCCCCCGCTATGAATTCCTTTACCTATTTACTCTCTATATAAGACATAAAGCCGCGAACAGGCGGCTAGACTCTTTTGATCGGCATTCTCTTGAATACCGCTCGTTATCAGACCTTGGACTAAAGGTCCGCCGGGCGTTGTCTGGTTCCGGTCTGAAACAAGCGGTACTCAGGTTCTCATATTCCAAGGAGGAATGAATGAAAAGATTTTTGTTGGGAATATTGGGCGTAACGCTCGTATTCGGTTTAATGATGACGGGGTGCGAAAACGGAACTGCGGATCCGTTGAGTAGCGACGCCGCTCTTAAAAGTATCACGGTGAATGGCGTGGAGGCGACGTTAGGAACCCCCGCGGACACGTGGAGTGCGACTGAGCCGGGTATTGTAGGCTTGCCTCAAGACAAACTTACAGACGCAAAGGTAGCAGTTAATCCTGTCGGCGCAGGCGCTAAGATTTATTATGTAGCCTGCAAAAGCGGTGCGTTGCCTGACTTTGTCGAAGCGTCAACCTTTACTTTTGATTATGGTGATAGTCTATATATTGAAGTGTTTTCAGCAAACCATGACAAAGTACTGTTTTATCAGGTTGAAATTGCGGAAGCTGTCGCGCTCATAAACGATGTAACAGTCGGAGGTAGATCTGCAAGCGGTGGTACAGAACTCAGTGGTATTCCCATACCCCAATTCGGCAATGGCGTAGGCAAACCCGGTACGTCATTGGATGATCCAAGTCTTGAGGAAGGTGAAGTATGGTATGGAACTTCTCAAGAAGGGACGGAAGTAGCGCTCGAAGTTACACCGAAGTTCGCTTCTACCCAGTATTTGGTTGCGACAGGAAGTGGCAGTGGAGAACCTGCTTTTGAGGAATCGTCTGGTAAAGTTACGCTGACAAACGGAAACTTTGTCTATATCTACACAACTGGTGAAGGAGGGACGCAAGATGCTTATTATAAGATTAAGTTGACCGCAAAAGACGACAACCGTACCCTTACATCAGTAACGATAAACGGCGACACTATGGATATAGGGCAGATGGGAACCCACTCGTTCCCCGGCGCGGAAGCCTACGGCAACTACAGCAATGGCGCGGAACTGGCAACGACAGGCAACCGAAGTACCTATACTGCGGCGGCGTTGAGTAATCTGAGTGCGGTAACAGTCGCTGCAACCCCGGCATCAAACAAGTCAACTGTTACTTATGGACACGCGACAGACGAGCGGAGCTATTTGGTAGACTTCGGAACCAGCGGTTCTTTGGGTAAACTGAAAGCGGATGAGTACATTGCTCTTGAGGTTACATCCGAGTTGGGCGATAAGGGTTGGTACAAGTTCCACACTCCCCTGTCCTCTGTCTCAAGCGTTTCCATTGGTACTAGTAGTATTACACCGGGGAAATATGCAGTGCGGAACGGTACTTTTGGCGTAAACTTTACAGGAACCTCGCCAATGGTCTTGGTATCGCCTACTGAATTGGCATCTGCCTCTTTAACTGTAACAAAAGCGGCAGGTTTTGAGAATGCGGTCATAGAATACGCTCTTGGAACCGGCGGACTTCCATCAACATGGAGTCTCACTCCTCCCGCTATAGCCGATGGTGTAAGCGTGATGATTAGAGTTACTGATACTGCTAACATTGGTGGGTCGCCTTCTTATGAGGGATACCAATACTTCGGAATACTAGTCGTTCAAGACGGTCCACCGTCGATTAACACAGTTGGCGTGGGCGCAGTAGGAAGTCTAGCCAGTTTCTCATACGAGCCACTCGTTACGGTAACAAACCTTGGGACACCGGGTGCTACCATAAACACGGCGGTAGCAGGATCGGTAACGTTGCAAGCTGACCAGCTCAGCGGACCGATTCAGGCGACTGCGGGAGCAGGTATCACTATAACGTTTGCCAAAACAGATGGCACGGCGCCTGATGACAGTTCCTTTACCCCGACCACCGGAGGTGGAACGTTCTCTTATTGGCCGCCCTACATCGACAATCCGCCTACGCCGAGTTATGACTTTGCGAACGGCGACGTGATTTGGGTCAAAGCGGTCAGAGGATCAAATACCAACTACTACAAGATTGTAGTAACGGTTGAATAAACAAAACGCCTTATAAAACTGTGGACGGCGTAGGCGGCTCAAGCCGCGCGTCGTCTACAGCAAGGCTAATTAATGGAGGTTAATTTTATGAAAAGATTAAGTAAGATGGTAGACTGCCTGCTCATTGCGTCCGCATTGACGTTGACGCTTATGACCGCATGCACTATTGATGAAGCAGAACCTAGCGGTGACTTAGTGCCAGGTCCTGGCTTGCCTGCGGGAAGTGGTGGCTCTTATGGGGTTCCAGACCCCTCGTACACAGGACGGCGCTTTGACATCAACAACTTGCCTTCGCCGGCAACGTGGAACGCGCTGGGACACCAGCACGCATTCCCTGACCTGTTTCATTTCGCAAACGGCAACCGAGTCGCAACCGTAGCAGATTGGGAAGCAAGACGGAAAGAGATTTCCAAGATCGTCCAATACTATGAGTATGGTATTATGCCGCCCATTCAAGAAGCAGACGGCGTACATATTACCTGGGTAGATGAGGGAGTAGCGAACAGCATCATCACAGTTGAGTATGAAGGTCGTGAGTGGACTTTCACCGTAAATACCACATTACCGGCAGGTGCCGCGGATGACGACAGTAAGAAGGGGACAATCCCCCTGTATTTCGGCAGTAGCGGCGCTAATTGGGATGGCGGCACCGCAACCTGGACGTTCAGCGGCGGCGCGGCTAACGAAGGAGACGGCTCAGGCAATGTGCCGACCCTCTTCGGCATTGACCACACCCAGCCTGACGCCCCATCCGCTAATATGTCTTACGCATGGCAGATGAGTATCATCCTGTCGGTCATTGAAGGCATAGACCTAGACGGAAACGGACAGATTGATCCCGACACCGAGAAGGGCTTCCGCGGCTGGTATGATCCCAAGAAGGTAGGCATCACAGGTTATTCACGCAACGGCAAGGCGGCTATGGTTATAGGCGCCTTCGCGGAAAGCCGACAAGGAAACCGAGTCGGGCATACAGGCATAGGTTCTGCCGGCGCGGGCGGTCCAGCTCTGGAACGCTTCATCTCTATGGCTGGTTACAGACTAAACGGCGGCGCTTATGCAGACCCATTACCCATAGGTCAACCCGGTCTTATGGAATACGGCGATATGTACGGCAAGCCCTACTATCCCAAGCAAATCGTAGATGGGCAACCTATCTTCCCAGGTAGTACTACCGCAACCGCATGGGCGGCGACACCGGGCGGCACGGCGGATAATGCGCGTTACCAATTAGTACGCGGTTGGGCGCCTTACTTTGAAGACTTCATCAAAAGCCCCACCAACGCTCAAACAAGTGGAGACTTCCCCCCGTCTACCAATATGACAACACCGCTTATTACCTATCAAAGTCCCCATTCAACATGGTCGGGCGTGCAGAACCTCTCGGAAGGGCGTAACGAAGTCCCCGGTTGGTTCAGCGTGCGGTTCCGCGAGTTTGCTGACTTACACTATGGGCTTGACCTTGACCATGTGAGAGGTCAAGAAGGGCGCGGCAAATATGGGCTTCTTTGCACCATCCCGTTTGATCAACACTTCCTCGCGGCGCTTATCGCGCCCAACGGCGTTATATTCCAAGACGGCTACACCCAAGGGCGTAACAACCAAGAGTCTCAGTTTGGCAACTGGTTGGCTATTGACGAGATTTACAAACTCTACGGCGAAGCGGAAGGCAACGACTATAAATACGTGTTCCGCAACGGCATTGTTATGACGTGGGGCGACCACGGCGGCAACACGGGTAACGAGGCGGCGGATCGCAACTATCACGCTTCTAAGATTTTCGATGGTTCTACTGACGATGCTACTACGAGCGCGGCTGACGCGCAACTTGCGAAGATGCGCTCGCCTTGGTTCTCTATTGACGATCCTATCGGCAGATTTGACTATTACCGCATGACGTGGGGTCGTCCCGGACATCCAACTATTGCTGCACGTGTGCAAGCGCGTGTTGAACCTACTCTTGCCGACTACAATGCGTGGATGGCTCTTAATCCGCCCGCGCCCGCGGTTGATGGACCAATTGACATCAAGATGAACTATACGCCTACAGGTCCTAAGTATAAGGCGATGGATTGGCGCGGTCTTACTGACGCGCCAGAGGAACTCTAGCAGACAAAGCCTGTTAGACGTAGGCGTAGTCTACTAGCCAACTTTACAATAGGCATTGTCTGAAAGGGTTCCCCACTGATCCCGATAGGCTATGCCTATTCACAGGCAAAGCCTGTCAGATAAATTCACAACGGTTGTTGTATGAATGTCAGGCAAAGCCTATTAGATAATTTCACAACAGTTGTTATACGAAAGGGGTCAGCGATGACCCCTTTCTTGACGGTTATACTTGTAAGTAAGTGTAGCCTATTCAGGCGTGCAATATTAGGCAATGGACACGGAATGTAGTAGGTAACCTAGTTCACACGAGCGAACAGGCTTAGTTCACACGAGTGAACAGGCTTAGTTCACATGAGCGAACTAGGTTAGTTCACTTTGGCGGGATACTTTTGTTTGCTGGGACTGACAAGTTTGTCATGGAGTTTGGGGGGTGGCGGAAGACCGCGCCCGTTAAACCCCACTGTTCGGGCGCGGTCTGGAGACAGGGGGGCGCGTCACAAAGGCGAGCGCATACGACTCCGTTTAGGAAACAGCGCCCCCCTTCTTTATTTAACTTCTTCGCCTGTCGAGGACAGTAGAGTTAGTAAATAAAGCCTATTAAGAAGTCATTAAACAGGCTTTGCCTGTTTCTAGGAGGAAATTTATGAAGAAGACTATATCAGCACTCGCTCTTCTTTTAGTGATGAGCGTGGCTGGCGTTTACGCACAGATAACATTTAGCGCGTGGGGCAGGGCGGTAGTAACGCCCCTTGCATTCATGGGCGAACATTCAGCCGCGTCTGCGGCTACTTCAACGTGGGGCAATACCCCTGCCGTAGCCTTTACCACAAACGGCGTCGCCCCAAGCGGCAAGATAGGTTTCAATATCAACCTCGAATTCAGCAACGCCAACGCTTATGTCTCGGATAACGCCAAAGCTTGGGTTCAGCCCTTTGAATGGTTCAAACTCACCGCGGGACAGTTCAATGAAGATGACTTCCGCGGGCGTATCGGCGCGTCAGAATTCGGTTCATGGCTCCTCCCCAACGGCGGCAAGGATGAAGACAGCATATTCTATCGATTCAAGGCAAATCAAGGCGCTCACTTCAAGATAACACCACTCATAGGTATCGAGTCAGAATGGAACGACTTGGCTATTGAAGGCGCCTTTGGCTCTAATGCCCTTGGCACCGGTGTCAACCAACTCCGCGCCATACTCAACCTACTGAACAATGAAGATAATGACTATAGCTCTCAAACCGCCTATGATGAAACAGATGAGACTTCCCGCTACTACAACGGCGACCGAACCATGACTCTGCTGGACGTATACAAGGCGATACAGATCGGAATTGGGTACCGTGTCCCTGAAGCAGGCTTCGTCCGCATACAATTCATCGGTAACAACCGAGAGGTCTTCCGTTATGGCGAACAAGGCGGCAGCCCCGGTGTCAACCTTGAACGTCGCCTTGTTAGCGGTCTGGCTAACGACCGAGACGCGGATACCATAGAAGCCGCATTCCTCTTTGACGCACTCAAGGGTACTCATGGGCTTACCGTAGACGTTGGTGCAAAGGTTCCATTAGCATACAAAGACAAAACTAACTTTATCGTCTATGACAGAGTCATCGGCACGGATGGACATGACTATGCGGCGATTGAGAACGCAAACAACAAGGAATATACGGTTCAACGCCCTTACACCGCGGCGCTCGGACTTACGTGGACGCCTGCCTTCCTAACCGAATTCTCTATCACGGCGCGTGTTGACGCTGGCTTCGGCGGTAGTCTTGAAAGTACCGAAGACGGTGTCAAGATAACAAATGGCTATAATGTCAATGCGTGGCTTATGCCGTCTTATGGCTTTGACAACGGAGCGCGGTTCGGCGTAGATGTGGGCATAGATATGCACGGCGCTGACACCGTGTGGAAAAAAGGCGTCCCGCCAGCAAAGGCGCAGACAGACGCCAGCGAGTATTTTGACTTCGGCGTTGGTCCCTGGGCGGAATTGGCTTTCGCAGGCGGCAGGGTGCGAACCGGCGTGGTAATAATGGTACCCGGCAGTCCTCGTTACATATTCAACCCGAACTCTACCAGCTATGGCATTGTTCCCAAATTCACCGGCGATCCCGTGATCTCCGTACCCATTTCCTTTACTTATAGTTTCTAAAGGAAATCGCATAATCCAAGGAGATGTATATGCAGAATATGAAGAAATACGCCTCTGTCTTGTGCCTCGCAATGGTTCTTGCCGCGTGCGGGGAACAGACGCTTACGGACGATATTGACACGCAGACGCTCTATGTAGTGCGCGTGTTTCCCACTCCTGAACACGGACAACTCAGTGTTGATCAATACCGCGCCCCTGAAGGAACGTATATACAGGTCTATGTGAATCCAGACCCCGGCTATATGTTCAACGATTCATCCCTTATATATCAGTCAGATGTAGGCGGCAATCCGAGTGGTATATCCAAGTTAAACGGCAAGTACCAATTCCCTACGCCCTCTTCGCCCGGGGCAGGCGTGTCTATTACGGGAGCCTTTGTGCCAAAGCCTACAGGAGAATACACCGTTTCCGTAGCTGAAGACATCCCTAATGGGGTTGTATACGTGGAGCCGACTCATGCCTTACCCGGAGCCTCTGTCAGGTTGACGCTCGTTCCTATGCAAGGCTATGACCTTAAACCGGGGACTCTTACCTATACGCCCGCCGGCGTGTCTACACCTACGCCTATCAGTGAAGACTTGCCTTACGTCTTTACCTTACCCGCTGAAGACGTTGTCATCAACGCCGAGTTCGTAGAAATGGACTATGAGGGTCTCATGGCAAGCGCTCGTAAGTACCTTAACGCGGGTAAGTATGACAACGCGGCTTCTTTCTATGAGGAAGCCTACAAGAAGAACAACACCGACCCTGAAGCCGTCTTCTATTCAACCATTGGGCAACTGGCGAATATGCTCTTGGATAAAGACGTGCGCTCTGTATTGAGTTCCCTCTACTTTGCGGGTCTACCCGGTAATCTGGAGGATTGGGTCTGCGACCCTGACTATTGGAGTGGTGAAACATGGTATAAGACTTACAACGCTACAGAGGAAATCCCCGAAGATGCGGTACTTCCCAAGATAAACACGCGGATTTCAGGCTTTGCTACACCTTATGGAGACTTCAAGATAGCGCAAGTGAACCCACAAACACGCCAGACTTTCAATAACAACCTATTCTGGGCGCTTCTCAGTTCATATCGGAGTGGATTTAACGACTTCATAGATAAGGTGAATCGCTATGTATTTGGTGATAAGTTTGAAGTCATCGCCAGACGCGCCGAAAGCTTCCCCGAAGGGGCGAAGGTCTTACTAAACAGTCAGCTCAAGAAACGCTTTAAGCTTGAAGACTTCTATGGCGCAGGGGATGTCTATGTGGGTAAAGTAGAATTGGACTATCTCTTTGCCAACCTACGCGCCCTAAAAGCGGCTTTTGAATACCTTGCGGTGTATGACTGGACTATAGACTTGCGTCCGTGGATGGTAACCGAGATAGGTGAGAAAGATGGGCTTGACGAGGTGCTTATGAAGGTATTCGAGCTGTCAAATGGTTCTCACAAGGACTATTGGAACAACCCAGCTACGGTTGCTAGAATACTGCCGTTCAAGAATAACTTCCTCTCCGTGCGAAACACCGCGTATATGGGTAGATCAAGGAGCGACGTTGTCAAAGCCGTCAATGCGGCTAATACGGCGATGGCGCATTGGTATGGAGATGGTGAAGGGACATCGCGTTTCACTGTAACTGCAAAAGATAAGTATCGTTATGTGAAAGACGGTATCTCCGCCGCAAAGACCGCTTTGGATAGCAATGGCGTGTTTTACTTCCCACGTAAGTTACCCAAGCCTGAAGCTACCTCCGAATGGGTAGACGCAAATTCAGCGGATTACGGTATCAATATCGCTACGTTATTCACACCGGGCGTATTCTCTTTACAGAACATATTTACTACAGAATTAGGCGGGAGAGCGCCAACGCTTTATAAGATCAAGTGGTATGAAGATAGAGCCGACAACTACAAGACTGTCATAACTGACGTTGGCGTGCTGGTAACCGAGCCTTTTGAAGGCACAGGTAGAGAAGTAAATGTATCCGGTAACAATGGAGCGCCTTACGGTATATGGTCGTTTGAGATAAACACAAAGAACCTGCGAGACATATTCCCTAAAGGCTTTGAACAGGTCAAGTACAAAAGCAAAGATGCGGATGGGAACTTAAAGACAGATGCGGCGTATCTCTACGAGGTGTTTCCACATGTACTGATTTGGCCCTTTGCGTCCTCGTACTTCAAGGGAACAAACTCATCTAGTGGCGATGCAGTATCAAGCCATCTTTACAACTACTACCACCAAAGATAAGTCCTAAAGCAAGGAGGTAGGGCGTTACAACCCTTACTTCCTTGCAAATCTAGCTCTCTAAAGGCATTTATGAAAGATAAGAATAAATTATATTTAATAGTGTCAATTATATTGATAACCGCTTGCGGCAAAGCAGAGGATACATTAGTCGGAACGTGGAGAATGGTACAGCCAGACGGCAACGTTGTACTGTTTACTTTTTCCTCTGATCATACACTCAATGTCAATGATGAAATATGGCTCAAATACTTCATAACAAAAGACGACAAACTAATACTCGGTGAAGAAGAGGCTGTTCCTTATTCAATCAAGAACAACATTATGAGGATTAAACAAGAAGGTTTGATCCTGACGCTTGTCAAGCAGGCAAAGCCTGTTAGATGACTTCTTACTCCACTGTTTTTGTTAAGCAGATAAAGTTAAATAAGTAGAGAAGGGGGGCGCGTTTTCCAAAACGAGATCGCCTGCACCTACCCTTGTGGTGCGCCCCCCTGTCTACAGACCGCTTGCGCGGTCTTCCGCCACCCCCCACCCAAACAGGCAAAACCTGTTAGCCGATGTCGTAATAGATTTTGTCGCCAACTCCATTGTCCCTGCTAAAGACGGTATAACTGACGATTTGACAAGAATCAGATTTTATTTTATAATAGAATAAATATGACAAAGAAGCAGTTTACTATCATTACAGTTCTATCCGTAACCGCTATTGTTTTAGGCTTGCTCATAAGCAGACGTTTATGGTTCAGACTTGACCTCACGCGGAACCATGCCTACACCATCTCAGAGGTTTCTAAGAATCTTTATAAAGAGATTCCCGATCAGGTTTTGATTACCTATTACCTCTCTGGGAAGCTCGCGGCAATGACTCCGATTCCTACAGAAATTGAAGACCTCTTGCGAGAATATGCGACGTATTCCCATGGCAAAATCCGTGTTATGGTTAAAGATCCAGCAGGATTACAAAACACAGATACGATTGAACAGCTTGGAATTCAGCCCCAACAGATACAGAATATCGAAAAAGACGAGGCGAGCGTCGCAACCGTGTATTCGGGTATCGTCATTGAATACCTTGATCAGACTGGAGTTCTGCCGATAGTATTCTCCCTAGACACGCTTGAATATGACATTACTAGCCGAATCCGTTCCATGATTCGAGGAACCAATGTGGAACTTGGCGTTATCGTGGGTGATGAGTCCAAGCAATGGACGCAAGATTACCAGTATTTAGACCAAGCGCTGAAACAGGCGGGGTTCACCGTGCGTGAAATCAGTCCCGGTGACGAAATTCCAGACGCTCTGAATGTCCTTTTTATACTTGGCGGCGTCGAGAGCCTCAACGACTGGTCTCTTTATCGCATAGACCGGTATATCCAGATGGGTGGGAACGCTCTTTTCGCAACCGAAGCGGTTGCTATCGACACACAAGGTTCCCTTGATGCCCGCTCTATGGAAGATAAGGGTCTGCTTAAGATGCTTGCAGCGGACGGAGCAACCGTTATGCCGTCTCTTGTGCTTGATCGTTCTGCGTTGACCATACAGTACCAAACAGCGACCCGTTCCGGCGCACTCCAATACCGTATAAGCCGTTACCCACTGTGGTTCGGTATTCTCGCCAATAACGGCAATCCTGAACATCCCATAACCGCCCGGTTCAACGGACTCGACCTCTTCTGGGCAAGCCCTCTTGAACTTAACCCACCCGGTTCCGTAATAGCTGAACCTCTTTTCACCAGTACACCGGACGCGTGGCTTCAAACAAAGGATTTTTCGGCAAACCCTGAATTCGGTGGACGTTTTGACATGGAACAGGATACCGTAGGACAAGAAACGCTAGGAGTCGTGCTTTCTGGTGTATTTCCTAGTTATTTTGTGGGACAACCCAAGCCAACGCGTGAAGGCTCCGAGGAAACCTTGCCTGATATGCCTGTAACCCCGAAAGAAGCGCGTATTATCGTCATTGGCGACAGCGATATAGCATCCGCCTTTATTCAACGCCGCGAAAATCTGGACTTCATGGTGCAAACAGGGCTTTATCTATCCAATGACTCCGATGTTATCGGTATACGAAATAGACAACCTCAGGCAGGACGACTCGATAAGATTCTGGATCCAGTGAAGAAAGCTACAGCGATGAACTCTGCCCGCATCGTCAACTTGGGATTTGTTCCGATTCTTGTTATCGGGTGCGGTTTACTGTTGGCGTGGAGGCGGAGAAATGCTAGACCAGAGTAATAAGGTGTCTCAACCCCCTATATTTTAATGGAGTAACACATGACATATAATAAGAAATTGACTATACTAAGCAGTCTGGTTGGAGTTTTGGCGATAGTGTACATCGGAACGCTCGTTTTTGACCCAGAGCAGATGAATACACGGGATGCGGCGTTTGCATGGCTTGACGCAAAGTCTGTACCGCAGGTCTCAGGTATCGAAATAAGCAACTCTAATGACAAAATAAACCTTGCAAAGAAAGATGGGATATGGTTCGTTGAGAACGACGGGTGGGAATATCCCGCAAAAGATGCGCGAGTTTCGGATTTGATTAGCCTTTTATCTAAAAAGGACGCTTATCCGGTGCGCGGTAGGGAAAGCGCATCTTTTGAACGACTAGGGCTTACAGAGGACAAGGCAAGTAAGCTTGTTATTCGAGGGGAGAACACGGTGTTCCTCAATATGTTTGTGGGTAATGAAGCCGTAACCGGACAAGTCTACTTGAGGAAAAACGGATTGAATGAGGTACGTGGAGGTTCGGATTCGCTCAATTCATATATTGCAGGAAGCAAGATTTCATGGTATAACCTCCGACTATTCCCGGAAGCTGAAAAGCTAACTGTTAATTTGGTTCAAAGTATTAATGTCGCGTTACCGCCTCTCATAGTAACATTTGCGCGGGTTGAAGGCGGATGGACAGTCAATGGTGAAAATGTAGACACTGTGAGAGTGGAATCTTATGTCCGCGGTATACTGGACGCAGAAGGTGAAGACTTTGCGGCAACGCCTGTTCCCACCGATTCCATAGAAGGCAAAATCGTGCTACAGCTTGGCGATGGGACAGACCGCATCATAAGCGTAAGCGCTTTATCGGACGCAAACAAACGAAATGCAACGATTTCTAGTTCTGATTACGTTTACACGCTCTCACAATGGACACTTGACCGACTATTCAAATCAGTGGACGACTTCAAATAGTTTTATTAACTGTTAAATCGCAAGTTTATCGTAAATAAACTCACTGTAAAATCGTGTTCTTGACAAAAGATGTGATTTACGCTACGATAAAATATGTTTGAATATAAAACACAGGGAGTCTGTGCATCGAAGATTCGGTTTGACCTAGAAGACAATAAAATTCACAATGTTTCTTTTGAAAAAGGCTGTAACGGCAATCTCAAAGCAATTTCCACTCTGGTAGAGGGTATGGAAACAGAAGAATTGTTGAATAAGCTTAAAGGCATAAGATGTGGATATAAGAATACATCCTGTGCTGACCAGTTAGCAAGAGCGGTTGAGAATGTAAGGACAACCCCTGCCGGCAAGTGACGGGGTTTGTCCTTAACCAGCCATGCCTCTTGGCAATAACCGCATCGCGTTTATATTACCATACTCAACATAACCGCAAATAAGATACTTATACGCAGACTTTTGATTAACCTCCTTCGTTATCATTATCAACATTCACAATTTCTTTGGATTATTGCTTTTGTGATCTTCATATTCACATAGGAACAATGCTTCATATAAGCAATTTCAGTAAAAAGATTAAACACTCTCACAGCACCCATACGGATAAGCCGTATGTTTTCGTTTTTTTATAAATTTCCTCATTACGTTTGTCATATAAACTGAAGTAAAATCTAGGACACTTCCTTTTATATAGATAAGGAGGTTGTTTATGGAAAATTTAAACAGCTTAATGGGGCGTTATACCGCCGGAGAATTAGGAAAGAAGGATTTTGAAGGACGTATCTTTCAATTTATCGTTGACAATCCTCAATATTTTCATTTAGCGGATTGGGATCAGGAAACCTATATTGATTATTTATGCTGGCTTTATCCTCGTTTGAGTAAGGCTATAGAGTCATATAGGGACATCGGGTCTTCTTTCGGTACGTATATCAATATTCTGGTACAATGGTCTGCAAAGGAATACCATTCCTGTGAAATAGAACATAGTATTATTGAATATGCGCGTTGGGAGGCTTGCGCCCGTGATGTCTATGAAACGGAACCCGATTATTTGGTGAAAGATGCAAGAGTAAATCTTGGAGACAAAAGAAAAAATTTTGCCACTGTATGCCAGATTCAGATTCTACTTCTTAAATCTTATGCTTTTGTGTCCAATGAGTTGATAGAGCAAGTAGCTTCCTCTATCAATATCGAAGCCACTCAACTTAAAGAATGGATTTCTACGATAAAAGCTGTTAGATTTAAGCATGACGAGGAAATCTATCGTTTAAAAGAGCATATACACAACCAGTTTTACAGGTGCCTTTTTTTTGAGCGGCGACTGAAAATGCTGTCCCCATCTTACGCTAAATACGAAAAAATAAAAAAACGTCTTGAACGAGGAAGAATTCGCCTTGCCGCAATGAAGAAACGGCTTGCGGGTTTCAGCATTAACGCAAGCAACCGTCTGGTCGCCGAAGTTCTAGGGCTTCCCAAAGGAACGGTCGACTCAAACCTCCAAGCGATCAAACGAAAATGGAAGAAGTTAAAAGGAAAAATATAGTGAATAATACCGTTGTTAAAAAGCAATCGCTGAGCTTTTTAACAACGACCGCTATTCACTATACATCAGCCTTGCCATAACTTTTGCGTCTCCGATGATATTGGCGACAAGAGCGTATTCGTTGGGTTGATGAGCTGTCTCGTCTAAACGCGCCCACACCGCCGCGTCTATACCCATATTACGGAGAGGCGCGGCGATAGTGCCGCCGCCTATGCCGATGGGCTTTGTTTCAACGCCGTAAACCTGCTTCACGGCTATGGAAAGCTTTTTCACAAAAGGCGCGTCATTCGCCGTTGCCTTTGATTCGGACTGCTGACAGACCTCATAGGTGATTTTCACCTTGAAACGACTCTCGATTTCCGCTTTCACCGTGTCAATTTCGTCAAAGACCACTTTGAGCGGGTATTGCGGTAGAATCCTCATATCCATATAGAATATATCCGTACCCGGTATGGTGTTCACGTTTGGGACGTTGGCTTCTTTTTTCGTAGGCTGAAAGGTTGAATAGTCGGGCTCAAAGAGGCTGTTATGGGCGTTGAATTTCGAGGACAGATGTTCGTAAAGGCTGGTCAAAAGGTAAGCGCCCGCGAGATGAGCGTTGTTTCCCTGATCAGGACAGCTTCCGTGTGCCTGTGCGCCGGACACGGTGAATTTTAGCCAGAGGAGGTTCTTTTCGGCAATCTCTATCCCTTCGCCTTTAGAATCTCCGCCGTCAGGGATCAAAGCGACGTCGTCCGCGTGAAACAAATCAGGCTTGTTCTCAATTAGCCACAACACGCCGAATTTACTGCCCATCTCTTCATCCGCGGCGAATAATAGCTTCAGCGTCAAATCGGGCTTAACGTCGTTTTTGACAAAGGCAAGCGCGGTAAGACACGAAGAAACCAAGCCTTGTTGATTATCCTCAACGCCACGCCCTATGAGCCGCCCGTCTTTTTCAACGAGGGTCCACGGGTCGCTCTTCCATAGACTCTGCTCACCGGCTGGCACAACGTCCAGATGGCTAATTATCCAAAGTCTTTTTTCGCTTTTTCCGTGAATGGTTACGACAATATTGGGGCGGACGCCGCCTTTTGCATTTTTATCAGGCGCGTCAAAACGTTCAATATGAGCGATGCCGTGTTCTTTGAGCCATTTCTCCAGAAATTCAGCTTTGTCTATTTCACCTTGCCCACCGGAATCCGGCGAAATCGCCGGCAATTTGCACAATTCTCTTTCAAGTTCTACTGCGAGTACGGCAGAACTTTCTATAAAATCAAAAATTCCCTGCATTACAGATGCTCCGCTATTTTGTCGATAAACTCCCATGAATCAAGGATTTTTTCCTGTTTAGCGAGTCTCGCCAAATCGCCGGTCATAAAACCGTTTTCTATGGTTTGCAGAGTCGCCTTCTCCAGCTTCTTTGCAAATGCGGTCAGTTCTGGCAAACCATCCAACTCCCCACGTTTAGCAAGCGCTCCTGTCCACGCGAAAATCAGCGCAACCGGATTAGTGCTCGTTTTTTCACCCTTTTTATAACGGTAAAAATGTTGTTGAACCGTACCATGAGCCGCCTCGTATTCAAATACGCCAGACGGTGAAACCAGAACACTCGTCATCATGGCAAGACTCCCACTCGCGCTGGCAAGCATATCGCTCATTACATCTCCGTCATAGTTCTTGCACGCCCAAAGAAACCCACCTTGACCTTTTACCACGCGGGCGACTGCGTCATCAATCAATGTATAGAAATAACTAATGCCTGACGCCCCATACTTTGCCTTGAATTCGGTTTCGTAAACCTCATTGAAAATATCCTTAAAACGACCGTCGTAGGTCTTGGAAATAGTGTCTTTTGCGGCAAACCATACGGGTAATTTTTCATTTATCGCATAAAAAAAGCAGGAACGAGCAAAATTGCGGATAGATTCGTCAAGATTGTGAACGCCTTGAACAATACCCGCGCCGGGCATATCCGCAACAAGCAGACGTTCCTCAACGCCGTCCGTGTTTGTATAGACCAATTCTACCTTACCCGCACCCGGTATACGCATCTCCGCGTTCTTATAAATATCCCCGTAAGCGTGGCGTCCGATGACAATGGGCTTTTCCCATGTAGAGACGCTCGACTTGATACAAGAAACTTTGATTGGCTTGCGGAAAACAGTCCCGTCCAAGATTGCCCGCAGAGTCGCGTTAGGGCTTGGGTGTAGGCTTTTCAGGTTATATTCAACTTTCCGCGCCTCATTTGATGTTA
This sequence comes from Treponema sp., assembly GCA_031265825.1. GTDB lineage: Bacteria > Spirochaetota > Spirochaetia > Treponematales > Breznakiellaceae > JAIRKH01. The sequence goes on along the minus strand of JAISCD010000016.1, from coordinate 1,721 downwards.
TGGTGGCGCATTTCACCCCGACTCCGAGCCTCTTGACGGCATCCGCCGCTTCGGTTGTTACCTTGTCGTCTGTTTTATCCCTGTTTTCAATGCCTAAATCGTAGTATTCGCTCTTCAAATCCACAAAAGGCGTTAATAACTTATCCTTCACCACAGCCCATAGGACTCTGGTCATCTCATCGCCGTCAATTTCAACGACCGGCGTCTTCATCTGTATCATATCTACTCCCTGTTACCTAATTATTTATTTTTATCATAGTGAAAACGTGGAGAATGTTCAAGGGGTAACTTACAGTCGCGGACAGCATGGCGTTACACTTTTCCCTTCCCTTCAAGAAGATATTCAGCAAGATAAGAAGGGGGGCGCGGTTTTCCACAACGCACGCACAGCGTGTTAGACGACTTCATACGGGTTGTTGTTAGAAAGGGAGCGCCGCTGACCCCGACAAGCGTAGCGAAGTCGCACAGGCAAAATATAGGGGGGGGCGCGGTTTTCCCCAACGGAGGATGGCAAACAAGCGCCCTTGTGGTGCGCCCCCCTGTCTCCATACCCGCCGAAGGCGGGTACTCCGCCACCCCCCAACCATGCGCCGCGTCTTTCGCCGCGTCCCAACACCCCGATGTTGACACCTTCGGTGCCAGACACTACGCCCACGCCCGCTACGCCTGCGGTGCCAGACACCACCCGCTCGCCGCCGCTACGCCTGCGGTGCCAGACCCCGCCCGCTCGCCACCGCGTCCCGACACCCCGATGTCTGACACCACGCCCGCGCCTGCGCCCGCTACGCCTTCGGTGTCAGACACCACGCCTGCGTCCGCTACGCCTGCGGTGCCAGACACCGCGCCTGTGCCCACTACGCCTGCGCCACGCCCGCGCCCGCTACGCCTGCGGTGTCAGACACCGCCCGCACGCCGCCGATGTCTGACACCAGCGCGTTTGATACCGCCATGCCTGACACCCGCGCCACGCCCTCGCTTTGCTCTCTGCTCTCACGCGCACGCCGCCGATGTCTGACACCGCCACGCCCTGACACCCACGCCACACCCTCGCTTTGCTCTCTGCTCTCACGCGCACGCCACCGATGTCTGACACCAGCGCCTAGCCCTCGTACCCAGTCCCCCCCCGCCCCACGACGTCTACTCATGTAAACGCTTTGAGAACGATTAGTTATGTTCACTTTTGTTTGATATAGCATATCTTTTACTTCGCCTTTTGTTATATAGTATATAGCAAAACGCAAAAGAATCAAGGGGGAAAAATAAAAAAAGGTAGCAGGTAGCAGGTAGCAGGTAGCAGGTAGCAGGTAGCAGGTAGCAGGTAACAGTTAGCAGTTAGCAGTTAGCAGTTAGTAGTTAGTAGTTAGTAAAGAGGAAAGAGCAGAGAGTAAAGCGAAGGCGGGGCGCGGGTATCGGGTGCGGCGGTATCAGGCATCGGGGTTCGGGTGTCAGAGGCGCGGGCGGGCGGCGGCGTCAGACGGGGCAGTGTCGGCGTGCTGGTGTCAGGCATCGGGGGTTGTCAGACGCGGTGTCTGACACCGCACGGCTCACACCCACAATAAAGGAGGCAGAGGCGCGTATGCGTCTCTGCCTCCTTTCGTACAACACCCATTATGACTGACACCTGAAGGATGCTTCGCTATTCTAACAACGCGGAGGTTCCGCTTGTTTACAAGCGTAACCGTCAAGACGGGGTCAGCGGCACACCCTTTCGGACAACACCC
>JAISCD010000105.1 GCA_031265825.1 Treponema sp. | reverse complement strand
CGGGCGGAGTCAGGCGGGCGGAGTCAGGCGGGCGGAGTCAGGCGGGCGGAGTCAGGCGGGCGGAGTCAGGCGGGCGGAGTCAGGCGGGCGGAGTCAGGCGGGCGGAGTCAGGCGGGCGCACCACAAGGGCGCCTGTGTGCCAACCTCCGTTTAGGGAAAACCGCGCCCCCCTCATGCTAGTTAGCAGGTAGCAGGTAATAGTTAGTGGTTAGCAGGGAGCAGAGAGCAGGAGACTCGCGCTTCGATACCTATTTCAGCTATTAGCTCGCCCGTCTTCCTTTGCTCATTACTACCTGCTAACTGCTAACTGCTACCTGTTATTTGTCTTGCTCTTTACTCTTTGTTTGGTCTGTGTTACTATTGATTCATGGCAGATTGTATTTTTTGTAAGATAGCCGAAGGCGGAATACCATCGAAGAAAATCTATGAAGATGATGAGATGACGGCGTTCTATGACGCATTTCCGCAGGCGCCTGTGCATTTTCTGGTAATCCCGCGAAAGCATATCAGAAATATCATGGAAATCGACGCTGAAAACAGCCCGTTGCTGGGACGCTTGCTCGTTAAGGCGCAAGAGCTGTCCAAGGAATTGGGGTGCGAAGAGAAAGGCGCTCGTTTTGTCGTTAATTGCAAGGAACACGGCGGTCAAACCGTGGATCACTTGCATATTCATGTGCTTGGCGGGAGACCGCTTGGTTGGCCTCCGGGCTGATTTCTTTTAATAAGGGAGACAAATATGAAAACTGTATGCGGAATCGATCTTGGAACGCAGAGTTGCAAGGTCGTGATTTATGACGGCGAGAAGAAGGCGGTCTTGGCGCGGAGTCAAACGCCCGTTGATCTCATCGCGGAAAACGACGGAACCCGCGAACAAAAGGCGGAATGGTACGACGCGGCGCTCAAAACCTGCTTTGACAAGCTCGACGTGGAACTCAAGCAAACCATAGCGGCTATCGGCGTGTCCGGACACCAGCATAGCCTCGTGCCTCTGGACGAGGACGGCACGCCTCTCTACAACGTCAAGTTGTGGTGCGATACCGCTACCGCGCCTGAATGTGCCGAATTGACCGCGAAAGCCGCGGCTTTGGACCCCGCGTCAGGAGACGGAGAAGCCGTTCTCATCGCAAAAACAGGACTGCCCATGAGACCGGGTTATACCGCGCCCAAAGTCCAATGGCTCAAGAACCATAAGCCGAAGGTCTTTGCGAAATTGCGGCATATCCTCTTGCCCCACGACTATCTTAATTTCCTGCTCACCGACGAATATACCGCGGAAGCAGGAGATGCCTCTGGCACCGCCCTCTTTGACGTAAGAAAACGTGCTTGGTCTGAAGAGGTCTGCGCCCTCATAGCCCCTTCCGTCATAGATTGTCTGCCGCGTATCGTGGAACCGGGTTGTTCCGCGGGGCGCGTCTCCGCCAAAGCCGCAGAACTCTACGGCATCCCTGAAGGCGCGGTCGTCGCCTCAGGCGGCGGAGACAACATGATGGGCGCTATCGGCACGGGCGCGGTTAGGGACGGGTTTCTCACCATGAGCCTCGGCACGTCTGGCACGCTTTTCGGCTTTTCAAGCGCGCCGATGATCGATCCCAAGGGCGATCTTGCCGCGTTCTGTTCTTCTTCAGGCGGTTGGCTTCCCTTGCTCTGTACTATGAACTGCACGGTAGCGAGTGAGGAGTTCCGCGGGCTTTTCGGGCTTGACGTTAAAGCCTTTGACGCTTCTGCGGAAACCGCGTTTATTGGCGCGGGCGGCGTTGTGGTTCTGCCCTTCTTTAACGGGGAACGTACCCCGAACCTGCCCAATGGCAGGGCAAGTCTCAACGGGCTGACTGCCGCGAACTTCACGCGTGAAAACATAGCGCGGGCGAGTCTTGAGTCCGCTATCTTTGGCATGAGAATCGGGCTTGAGGGTTTCAGTGAATTGGGCTTCGCGGCGAAGGAAATCCGTCTCATAGGCGGCGGGGCAAAGAGCAAGCTGTGGCAGACCATAGCGGCGAATGTCATGAATCTGCCTATCCGCACGCCTTCGAGCGAAGAAGCCGCGGCAATGGGCGGCGCGATTCAGGCGTTGTGGACGCTGGAAAGTAGCAGAACTATAGAAGAGGTCTGCGACGAACATATTCTCATAGAAGGCGATACGGTCCTGCCTCATCTGTCAGCCGTTTCCGCCTATAACACGGCGTATATGGATTACTTGAAGTACTTGAACGCCCTAAAAGGCTTATACACACACGAAGTGTGCTAGACGACTTCGCACGGGGTGTTGTTTGAAAGGTAGTGCCGCTGTCCCCGACAGGACGGTTACGCTTGCACGCAAGCGGAACCTATGCGTTGTTAGAAGAAGAGGTATAATATGAAGAAACTTATCAAGAAGCTAATGGTTTTAGCGGTTCTCTTGGTTGTTGGTTGTTCAGATAACGGAGAGATAGCGCTGGGTGGGAAGGAGACGCCTGACCAGCCGTCTACCGAGTGGCCGGAGTATCCTGAGTGGCAGGTGTACTCTGAATGGTCGGGAGATGAGCCTAATCCAGCCCGATATGATGCAAGCGTGGATTTAACCGGGACGCCGTATATAACCAGCGCGATTTATGACGCGGTTCAGGGGTGGGATAATATTCCCTCCTCGACTACTTTTCCGAACAGTGTCCCGTGGGTGATACGCGGACAAATAGAGAACGGCATATTGGCGATTGATTTCCCGAAAGAGGACTTGACGCTCTCCGAAGAGTATGGGAGTGATTGGACTCAGGGGGCAAAAATCGCGGAGATACATATACAACATACGAATTTTGTCCATCTCGCGCTACATAAATACGATAATAAGGGCAATAGTAGCCGTATTTATATCTATTATGCGGATAATGATTTTAATAGATTTAACGGCGGGGCTGTTCATCTAAAAAAAGGTTGGAATTTTGTTGAAGTCCGTTGGGGTGAAGTAAATGGCTACTACCAACGAACCGTTGGATTGGTAACGCAAGATATAACTGACTTTATTAAGAAAGGTTACCGTTGGCAGATAGAATTCTGGTTTTGACACCTTCTTAATGGATTAAAGAATCATGTATATTCTTCCAGCTCTGAAAGCTCTATCGCTGACTGTGCCGAAAAGCTTGCCCCGCAAGTTCCATTGTCTACCATTAAACACCTTCGGGTGTTTAAAAGCTTCTTGCCCCGCTGTGCCTGTCAGGGACAGCGGCGCCCCCTTTCAAACAACACCCGTTGGGAAGTCCTTAAACAGGCGTGCCTGCGGGGACAGCGGGTCCGCCTTTCGTACAGCGCCCGTTGGGAAGTCCTTAAACAGGCGTGCCTGCGGGGTTAGCGGCGCTCCCTTTCAAACAACGCCCGTTGGGAAGTCCTTAAACAGGCGTGCCTGCGAGGTTAGCGGCGCTCCCTTTCAAACAACGCGGAGGTTCCGCTTGTTTACAAGCGCACCCTTCGAGTGTCTGACACTTGCGTGCAATACAACGCGGAGGAACCCCGCTTGTTTACAAGCGGGGTTCCGTCAAGACGGGGTCAGCGGCACCCCCTTTCGTACAACAACCATTGTGAAGTTGACTAACACCCGAAGGGTGCGCTTGTTTACAAGCGTAGCCGTCAAGACGGGGTCAGCGGCACTACCTTTCGGACAACACCCCGTATGAAGTATTTAAACACCCTTAGGGTGGCGCGGAGAAACTATAAAAGCACTCGGAAATACGTTATTGTCAACCCGTTGCAGGGAAAACACCTGCCTGTGCGGGCAGAGGACGCGCTGGCGATGATGCGAGAGCTTGGGCGGCTAGTAAAAGAGACGTTTCCGGGCGAGCGGCTCTTGTGCGTGGGCTTTGCGGAGACCGCGACCGCCATCGGCGCGGTCGTCGCCGAGACTTGCGCCTGCGACTACATCCACACGACACGGGAACACACCGACACTGACCCCGGTTTTGCCTTCTCCGAGACACATAGCCGCTGGACTGAACAGAAACTCCGCTCAATGAATTGGGCAAAGCTCATCCGCGACGTGGACAGAATAGTATTTATTGATGACGAAATCTCAACAGGAAAAACCATCAGGGCAATTATTAGCCGACTCGGAGAAATGGACGCAGTCCCGCGCGGCGAGTTGCGCTTTGCGGTCGCGTCCCTTATCAACGTGATGAATACAGAAGACGCCGCGTTGTTTGAAGACGCGGGAATCCAAGAGGTACATCTTGTCAAGGTTGCAAACGATGAATTCGACTCCATAGCGTCAGCGATAAAGCCAGATTTATCCCGACTATTTGACGCTAAAGATTTGCCTGAGCCAGATGCGGGGGATTTTGCCTTTTTCGAGATTAGCGGCAAGGAAGACCCGCGGAACGGCGTTTCCATAAAGCGGTATATCAATGCGTGTGCCGAGTTCGCGGAGGAGTTATCCGCGACGCTTGCGTTGGGACGCGATACGCGCCGAATCCTAATACTCGGCACGGAGGAGTTCATGTTTCCCGCTCTTTATGCGGCGCAGTTCATTGAGTGGGAAAATCCGGGGCTTGCCGTCTACACGCACGCGACAACGCGCTCGCCTATTGCGCCCTCGTCCCATGCGGGGTATCCAATCTTCGCGGCTTACCGCCTGCCGAGCGCCTATGACCGCGAGCGTGAGACTTTTGTCTACAATCTTGCCTCTTACGACCAAGCGGTTATCGTTACGGACTCCGAGTTGGACTCTCAAGCTTTAATAGAAGCGCTCGGCGGCGCGCGTAAGTCCCTCGCGTTTGCCGGCACAAAAAAAGTTACCGCAGTCCGGTGGCACCCTTCGGGTGTTTAAATACTTCACACGGGTTATTGTCTGAAAGGGGGCGCCGCTGACCCCGCACGCAAGCGTGTTTAAATACTTCACACGGGTTATTATCCGAAAGGGGGCGCCGCTGACCCCGACCTGACGGTTACGCTTGTAAACAAGCGGAACCTCCGCGTTGTTTGGAGAGAGAGGTAGAGCCTCCTTTTGTTAAAAACGGCGAAAATAGGGCGCGATTTTATCGGAGTTACTCGGAAGAACTACGGGAAACTCCGGAAGAACTATGGGAAAGTCCGGAAGAACTATGGGAAAGTCCGGAAGAACTATGGGAAAGTCCGGAAGAACTCCGGGAAACTCCGGAAGAACTACGGGAAACTTCCGGAGAACTACGGGAAACTCCGGAAGAACTATGGGAAACTCCGGAAGAACTCCGGGAAACTCCAGAAGAACTTCGGGAAAATTTTGTAGGACTCCGAAGTCCAAGACGCGGCGGAGTAAGGCACTTTGACCCACCCCAAGGGTATCCGGAATAACTTCGGAGTTCTATCGGATAACTCCGGGAAGCTCGGAAAGGGTTAAAAAAAACTGCGGCGGAACTATGGGGAAATTTACCACGAAGCCGAAAAAGTATAAGAGGCAAAGAAAGAAAGTAAGAGAATCATGTATATTCTTCTTGCTCTGAAGGCTCTATCGCTGGCTGGGCAAGCAAGAGAGCTGGCTCTGAAAGTTTTATGGTGCCAGACACCGCCTCAATAACTTATCCGTGGTGTCAGACACCGAGAGTTGGGTTGGGGGGTGGCGGAAGACCCCCGAAGGGGGTCTGGAGACAGGGGGGCGCACCACAAGGGCGCCTGTGTGCCAATCACGTTTAAGGAAAGACGCGCCCCCCTCCTACTATGAAAGTGAGCAAGGAATAGTGAACAGTTAGCAGTTAGCAGTTAGTAGTTAGCAGTTAGCAGGGTGCCGGACAATGAGTAGGTTCCGCTTGTGGACAAGCGCATCCTTCGGGTGTTCTAAAGCGTCTTGTTCCTTAACAACAAGTAGGTTTTGCTTGCCTGCAAGCGTATCCTTCGGGTGTTCTAAAGCGTCTTGCTCCCTAACAACGCGGAGGTTCCGCTTGTGGACAAGCGCACCTTTCAGGTGTTCTAAAGCGTCTTGTTCCTTAACAACAAGCAGGTTCCGCTTGTTTACAAGCGTAACCGTCCTGTCGGGGTCAGCGGTACTTCCTTTCGTACAACGCCCGTTGTGAAGTATTCAAACACCCTTTGGGTGTTAAACAGGCTTGCCTGCAAGCGCATCCTTCGGGTGTTCTAAAGCGTCTTGTTCCTTAATAACGCGAAGGTTCCGCTTGTGTGCAAGCGTAACCGTCAGGACGGGGTCAGCGGCGCACCCTTTCGTACAACGCCCCGTGTGAAGTATTGAAACACGCCTCGCGTGTGGGAGGTAATAATGAAGATAAAAATCTGCGGATTGTTCCGCGAAGAAGACATTGATTATGCGAATGAGACGGCGCCAGATTACGTGGGCTTTGTGTTTGCCGAGAGCAAACGGCGCGTTACGCCGACTCTTGCGGGGCGACTGCGGGCGCGACTTTCGGGCGCGATCCTGCCAGTCGGCGTGTTTGTGGACGCGCCTGTGGAAGAAATAGCGACTCTTTACCGCGCCGGCGTTTTCTCCATAGCCCAACTCCACGGCAAAGAAGACGAGACATTCATCAGACGACTCAAGACAGCCTGCGACGCGCCGATCATCAAGGCATTCCGCGTGAGCGACGAAGTGTTTTTGCGCGATACACCCGACAGCGACGCCTTCAACCACATCCAAACCGCGGCGGATTACGTCTTGTTTGACAGCGGAGCCGGAAGCGGCAAGACCTTTGATTGGCGTCTGACACGACTTCTCCAACCGCCGCCCCGCCCCGTATTCCTAGCCGGCGGCATCGGACTCGAAAACATCTCCCGCGCCGTCTTGCAAGCGCCCTTTTGTATAGACGTCTCAAGCGGCGCGGAAACAAACGGCGTGAAAGACAGAGAGAAAATGGCGGCGCTTGTCAAAACGGTTCATGCCTCAGGAAAAAATATCTGAAAGGAGAATAGAAAAATGGGAGAAAATGAAAAAATAACAAAGGACGAGTTCCTTTCCGGCGGACCCGTTTACGGACTCTTCGCGCTGATCGGTCCGGTTTTCTTTTTGGGGGCGGCTGTTTTACTCATCGCGGCTATTGTTCCAATCCGCTTTCCCCTTTTTCGCGTAATCGCCGCAGGTTTTGTCGCGGCGCTTGCCGCATCCGTTTATTACGACCTACTCCGCGACCGACTCGTGAACCACGCCGCCGCGCACATTCGGGGTGGCATAGCGATTACCGCACTCGCATACACGGTTGCGTCCCTTTGCGCGGGTTTGCGTCCGATAGGACACGGTTTCATTCCCAACATCGCTAACATAGGCTCGGTTATGGCAAGCCTCTACGCATGGTCAATAACCCTCAACCTCAAACAGATATTCCGTGGACAGCGGCGGTTTGAGAAATTCGCCGAGTCTTTGAACGGCGAGGCACTTAGAGTCGCTATTATTGAAAACCCCGATCTTATCAATACCGAAAGAATCGACAGGATGCGAAAAACGGTTTTCGCTCATCTCATGGTCATAGACGCGCTTGCAATCGTGGTGATCTTCTCAAAAACACCCGCGGTTCTGTTTCCCCTCGTGTTCTTGCTCTTCACCACAGTAGCCGCAATGTGTATACTCGGCTTTCTCGCGCTCATGAAACAAGAGTACGCGTTTGCCGGAGAGGGACTTTCCATCTCAAAGACGTTTCGGCTACGACAGATTCTGGGGATATTCTTGTTTACCGGCGCGGGCGCGGTCTTTGCGTTTCTCCTGTCGTCAAATCGGAGCCTCCTGCCCTTGTCCCTCATAACCCGCTTTTTTGCGTGGCTTGCAAGCCTCTTTTACAAGCCGCCGCTGTCTTTAGAGGCGAAACCCACCCTGTATCCTGAAATCCCGTCAATGCCTCTGGGACAACAGCTCGCCGAGACCTTTGGCGAGGCACAACCGTGGGAGGGGTGGAAATACGTTCAACGCGGGTTTGTCGCGCTTGCTATTCTCGCGTTTCTGTTTTTTATGCTCAAGCCGCTCTTTAAGGGCGATCTTTCTTATTCCTTTACGAAGGGGCGGGCGAATCTCAAACGGCTTTGGAAGGAATTCCTAGAATGGCTTGGTAGTTTACGAAATTGGCGGGGGGTTATTGGATCAATCGTTTCTTTCTTTAAGTACCGAGAGACGCGCCGTCTTATGCGGGAAAAGAACGCGGATGTATCCCGCGTGTCGAGCGAGGTGCTTGCCGCGTACACATCCGCAAAGAAGAAGAAGATACAGCAGAGCGTTAATCTCTTCGCCCGCCTGATCATCTGGGGAGATGAAACGCTCGGCGTTATCTGGAAACCGTCTCTTGCCCCGGGCGAATTCTGCGCCCTGTTATCATCCGCTGTACCAGAAGGGGAAAGAAAGGATGCGGTCGTCCTCTGCGGCGCTCTTTTCGAGCAATCTCTGTATTCGCAAAACGAACTTACGCCCGCTGAAAACAATAAGTTCACGACGTTGGTGGAGAATATAGTGAATTACGAAAATATTCCCAGCGATATTTGACATTGACAGAAATAGAATATCGAAACATAATAAAATATGGAAGAAAACATAATTATAGAAAATTTTTGTGGCTTAAATTTTAGATCATTTAAAGAGAATGATATAAAAATATTTACTCCAATAATGAAAAGATCGTTTGATAAAGATTTTCAAATACATCTTGGAAAGGAAGCAGGAGGACCTCCCGGCTATGACAATGGCGATTTTTTAAGAAAATGGTACTTTCATAAAGGTACATGTGCTTATGCTGTATATAAAGACGATGTACCCGTTGGAGCTATATGTGTTTGGATAAATAGCAGTCAGGAAAATTATTTAGGAAATATTTTTATTGATCCTGATTATCAGGATAAAGGTATTGGATTAATAATTTGGAAATATATCGAACAAAAATATCCAGAAACAAAAGTGTGGAGAACCGAAACTCCTGGGTTTTCGACAAGAAACCATCATTTTTATGTAAATAAATGTGGGTTTAAGATCATAAAAATAGAAAATCCAAAAGAAAAATATGAAATAAGTTATATATTTGAGAAAGAAATAAAAATATAGCGATAATTATTCCACGAAATATTTGCAGAAACGTTCCGCCTAATGCCGCAATGGGTTCATCCACAGAAAGCATAAATGTTTGTAGATCACCTTCAAAGCATTATACCGAAGAGCGTTGGAGGTGGTTTACAATATTTCTTGATAATGGCAACGAAACAAGCTATAATACTTTTTTCATTTTACAGAGGGTACGAGCTTCCTTGCAACCTCGATCATCTCGAATATTTCAAGCTGGTCCCCGACTTGCATATCGTTGAAACCTTCGATGCCCAGACCGCACTCAAAGCCGGTCGCTACCTCTTTCACATCGTCCTTGAAACGCCGCAGAGAGGCGATTTTTCCTGAATAAAGTTCGACGTTGTCACGGATAATATGGGCGCTGGCACTCCGTTTGATCGTACCTGTAAGTACATAACAGCCTGCAATGACACCGAATTTCGGGGTCTTGAATGTATTCCGCACCTCAACCGTTGCGATGGTTTCCTCTTTCACGTCAGGCTTAAGCATTCCTTCCATCGCCTGTTGCATTTCTTCGGTGGCTTTGAAAATAATGTTATATTTGCGGATGTCAACTTTTTCTTGGTCTGCTAAGATTTTCGCCTTAGGCACAGGGCGTACATTGAAACCGATGATAATAGCTTTAGATGCGATGGCAAGCTCTACATCGCCTTCGTTGATTGCCCCGGGCAAAGCCTGTATGACATTGAGGCGCACTTCTTTCGTGGAGAGCTTTTCGAGGCTGGAACGGAGAGCTTCCGCGGCGCCTTGCACATCAGCCTTGACGATGACTTTGAGTTCCTGAATACCACCTTCAAAAATAGTATCGTGGAGGTTTTCAAGGGTGATTTTCTTAACGTTTTTGGCGTCTTCGACGCGCTTGAGTTCTCTACGTTTAGCGGAGATTCCACGAGCGAACTTCTCATCTTCAACTACTTGGAACGGATCCCCTGCATTAGGGATGCCTTCGTCAAAACCGATAACTTCAACGGGCATTGCAGGGGTTGCTTCTTTGACACGGCTGCCTTTATCATTAAACAAAGCGCGTACTTTTCCGGGCCAAATACCCGCAACAAATGAATCGCCTATCTTAAGCGTACCTCTCTCAATGATGACAGTTGCTACAGTTCCCCGACCCGGGTCGATGCGCGACTCAAGCACCTTGGCTTCCGCATTGCGGTGATAATTCGCCCGTAATTCCTGAATTTCCGCCTCGAGGAGAATATTCTCAATAAGTTTATCAAGCCCCTGTTTTTTCAGCGCGGAAATTTCTACGAACATCGTCTGGCCTCCCCACTCTTCGGGCTGTAAGCCCAATTCCGAGAGCTGGGTCTTCACACGATCGATGTTTGCATCTGGCTTGTCGATCTTGTTGATTGCCACGATAATGGGAACGTCCGCCTCATTTGCATGATTGATTGCTTCAATAGTCTGAGGCATAACCCCGTCGTCAGCCGCAACCACAAGCACCACGATGTCCGTCACTTGCGCACCTCGCGCCCGCATCCGCGTGAATGCTTCATGTCCAGGCGTGTCCAAAAAGGTGATTCTGCCACGCTTAGTTTCCACTGTATATGCGCCGATGTGCTGGGTGATACCGCCGAACTCGCCAGCAACTACATCGGAACTACGAATAGCATCTAAGAGTTTAGTTTTGCCATGATCGACATGTCCCATAACCGTAACAACCGGTGGACGAGGCATCATATCAATCGCTTCGTCCGACTTAGTTTCAATAACGGTCTCATCGAATAGACTAACGATTTTCACATCCGCGCCGTATTCCAATGCAAGTAACCTGGCAGTATCCACATCCATCTGCTGATTGATACTTACAAGCTGTCCCATGGACAGGAGTTTGGCAATGAGGTCCGCCGCACGAAGATTCATCTTCTTTGCTAGTTCTGCGACTGAAATCACTTCCATTATCTCAATAGTCTTCGGCACCGGACTAGCGGAACGGATTATCTTCTTTTTGGCAGAATGGAGTTTTTCCTCCATCTCTACTTCTTTTTCTCTACGCGTGTAGACCAGTTTTTTCGCCTTAAATGAGCGCTTTGCTGGAGATTTCACATCAGACGATGGCGGCGACTGTGGGATTACGCTGGATGCGATCCTGGCGCCAAAAGGACGGGGCGGTCTCTGCCCGCCAAAGTTTCTACCCGGACGATTATCAGACGCACCTTGCTGTCTCGGATAACGCGGACCGTTGTTACGGACATTCCCCGGAGAAAAATCAGGCTTCCCTCTATGCTCATAAGGCTTTTCAGGAGAAGTGTTGCCACGCCCACTCTGACGATGGTCAGGATATTGACCGTCTTGTTTTCCATCGTTTTTATTCCGCTGATGGGGCTTATTCTCTTGGTACGCCTTTAGTCCAACAACTCGCCCCCCAACTTTACCTGCAATAACATGAGGACGTTCTTTTATTTGGAAGACACGGACCGCTTTCGGATCTATTTTAGCTGCGTTTTCCACGACGGGCGACGTTTCTACCGATTTCTCCGTCGATACAGGCTTAATATTTTCCAATATTCTTTCAGATTCTTCACTTTTTTCCGTCTTAACTACTTCTTGTGAATATTTTGACCGTTTTTCTATCTTTTCCGTTTTTTCAACCACAGGTTCAGCCACGATAGGCGCCACAACATCAGCCGTCGTAATGACTATCTTAGGCTGTAGTTTTCTAGTCAAAGGCTTCTTTTTTACTACAATTACCTTCCGATGTTCAATGCGTTCATTTTTCTCTGTCTTTTCCCTCTGGATAGACTTGCTCTCCTCTCCTTTTTTTTCTAAGGAATGCCGTTTGATGAGTTCCGTCTTAGGTTCTTGTATTCTTTCTAATTCCTCTGCCATAAACCACCTTTTCAAAGCAGGAAATAGGAAGTTGGGAATGTAGTATGAAAGTTTAATCAAAAACTTATCAACAACACCCCCTATTCTCTATTCCTCATCTTCGTATTCAAAGCTTAAGCCGATGCCACAATTCGGGCAACTAGTCATATCGAGCGTTATTTTAGCGCCGCATTTCGGACATTGGTATTCTTCGATTTCAATCTCTTCGGTTGGAAGTTCTTCGACTTCCTCCTCAACGATGTCCACATATTCTTCTATCAGCTTGTTCAGTGTGTCGAGCTGTTCATGAGATAGATTGAATTTCTCGAGTTGTTCTTGAGGGCTCAGCGCTATGAAATCTTCAATGTAGTCTGCGCCCTTATTTTTGATTTCCATGGAAACCTGCGCATCTACACCCGGCAGTTCCGAAATGCGGGAATATTCTTCGACTTCATTGAACAACTCGGATACAGCACGCCGCGACTCGGTGGCGATGTCCATCTGAGCAAACTGAGTCTCAGTCTTGACATCGATGCTCCAGTCAACGAGTTTATTGGCGAGCTTCACATTGTTACCTTGTTTACCAATAGCAAGGGATAATTGAGAATCATTCACAACCGCTAATGCTTGATGTTTGTATTCATCAAGGATGATGACTTCTCGCACCTCTGCGGGTGAAAGCGCATTCTTTATAAAAAGCGAAGGATCTATCTCGTATTTGAGAATGTCTATCTTCTCTCCCTCTAATTCCTTAATGATGGACTGTATCCTCACTCCTTTAAGTCCCACACATGCGCCCACTGGATCAATGTCTTCTTTGTTTGAGTAGACTGCAATCTTCGTTCTATATCCAGGCTGTCTGACGATACGGTGAATCTCAACAGTTTTGTCATAGATTTCTGGTATTTCAAGTACTAGAACCGCTCGTACAAAATCTGTATGAGTACGAGAAAGAATTACCTGCAAGTCCGAAGAATTCTTCTTCACATCGTATATCAACGCTTTGATGCGATCATCTGTATGGAAGTACTCCCGTGGAGACTGGAAACGTCTGGGAAGCACCCCTTCAACTTTGCCCAAGTCAACGTAAATATCGCCGTTTCTTTCCCTTTGATAATACCCAATAATAATTTCACCCACTTTAGATTTAAATTCATCATAAAGGCTAGTATTTTGAATACTCTGTATAGAATGCCGTGCAGTCTGTTTCGCGCTATGAACTGCGGCTCTGTTGAAACCACTAGGATCAATCTCAATAAGAAGCTCATCTCCAATTTCCGCTTCAGCATTCGATTTTTTTGCTTCCGCCAGAGGTATCTCATACACAGGATTCACAGTCTCGCCTTCTGCAACTATTTTCTTTTTTGCAAAAATAGAAACCTTCTGATCGTCCGTGAAACGAATCACCGCGTTAGTTAGATCAGACTCCTGTTTTCCATTCGCCGATCGTATTTTGTATTTACGCCGATACGCTGTTATAAGAATCTCCTCTATCGTCTGTAGAATATGTTCTTCAGACAAACCACGCTCTTGTTTGAGTTGAGAGATTGCTTCAGATACATCTATTGCCAAAATCTATCCTCCTAATTCCTGGGAATAGTCCAACTTCGCCTTTGCGATAACATCAAAACTTATTCTCTCCGGTTCCACCGAAGCATCCCTTTTTGCTATCACGACACCTTCTTTATCTACAGCAAGCAGTATACCTACGATCCAATCGGAAACATCCGAGCGATAACATCGGATACCTCGTCCCAGATAGTGAATCAACTCGGCGCCGTTTTTTATATTTCTATTTATGCCCGGAGAAGACACTTCAACCGAGTAATCGTTAGAAAAAAACAAATCCAATCGTGGGATAATGGCGCGATGAACGCGGGAGCAGTCGTCAATACTTACAATCCCTTTCTTATCAATCGTCGCACGAATTTGAACCGACATTTTATGTTTGGAAACAACGAGGTCTATCAGAGACATACCAAATCCATTAACGACTTCTTCCAAAGAGTCGAACAGCGGGTCTGATTCCCGCGGGACAAATCGCAATTTCCCTTTTCCTTTTTCGTAAGTTATAAGTAAAAAAGGTCGTTCAACGACCCTTTAGTAAGCATCAATATATTAAAGATACTATAAAAGAATTCTCAATTTTTGTCAAGTAGGAGAAAATTAATTTGTTAAACTAGGGAAAAACCAATAAGAAATCCCAAAAGACGAAGTTGTTCAGGGATTTTTCTATATTAACGGCGCATGACGTATTTATTCACAAAGCCAACAGGACGATAAGTCATTTTCGCCTGCCGCAGACCCTCGTCACCCAGATCCTGTTCGCGGTTTATGAAAACGAAATTTTCCGGTAAAGAAGCCGCGAATTCTTGATTGATGTATTGATAAACACCCTTATAATCGTCAACGCCCTTCTCGAAATGTACAGCGAACATCGTATTTCTTGCAAGCCCCTCTCCCATGCACCACCCGACCGGTCTTCCGTTTATGTAATAAATATTTCCGATCATACCAAGTACGCCGATAAGCTCCAGAGCGTCCTTTGAAGCGAGATAATCGCCGTCTTCGCCCTTATCTCTGCGCCAATGGTCAAGAACCTTCATAGCGTCAGGAACGCGATCCTCGGTTAAAGGAAACGCCTGCGGGACGTAACTATTAAGAAAAGCGTTTACCAGATTCCGTTTCTTGTGAAATTTCTTGCCTGAAAGTTCCGCAAGGTCTATTCTTTTATAAAGATAATCAAAATTATCGCGGTCTTCGATTATATCAACGCCGTTCCGTCGGCAAAATTCGTCTTGACCACAAAACGCCCTCGCCCCCTCCAAGAGAGAAGCAGGTATACCCTTCCAGTAGTTATTACTTTGAAAAAGAATGGATAAGACATCAGGCGGCGGCAAGGCGCAAGGCGTCTCAAAGAAATTCTCGCCGTCTTTTTTACCACAAACAATAAAAGCATCGCCCATTACAGAGACCATATATGTGTACTTTCGTCGAAACAGATAAAGATTAGAAAACGTATATTCTGAAACGCCATCAGGCGCGTCCAAAAGCAAATTTTGAATTTCAGATTGAAACTCAAGACCTATTGGAGCAAATTCGGGATAACAAGGTAATTCCATTTTTCTAATATAATGTTTTTACCTTTCGTAGACAAGAAAATATTCAGGATTATCCCTCCTCGTATACCTGACTAAAATATCAAACGGGATCGAAGTAAATGTAGCTGTACTCTTCTATACTGTCTATCAGAAATGTTTTTCCATCCTCGAAAAAATCGCTTCTTGATCTAGTAAGATCAGAACTTGGTATAGGTGTACGGAAACTTCGTAGGTGTACTATCATGGAACCTGTAGGTTCTGTCTTGGAACCTCTAGGTTCCGCCTTGGAAACTGTAGGTTCTATCTTGGAACCTCGAAGTTCCGCTTTGGAAACTGTAGGTTCTGTCTTGGAACCTCGAAGTTCCGCCTTGGAA
>JAISCD010000085.1 GCA_031265825.1 Treponema sp. | reverse complement strand
GGCGCGGCGCTTATGGCGTTGTCGGTATGGGTTACCTCCACATAGTACCAGGTCCTTCCCAGCGTGGTGGTAGGCGGCGTAAAGGACGCGGTTGTCGCGGTTGTAATCGCCGTTCCGCCTGAGTTGCTGTCCTGTGTGTTACTGTACCATTGGTAGGTCAAGACCGATGTAGCTGGTACCTCTTCGAGGTCTGGAAGCGATATGGTAACGGTCAGCGCTGCGGGGGCAGTGTCATTGATCTGGTAGGTAGCGTTGGGCAGTTCCGCGGGTGAAATAACAGGCACCTTGGCGCGAACACCCCAAATGTCAACCTTGTAGATGTTCTTTGCAATGCCGTTTTCGGCAGTTACCTCGATGTACAGAATATCCCCGTCGGCAAAGTCAAAGGTGGCGGTATCACCGAATGACGGCGCTCCGTTGCCGGTTACTTTGGCAAACTTAAGGGTCTGCCCGCTCTGTCCTTTGGTAACCGTTACCGCTTTACCGGTCAGCGCCGCGCCAAGGTCAGCCGTGCCTGCCACCGCTTGGTTATAATCCCCATTCGGGGTCCCAAGGGTTGCCGTTACATCGCCCACCGTAATGTTGGTCAGGGTCGCGGTGGCGCTCGCCAAGCTTATTGATACGACATAGTAATTGACGGTCTTCCCGTCTTCCGATGTTACCTGAAGGATCAGATAACCGTTGTTGACAAGCGTAATGGTACTGCCGTCCTGAAAGTTTTCCGGGACATCAAACTGAGAGGCGGCGTACTTTACCTTCGCCCCCGCGCTGGCACCAACGGTTATTTGGGCATTGGTGAGTGCGCTTGCCTGACCGATCACGATCTCTCCCACCTGATTAGATTCCAGATCTAACAGGCTGAAGTCCGCGCTAGTCCAATCAGCGCGGGAGACCGCATCCGGTACCGGTGTTACCGGCACACCTGTCACGCTAATGCTTGTGACAAGTGCGCCTCCGTTTTTCTCGTCCGAACCATCTGAGCATCCGTACAAGACCAGCACTGCCGCCGCCAAAAGCAGGGGTATGCTGTTTTTCAGATTTTTCATTTTCATAAAACCCTCCTAAAATTTAATTCCATATTTGAAATGGCAGGGTAGCAACGCCCTGCACATGGAATACAAATAAAGCCGAATGGTAAATTCCCGATTTCCGTAGCCCGAATACCTCGCTTTTTGAGTTGTTTGCAGAAGAGTCGGCAATAGACGAAGTCTTTGAGGGAATGGTCGCCGTCCTATGGGGATTCAAAGCGATTTTTGTCTGTTTTTTGTAGATCGGAAATGAAACTTCCGCAGAAAGCGGAGTCTTGAGCAGGCTCAAGAAAGGGAGAAAGAAAGCGGAAAGGACGGTTTTACCGGATATTCCGCTTGTATAATGATTGTTACTATTTACAGTATAAGAGTTTAATCTAGGGTAATGCGGGGGGGGGGGATCATCATGTCGTAAGACGTCCATGCCCTCGTGGTTTTATGGATAGGTATCTTCACATGTAAAGTATCCTCTATAATGACGTCCGCTGTCAAAAGTATTTTTTTAAGTTTTACACAGTTTTTTAAATATTTGCTTATGCGTACGACACCCGCAGGCACGCCTGTTAGACGACTTCACAATGGTTGTTGTCCGACACGCAAGGCGTGTTAGATGACTTCACACAAGTTGTTGTCCGAAAGGCGGACCCGCTGTCCCCGTCTTGACGGTTACGCTTGTAAACAAGCGGAATCTTCTCGTTGTTTGGAAGGGTCGCCGCTGACACCCATACAGGCGCCATAATAAGCAGGAGGGGGGCGCGGCTTCCCTAAACGGAGGACGGCACACAGGTGCCCTTGTGGTGCGCCCCCCTGTCTCCAGACCGCGCAAGCGCGGTCTTCCGCCACCTCCCACCCCAACCCTGCCGTTGGTGGTGTCTGACACCACGATAGAGCTTGGTTGCTCGGTAGGGCGGTGTCTGACACCACGGTGGGGCTTGATTGCTCGGCAGGGCGGTGTCTGACACCACGATAGGGCTTGGTTGTGCGGCAGGGCGGTGTGTCTGACACCACGACAGGGCTTGGTTGCTCGGCAGGGGCGGTGTGTCTGACACCACGATAGGGCTTGGTTGCTCGGCAGGGCGGTATCTGACACCACGGCAGGGCTTGATTGCTCGGCAGTAGCGGTATCTCAGACACCACGGCGAGGCTTGGTTGCTCGACGGGGCGGTGTCTCTGACACCACGACAAGGCTTGATTACTCGGCAGGTCGGTGTCTGACACCACGGCGAGGCTTGGTTGCTCGGCAGGGCGGTGTCGGACACCACGACAGGGCTTGGTTGCTCGGCAAGGCGGTGTCGGATAAGCGCGTGTAGAAGCTTGATAAGCGTGTGTGGAAGTTTGATAAGCGTGTGTGGAAGTTTGATAAGCGCTTGTGGAAGTGTGATAAGCGCTTGTGGAAGTGTGATAAGCGCTTATAGAAGTGTGATAAGCGCGTATGGAAGTGTGATAAGCGCGTATGGAAGTGTGATAAGCGCTTGTGGAGGTTTCATACACGCGTATGGAAGTGTGATAAGCGCTTGTGGAGGTTTCATACACGCTTATGGAAGTGTGATAAGCGCTTATGGAAGTGTGATAAGCGCTTATGGAAGTTTGACAAGCGCTTATGGAGGTTTGACAAGCGCTTATGGAGGTTTCATAAGCGCTTATAGAAGTTTGACAAGCGCTTATGGAGGTTTGACAAGCGCTTGTGGAAGTGTGATAAGCGCTTGTGGAAGTGTGATAAGCGCTTGTGGAAGTGTGATAAGCGCTTATGGAAGTGTGATACACGCGTATAAAGGTTTCATACGAGCGTATAAAGGTTTCATACGAGCGTATAAAAGTTTCATACGAGCGTATAAAAGTTTCATACGAGCGTATAAAAGTTTCATACGAGTGTATAAAGATTTCATACGAGCGTATAAAAGTTTGATACACTCGTATAGAGGTTTAATACACGCGTATAAAAGTTTAATACACGCGTATAAAAGTTTGATACATGCGTATGGAAGTTTAATACACGCGTATGGAAGTTTGATACACGCGTATAAAGGTTTCATACACGCGTATGGGCAATGCTTTGGGCGTTTGGGGGGGTGGCGGAAGACCGCGCCCTTTATGCAATCCGCTGTGCGGGCGCGGTCTGGAGACAGGGGGGCGCACCACAAGGGCGCCTGTGTGCCATCCTCCGTTGTGGAAAACCGCGCCCCCCTCATACTATAAAAGTGAATAGTTAGCAGTTAGCAGTTAGCAGTTAGCAGGGTGTCAGACATCGCGGAGGTTCCGCTTGTTTACAAGCGCACCCTTCGGGTGTTTTAAAGGCGGCGACCTTACGGGGTGTCAGAGGTGTCGTACAACGAATAGGTTCCGCTTGCTTGCAAGCGTAACCGTCAAGACGGGGACAGCGGCGCCACCTTTCGGGCACCGCCCCGTGAGAAGTATTTAAACAGCCTTCGGCTGTTAGCGACTGAGTAGTCTGGGAAGGAAGGTAGACAGCCCCGGTACATAGGTAACAAGCAAAACTACCGCCAATTGAATGAGCAAGAACGGCAAGACATAGCGACAGATGACGGTAAACGGTTTCTCAAACCGGTAGGATGCGAGAAAGAGATTCATACCTACAGGCGGAGTGAGGAACCCAAGTTCGAGGTTTGTGATGAAGATGATGCCAAGATGCACAGGGTCTATGCCGTAAGCCACGCCAAGCGGCGCGATAAGCGGCAGAACGATAAGGATGGCGGAGAAAATATCCATCAAACAGCCAACCACGAGCAGGGCAAGGTTCAAAAGCAGGAGGAACAAGTATTTTGAGTGAACCGCCGTTTGCATCCACCGGGCGAAGTTTTCCGGCGCTTGCGTGTCAACGATGTAATAAGACAGAGCTTGAGACAAAGCAAGAATAGACAAAATACCACCGATTATAGGAACCGCCTTTTGGAACACCCTTACTACATTCTTTAGGGATATGTCGCGGTGAATCGCAACCTCCACGATGAACACGTAGAGAACAGCGACCGCGCCGATCTCCACCAAGGACAGCACGCCAGAAAAGTAGCCGATTATGAGAATGAAGGGGAGCAGAATCTCAAGAGCCGCTCTCCGCAATGCGACGCTTGTTTCCTTCAGACTGAATTTCTCTACAGGAATCTTCGTTTTGACAGACGCGACGATGCCGAATATGATGACCGTTATAACAAGGAGGATACCCGGAATGACGCCCCCTAAAAACACGTGGAGAATGTTCGTTTGCGTAGCGACCCCCACGAGGATGATGGGGATACTCGGCGGAAAGAGCAAGCCGATACTCCCTACAGAGGTCAGCAAACCGATAGAGAATTTCTCCTTATATTTGACATCGCGTAAGATGGTTAGCAAGACCCCGCCGAGGGCTAAAATAGTAACCCCAGACGCACCGGTGAATGTGGTAAAGAACGCGCAGATCACAACGGTCGCTATTATCATGCCGCCCGGAAGCCAGCTAAATAAGGCTTTGAATGTGGCGACTAACCGTGTTCCCGCCTTGCTTTCCGAGAGGAAGAATCCCGTCAGCGTGAAAAGCGGGATAGCGATGAAACTATCGCTCGTGAGCGTCGCATATATTTGGTTTGCTACAACGTCTAGTTCTCCACCGTCCGCGGCAAGCAAGATAAGGGCAAGCCCTCCAATCGCCGTAAACAGAGGGATGCCCGCAAGCGCGGAAACAAGAAGGATCGCCACCGCAGGTATTTTAATGAACGAGGCAATGGCAGTACAGGCGTCTATGACTACATAAGCCGCGTCCGGAACATCAAAACCCCAGATGATTTTGGCGATAAGCGGGAAGGAAGCAAGGGAGCCGACGATTATAGCCGAGAAAGACAGAATCCGCGCCTTGCCCCTTATCGGCGTTTGCAAGGCAAACCGAATCGCCGTTACGCCATAGCCGAGCGGTATGACCGCCGCGAATACAACGTCCGGAATAAAGCCTATAAGCCGCCCGTCAAGCCATATCTTTATGAAAGGAACCGCGCTCCACGCGATAATGGTCGCAATAAAAGACGACAACAATCCGGACCACACAGCTATGGGACGCCGCACCTTTTCCCCGGTGAAATTCTGTACCACGCTTATGGCAAGATGATTCTGGTTTTTAGTGGTCAACATACCCGCAAAAAGACCAGCGACCAGCAAAAGGTGGGTAAGTATATCGGATGCGCCCATTTCTGAAAATATTTCCACAATATCCGCAAGTAGGGCGGGTCCATCCGTAACATTGGTGTAATAGAGCCGCGCAAGAGCGCCCAGCACGGGAAACAACGCCAAACATACGAGCGAAAAGTAACAGATAAATTCCTCAATCCTACATAGCGCACGGTACAATCGGTTTGGTTTTTCCGAATGAGACTTGATTTTTTGCATAATATCCTTTATTTATGAAGGCAATGGTTCCTGAACATTGAGAGCAATCCTATCTTCCCAATAGCCCTTTTATCTTCAGGTAAAGCGGCCTATCAAAGACGCCATCTTCGAGCAAACCGGGCGTGGCTTTCTCTACGTCCGCAAACCAGAGTTGCGCCTGCGTCGGCGTAATATTGTTTATGATAAGACCGTTATTTGACATGATTCTTATTGCACTCGCTTCTATTTGATCTATAGCGCTGGAGATTTCCTTTTCTATCTGCTTGCAGATATTCAATATTTGGGGTTTGTATTGATCGGGAATACTGCGCCACGCCGCACGGTTCATCACGATACCGCCCATGAACGGCGCTATGTTGAACGAAGTTATGTTCTTGGCGACCCCGAAGAGCTGATAACCCGCGGCCGCGGCTGGACTCTGATAAACCGCGTCTATCATACCGCTTTGCAGAGAGGGAAGTATGCTATTAAAGTCAACGGGAACGAGTTGATACCCCATCGCTTTGAACGCCTGATTCATAGCAGGCGTGTCGTTGCTCGTACCTAGCTTCTGCCTCTTTAAATCGTCGGGAACGAGTATCGGCGCTTTGGAAAAGATGCGTATCCAGCCTGACTTTGCCCACGCAAGCGAAACGTACCCACCCTTCTGTATTTTCGATTCAAGGTCAGGTTTCACCGCGGACAGCACCAGATCAAGCTCCCGATTGTCCCGAATGAGAAACGGCGTGCTTAACGTCATTATCTCCGGGCTTATCAGAGACATACCCATTGATGTGAAAACAGCCGCTTGTATCTGGTTGCCCTTGAGCTTCCGCAAAATATCAGCCTCGTTGGAACCTTGGGACCCGTTGTGGTAAACAATGAGTTGAACCTGTCCATTGGTAGCATCGCTCCATTCCTTTGCCATACGGTTCAAGGCTCTGCCCCAATCCGTGCCTTCTGGCACCAAAGACGCAAGTTTTATGGTAACTTTCTTCTGCGCAAAAATCGGCGCCCCCATAGTCAGCAATACACATAACGCTATCGTAATCTTTTTCATCTTTTTTCTCCTCAAAAATATTAAAATTTATTCGTCAATCCATGTATCATCATCAAACCATTCTTCGTCATCTATCCATTCATCGTCTACCCATTCCTCGCCTGCTGAGGCGAAGAAGAGAACCGCATTATCAAGTAAATACTGCGCCTTGCGCCGATTTATGGTATTTACCAGACGGTTGTCTTTGTCTTTGTTTACATCAATGGCAAGCGCTTGGACCAGGGTTTCCTGAAAAGCGGTGTAATCTTGGGCGGGTATGGTAACAGATTGAGCGTAAGACACAAAAGGGCCAACCAGTCGCCCGCCTGATTTCTCCACGGCAAGCTTGAAGTGTTCGGGAACTTTAGTCTTGTCTCCGCCGAGCGCCTCTGGCATAGATGCGTAGAAAAGCACGTAGAAGTCATCGAGCGCGCCCGCGTTGAAATTCGGGTCAAGCGCATAGGCGCGGTCAATCATGGCTTTGAGTGTGGGAATCTTTTGCCCCAATTCAAAGTCAAACGGAGTTAAAGCGTAAGCCGAGAGCGCCCCGCCCGCAGTCCAATAGAGGAAGGGCGTATCGTCTGCCTTTATCTGCGTCAGGATTGCGGCTTTATCCTCATCGTCCGCCGTATAAATATCGCCGAATCCGGGGTATTTTTTCTCAAGCGCCTGATCAAGAATAGCGACGCCTTTGAGATAGAGGGTTTTCGCCTCCGCCAGCTTAGCTTCCTTTTCTTCGTATCGCTCCACCGTAAGCATTTCCGCGGGACCCTGTACAAAGGCGTTGGCGTACATCACATAAAAGGAACCTGTTTCAAGGGCAAGCGCTGTATTGTCCGGCGTCTTGGCGAGTTGCTTTTCGCCCTTTTCAATAACGCCGGGTATGAATTTTCCGATGAATTCAGGATCATCCGATCTCATAGCAATTTTGCTCGTAGAACACGAACTTACTATCAGAATAGGTAGCAATAAAACAAGTTTTACTTTCATAAGAATAATTATACCCTAATATTCAAAATATTCAACCACACCCGGAGGGTGTTTAAATACTTCATACGGGGTGTTGTTAGAAAGGGTGTACCGCTGACCCCGACATGACGGTTACGCTTGCACCGCAAGCGGAACCTACTCGTTGTTAGGAAGAGCATTGCTGATTCCGACAAGGGTAGCCGCCGACCCTGTTTGATGCCTTTAAAACACCCGCAGGGTGTTGCTGATTCCGACAGGGGTAGCCGCCGACCCCGTTTGATGCCTTTAAAACACCCGCAGGGTGCGCTTGCACGCAAGCGGAGTCTACTCGTTATCCGAAGGGGCAGGGCGCAGGGAAGCAGGCGTGTCTGACACCACAGCCGTATGGACGCGACTTGCCTCTTTAAGATAATCTATAGTATACTACGGACAATGATTGTTCTGGGAAGTCGTCAAACAGGCTGTGCCTGAAGGGAGTTATGGTGAAAAAAGGAAAGATTGAAATTGATCGGGAACTGTGCAAGGGCTGTTATCTGTGTATCCGCGCTTGTCCTGTGAAAGTTTTGAGCAAGGAGGATGCGGCTAATTCCGCGGGAACGTACCCGGTTATCGCGTCGAACATGGAGAAATGTATAGCGTGTGGGAACTGTTACGCGGTTTGCCCGGACGTATGTATAGCCGTATATGAGGAGGCGGTTTAACTATGGAAGAAAAGAGACTAATGAAAGGCAACGAAGCCATTGCCGAAGCCGCTATTCGGGCAGGATGCGGCGCGTATTTCGGGTACCCCATAACGCCGCAGAACGAACTGATTGCGTATATGGCAAAGAACATGCTTGACAAGGGACGGGTCTTCATACAAGCGGAGAGTGAGACCGCGGCGATCAACATGGTATACGGGGCGTCCGCGGCTGGGGCGCGTGCCATGACGTCTTCCTCTAGTCCGGGCGTAAGCCTCAAACAAGAAGGCATCTCCTACGCGGCTGGGGCGGACATACCGCTCGTGCTTGTCAACGTGGTACGCGGCGGTCCTGGGCTTGGTTCTATCGCGCCGAGTCAGGCTGATTACTTCCAATCGACGCGCGGCGGCGGACACGGGGACTACTATTGCATCGTGCTTGCCCCGAAGAGCGTTCAGGAGTGCGCGGATTTGACGTATCTTGCGTTTGACTTGGCTGACGAGTACCGCGTCCCGGTCATCGTGTTGGCTGATGGGATGTTGGGGCAAATGATGGAAGGCGTGGTTTTACCGCCTGCGCGGGAAACGACGCCTCCGCGGGAATGGGCTGTGGGTAAGATGGCTGAGCAGGCGCGTACGACCGCGCGGCATATCACCTCCATAGACCTTGTGCCGGAGAATTTGGAGGCAAGGACAAAGGCGAGGTTCGTCCGTTACGAGGCGATTAAGTCTGCGGAAACGCGCTATGAATCGCTTGACACTGAGGGTGCGGCGTTGACTCTTGTTGCGTATGGCACGTCGGCGCGGGTGGCGCTTGGCGCGAAGAAGCTGGCTGAAGAGGCGGGGGTCAAGGTGGGGTTGTTCCGTCCTATTACGCTCTGGCCTTTTCCTTACAAGGAGATTGCGGAGATAGCGGCGGCGGGTAAGCCGTTTTTGGTTGTGGAGATGAGTATGGGGCAGTTTGTGGAGGATGTGAAGCTGTCGCTTTTGGAGGGCGAGGCGGGCGCGGCGCGGTCGCCGGTGCATCTTTTAGGTCATTCGGGCGGCGTTATACCTACAGAGGAAGAAGTTTTCGCCGCGGTTCAGCGGATTTTGGGGATTTGAAGGCGGGGTATTGCGACGCGAGGGACTCGAACCCCCGACCTACTGCTTAGAAGGCAGTTGCTCTATCCACCTGAGCTAGTGTCGCGTGCTTATTATAATACTAATTTTTCCCCTTTCTGTCAACAGGCATAGCCTGTTTAAATACTTCTTACGGGGTGTTGTTAGAAAGGGGGTGCCGCTGTCCCCGTCTTGACGGTTACGCTTGCAACGCAAGCGGAACCTCTTTGTTGTTAGGAAGAGCGTTACTAATCCCGACAGGGGTCTTCGCTGACCCTATTTGATGCCTTTGAAACACCCGAAGGGTGTTGCTAATCCCGACAGGGGTCTCCGCTGATCCCATTTGATGCCTTTAAAACACCCGAAAGGTGTTGCTAATCCCGCCAGGGGTCTCCGCTGATCCCGTTTGATGCCTTTGAAACACCCGCAGGGTGTTGCTGATCCCGACAGGGGTCTCCGCGGACCCCGTTTGATGCCTTTGAAACACCCGAAGGGTGTTGCTAATCCCGACAGGGGTCTCCGCTGATCCCGTTTGATGCCTTTGAAACACCCGCAGGGTGTTGCTTACCCCGACAGGGGTCTCCGCGGACCCCGTTTGATGCCTTTGAAACACCCGAAGGGTGTTACTAATCCCGACAGGGGTCTCCGCTGATCCCGTTTGATGCCTTTGAAACACCCGAAGGGTGTTGCTAATCCCGCCAGGGGTCTCCGCTGTCTCTGTACATGAAGAATAAGAAAGGTAAGAAGGGGGGCGCTATTTCCAAAACGGAGGTCGGCACATGGTCGCCCTCGTGTCGCGCCCCCCTGCGCTACAGCCCGCTTGCGCGGTCTTCCGCTACCCCCCAAAATGAAATATGGGGCAAAACAGGTTAGAGCACCCGCAGCGTGAGCCTTAAAACGCCTAAAAGGTAAGCGATCACCCCCATTCCCCCATACAACAAAATTAGATAGTATGAGAAAGAGCCGATGAAACACCCGCCTCTTCTGACGCGCGCGGACTCAGCGCCCGCGCGTCCCCCGCTCCTTATGACGTTATTGCAGTCCATTAAGCGACTTACGCACTAAACCCCGCAACCCCTGCCGTGGTTTCCAAGACTTCTGGCGTGGTTTCCAGAATCTCTGGAGGCGTTTCCAGAACCTCTAGCGTGGTTTCCAAGA
Organism: Treponema sp.; assembly: GCA_031265825.1. Classification (GTDB taxonomy): domain Bacteria; phylum Spirochaetota; class Spirochaetia; order Treponematales; family Breznakiellaceae; genus JAIRKH01. Next base: position 8,228 of record JAISCD010000085.1, on the reverse strand, counting down.
CTTCTGGAGGCGTTTCCAGCACTTCTGGATGCAGTTCCAGAACCTCTGGAGGCGTTTCCAGAACCTCTAGCGTGGTTTCCAAGACTTCTGGAGGCAGTTCCAGCACTTCTGGAGGCAGTTCCAGCACTTCTGGATGCAGTTCCAGCACTTCTAGCGGGGTTTCCAAAACCTTGGACTATACCGCCAGCGCATTAGGAGACGACCCCGCGACTTCGGGTATTACTATTTATTTTGTGGCGTACCTATTGAAAGGAAGAAGAGCGTGCCCCCGCGCCGCCAAAGACGACGCGGAGAAAGAGACGGTTATATTTTTAAGATTATGGTTGTTTTCCGATATAGGCGAGGATACCGCCGTCAACGTAAAGAATATGTCCATTCACGAAGTCGGACGCTGAAGACGCCAAGAAAACCGCGGGACCTTTGAGATCGTCTGTGGTTCCCCAGCGGGCAGCGGGGGTTTTTGCGATAATGAATTGGTCAAAAGGATGGCGGCTACCGTCCGCCTGCCTTTCGCGCAAGGGCGCGGTCTGGGGGGTTTCAATATAACCAGGACCTATGCCGTTGCATTGGATGTTGTATGCGCCGTATTCGCTTGCGATGTTGCGGGTGAGCATTTTTAAGCCGCCTTTCGCTGCGGCGTAGGCGCTGACCGTTTCCCGCCCAAGTTCGCTCATCATGCTGCATATATTGATGATCTTGCCGCCGCCTTTCTTTATCATCGCTGGAATAACGGCTTTGGCTACGATGAACGGCGCGTTGAGATCGACGTCTACGACCTTTCGGAAGTCTTCCGCGGACATTTCCGTCATGGGAATACGCTTGATGATACCCGCGTTGTTGACGAGCACGTCCACCACGCCGACTTCCCGCTCTATTTTGGCGACAGTTTCTTTCACCGCGCCTTCATCGGTAACATCGCAGACATAGCCGCGCGCAGGCACGCCGCTCTCTTTGTACGCCGCAAGCCCTTTGTCAACCTGCGCTTGCCCAATATCGTTGAATACGATGTTCGCGCCAGCCTCGGCTAACGCGCTTGCGATGGCGAACCCAATGCCATAGGACGCCCCCGTAACCCAAGCGGTCTTTCCTTGCAAAGAAAATTGGTTGTTCATGTCTCCTCTCCTCTATCGTAAATCTTTTGTTTGAACGTTGTCCATGTCGTCAAAGTCTTGATTCTCGCCCGCCATCGCCCAGATGAAGGTGTAGGACGACGTGCCGACTCCCGAATGGATCGACCAAGACGGCGAGATCACCGCTTGCTCGTTGGAGAGAACGATGTGACGGGTCTCCTGCGGCGCGCCGTGCAGGTGAAACACCGCCGCATCTGGCTTCATGTCAAAATACATATAGACTTCCATTCTGCGCTCATGGGTGTGGCAGGGCATGGTGTTCCAAACCGAGCCGTCCTCCAAAACGGTCATGCCCATCACGAGTTGGCAGCTTGCGCAAACCGCGGGGTGAACGTATTGGTAAATGGTTCTGACGTTTACCGTTGACTTGTCGCCTAGCTTGCGCGGATTGGCTTTTTCAATGGGGATGAAGACCGTCGGATAGGTTTTGTGTGCGGGACTGCTGGCAAGATAGAACTTGGGGTTTTTGACGGCTTCAAAAACAACGTCTTTCACCCCCCTTCCTATGTAGAGACCGTCCCCTTTTTTCATGGGATAAACGGTTCCGTCCACGTGCGCCAAACCTTCTCCGTCGGTGCAGATGACGCCGAGTTCACGGCGCTCAAGGAAGGTCTCGGACGCGAATTCCTTCCCGCCTTCAAGCCGAAGTTTCTTTTCAACGGGCATTACCCCGCCAAAAACCACGCGGTCAACATGAGTGTAACAGAGGTTGATTTCATCTTTGACGAATACTTTTTCAAAAAGAAAACGTTCCCGCAATTTTTTGGTATCATAGTGCAGAACTTCTTCGGGATGTTCCGCATACTTGGTATCGAGTTTCATGCTTTCTTTACTCCTTGGATAATATTAAACTTAAAACAGAAGGGTAAATTCGGGGAAATTATTGTATTTTTCTGTTTTTTTAGAAGGCTTATACTGTAATTTATGATTGAAAGTGAAGGTGATAAGGACTATGGGCGATACAAGAATCGAACTTGTGACCTCCAGTGTGTCATACTGGCGCTCTAACCAACTGAGCTAACCGCCCTTAACTCTAACAATACTTCTGATATATTTATATTGTTAGAGTATTATAAAAACAAAAACTTGTCAATACCGTTTGATGTCGTTTACGCGCGTTCACGAATAACAACATTGATTTCTATCTTATTGCTATTGCCCTGCGCACCTAACTCCATAGGGACAATAAGAGCTTCCACATTAAGATTATTTGAGACTTCCATGTTCTCACCCGTAAAAAGAGCGGGAGGGGTTAAGTCAAACTTAAACCCCAGATCATGGAGTTTAGTAACTGCCTGTGCTGTTATCATATTCGCAAGCTCGGTAATAGTAGCTTTAACCATTTCATCAATGGTGGCAAATTCTTCTCCATTCATACTTCCCGCTACAAATAACGCCGTTGACTTGCTCATATCAAAGAGAACACGTCCTTCCACATCGCCGGCAAGACCTACCAATGCCGCAACGCCCATAATCGACATATTTGAAGATTTTAAATAAAGATCTCCACGTCTAACGGTGATTTCCGGTCCGCCCATCATATTGAGGACTTCTTTTAGAACATTAAACGCCGCTTCGACAAAGGGATTAATATACTCGACTCTCATAAATGCTCCTTCAAAATTATTATATTTATCAATCTAATCTTTTATTCATTTCGCATAAATGCGGAGACGGGCGCCGTACCAATAGACCGCCAATCGCCATTCAACGCCTCATTCTGCCCTATAATAATGATTCCCGTCTTCTTAAGTTTTTCCTTGAAAACATCGATCAATTTCTCCTGGTCTTGAGTATTTACAAAAGACAACAGATCGCGCATAAGAATAATATCCAAATTCGGCACCGCAGCTTCATTTAAAACATCGTGGTACTCAAAAACAATAGAGTCTTTAATAACCGTATTGAACGAGTGACCATTCCGCCCACTAACCATGAAAGATCGACAATACTCAGGTACTTCTTCCAAATCAAACGTCATATTTGGCGCGTTTGATATGGACATGATGTCATTATCGCTTGCCCAAATCTTGATGCGGGCACTCGGATAGCGCAATTTAAGTATACACGCAAATGAGAAAGATTCATAGCCTTTCCCGCAACCCGGATTCCACACCTGAATACTATTCGACGGCATATCGGGCAGAAAGTTCTTTACCATATTTGCGTATTCATCATCCCAGAAAACACCGTCGCATAATGAATAAAAACTAGCAAGGAATTCATCCGCATCGTTTGCATTCTTGAGTTGTAAATCCGAAGCCGATCTTGTCACAGACCAGTCGACGAAACGCTGGTGAACCCATACGTCGTTTATGGGACCAGCTTGGAAACGCTTGAGCGCCAAGAGCGACTCTTTTATAAACCCAATAGCCGTATCCGCCGCAACCACTTTTTGCTCTGCGGTCTGCATCGAACTCGGAAGCGGTACAAAATTATCGACAGTATTCTCTTGAATCGGTATCCTTGCCTTATTCTTATCGTCTTCATTCTGTGAAAAAATACGCACAACATCAAGTATGACGTAGAGATCTCCCTCTTTTTCCACAACACCGCTTATGTACTTGATATTAATATCCCCGAAAATCGGGTGAGGCGGTTGTACGGTCGATGAATTAATACCCACCACTTTGTCGATTTTGTCGACAACAGTCCCATAAACCCGCTCGTCAATGCGAAGAATAAGCATATTCTCAAGTCCATCCATCTTTTTCTCTTGGGGAAGATGAAAAAACAAGCGCAAATCAATGACGGGGATGATGTCGCCACGGAGGTTGTAAACACCCCGTATAAAAGAAGCGGCGTTCGGTACATACGTGAATTTATCAGCTTTGGCTATCTCTTTGACGTTCATAATGTCAACGCCATAATCTTTTCCACCGAGCGAAAAGGTGATAATTTTGAAGTCAACAGACTCAACCCGCTCTTTCTGCACTTGCAAATCCACATTTACTTTTGCCAAGTTTGTTTCTGACATATTTTCCTCTATCCAATTAATTACCGTATTGAAGCTTCACGGAGCTGTCGCTGTTCCATTTCCTTACGCAAACCTAGTTCCAAAAGTTGACTCACGTCAATGATAAGGGACACGGAGCCGTCTCCTAATATGGAAGCGCCCGCGATGCCCGGCGAATTAGTAAATTGATCGCGCAAAGGTTTGATAACCACATCCTCCTCGCCAATCAGACTATCAACCATAAAGCCCATCTTCTTTTCCGCGGTTCCAACAATGACGATGAAATTATATTCTTGTTTCTCTTCAGTTTTTATGCCGAAAAGACGATTGAGTCGTAACAAGGAGACTACATCATTTCGTATATTGAACACCTCATAATTATCAATCATCTTTATATCTTCAGGTTTGATACGTAGACTCTCGATAACGCTCGTGATAGGTATAGAGTAGATTTCTGTTCCCACACGTACGAGGAGTCCCTGAATTATAGCCAATGTGAGGGGTAATTTAATAGTGAAGGTCGTACCTTTGCCCCGCTCGGAACTGACCGTTACAGTACCATTGAGCTTTTCGATTGAACGCCTCACCACATCCAAACCGACGCCACGCCCTGATATGGAGGTAACAGTTTTTGCTGTTGAGAAACCTGGCTCGAAAATGAAGTTAAAGGCTTCCACATCCGTCAGAATCTTGTTTGGATTGACAAGTCCTTTTTCAACGGCTTTTACTTTGACGGATTCCACATCAATACCCTTACCATCATCGCCTATTTCAATGACAATCATATTACCTTCATTGGTGGCTTTGAGGAGGACCATGCCTTCTTCAGGCTTGCCAGCGGCTCTGCGTTCATCCGCGGATTCGATACCGTGGTCAACCGAGTTACGTACTGAGTGCATAATGGGGTCAAGCAGGTCTTCGACAACAGATTTATCAAGTTCAGTTTCCTCGCCTTCAATGACTAGGTTGATCTTCTTATTAAGCGACTTGGATAAGTCGCGGACAAGACGAGGAAAGCGATTGAAAATCTGACTAATCGGCACCATACGAATACGCATGACACCTTCTTGAAGCTCACCGGTAATACGCCCCAAATTCTGTGACGTTGCACGGAACTTGCTTACGTTATTCTTTACCGCCGCTTCGAAACTATCAAACAACGAGAGAATGTCTCCATATTCTTCACCCATCTCCTTGCGTATATCTTTGATTGACCTACCACTCTGTATACTATCTAGGTAATTGGGCAAACTGTCAAACAAGTTCTTGATCTTTTCACGATAAGTAACCTCAAGTGAATGGAGATTTGTAAGAAGGTCGTTGAATTGATTATTTATCTGATTGAATGTGGCTTTTGTGATGACGGTTTCAGATACGAGATTCAACAGGTCGTCTATGCGCTTAGAATCTACGCGCAATATGGCTCCTGCTTCCTTGCCGGCTTTTTTCGCATCCAAACCTACAGGTGCCGTAGCGGGCATGGGAGGCGATGCTGGCGGGTTCATGAGCGGTGATTCTGACTCCACAACAGGCTGAACAGATGCGGGTTTAATGGTGGGAATCGATACTTGAGACGCAGTGCTTCCTGTAGTCTTTAGGTCGTTTATATTGACAATATCCGCGTCTAGACTGACATCCGGCAGAACGACATGGTGTTTCAATACCGCCGGTTCCACAACACTTGCCACATAGTAATCAACCATGGGGAAGAAATTATCTTCATAAAGCTGTTCAAAATCAGGAACAGTCTTGAGAATAGTACCGTAGCTCTTTAGAACCGCGTAGATTTGAATACCGCCAACAGTGTTCATCACACTATTCTTGTCAAATTTCACCGTGATACAGTAGATTGGCACACCACCGTCAACAGCTTCTTTTAGTTCTAAGATGTCTCTTTCGGAAAGAGAGGAAACCGTCCCACTTACGATAGGCTGTGTAACGACCCGAGTCGGCACAGCCATGGCGATAGATTGCGGCTGTGCTATTATATTTCTCTTGCTTTTGGCGTTGTCTGGCAGAAGAGCAGACAAACGTTCCTCTATTTTGGAAGTATTTTCTTTATACACTGCGCCATTCATACGCTGTTCAAGCATCGCCTTAATAACGTCAATGGCGGCAAGTAAAGTATCAACCACATCTTCATTCACAGAAAGCTGGTCAGAACGGATGGCGTCAAGCACATCTTCAACCATATGAGTAAAGTGGGATAACTCCATCATCTCTACAGTCGCAGATCCGCCCTTCAATGTATGCGCCGCCCTGAATATCTCGTCAACAGCGTCTTTATTTCCACCTTCATTCTCAAGAACTAGAATATTTTGTTCCAGTGTATCAACCTGCATTTGAGCTTCGCTAAAGAAGTCTTTGAGAAGTTCCTCATTATTGGGATCAAGGTAATCACTCATATTTATATAATATACATAATTCGTTTAACGTCAAGTGGGTAACGTGAAAAAAAGGATAAAATATCAAAAATTTAGGTAAGAAATGAAGCTATACAGCAAAACTCTTTTTGCGAAGTGATCCAGCAATTTGTTTTAAGAACAATCCACCAAGATAAAAAGATACAGGATTATCCCCCCTCGTATACCTGACTAAAATATCAAACGGGATCGAAATAAATGTAGATGTACCCGTTGTATATTGTCTATCAGAAATGTTTTTCCATCCTTGAAAAAATCGAGAACTTGGTACAGGTGTACGGAAAGTTGGTACAGGTGTACGGAAAGTTGATACAGGTGTACCAAAACTTGGTACACCTGTACTGTCTTGGAAACTGTAGGTTCTATCATGGAACCTCGAAGTTCCGCCTTGGAAACTGTAGGTTCTGTCTTGGAACCTCGAAGTTCCGCCTTGGAAACTGTAGGTTCTGTCTTGGAACCTCGAAGTTCTGTCTTGGAACCTCGAAGTTCCGCCTTGGAACCTCGAAGTTCTGTCTTGGAACCTCGAAGTTCAGATAGCAGTTAGCAAAGAGGAAATATTTCGTGGCGAAAAGCCGACCGCGACATTCTTCTTGAAAGAAGACGCAACGGCTGTTTCGCCTAAAACCACAACGTCTGACTGTTCTTCGCTTCTTCTGCGGGTCATAACCTGTCTCTCGCAAATACATTTCTTGAAGTTATTTCAATTCACCCCGTAAAAAGGTGGAGCAGAACAAGACGCTTTTAAACACACTACGTGTGAATACCCGCAGGGTGCTGGTATATGTGCAGGTATAATTGCGAAAAGATACGAGTTTGAAGGAGTGCCAATGTACAGGCGAATGGTTAGCGTTGTTTTGCTATGTGCAAGATACTAATAGCTCCACTTGAACCCGATAGACGGCATCGGAATCGGCATTTGGTAAGTCGCCGTATTACTACCTTCATCCTCTTTGCCCGTGTATTGATTAAACGAGGTATTTTGGACTTTAGTTTCGAGAAAAGACAGGGCGTTTTCAACCGCGAAATAGAACTCCATACGCCCACGCCCCGCGGAATTGAAAAGGAGCCAAGAGAATTTAACGTCAAGCGTCAAGGCGAAACCATCCCGTTCCGTATCTGAATACGCTGACTCGCGGCGGTATTTCTGGATGGTTTGGGTGTACTTGCCATCTTTGTCAACAACCCAAACAGGATAGGTTTCGATGTCGCCCATGACCACGGACTTAGGCGCGCCAGAGGCAAACCCTAGGCGGGTTGCGATATTAAAAATCGGCGTTGGCTTGATGTTTAATACAAGGTTCAAGTTGTGGAATCGGTGAAAGCGCGGGTAATACCAATCTGATTGGTAACTATCTGTATACGCTGGATTGCGGTATTGGGCGATGTTGAACGAATAGGCAAGCCAGCCATCCCAGAACCGTCCGCTTGCCCGCTGAAGCATCAAATCTACGCCAAAAATACGCCCTTCCCCATCAAAGTGCCGTTCTATCGTGATATTCTGTGCGGAGACATTACTCTGTGTCGTTGAGTAGGCGCGGTCAAAAACAGACTTATAGTAACCCTCGATATTCACGCTATAACCATTGGAAAGGTTGAACTTTAACCCCATGACCGATGTCCATGATCGGTTCTGTTTGATTTCGTCGATGCCATCTGCCGACTGGATACTTGAAATATTGTCTGTCATAGACGAGAAAAGCCCTGTAGCGAAGACAGCGG
>JAISCD010000047.1 GCA_031265825.1 Treponema sp. | reverse complement strand
ATGATATTTTTCGTAAAAGGATCACTTTTACGAAAACATCCGGAGAAATATAGATGAAAGTAGTGATATTGGCAGGCGGACTAGGAACACGATTATCTGAAGAGACGGGGTTGCGCCCCAAGCCAATGGTAGAAATCGGCGGTCGCCCCATACTGTGGCACATCATGAAGACCTACGCATATTGGGGCTTCAACGACTTCATTGTGCTGACCGGTTATCTGTCACACGTGATAAAGGATTTCTTCATTAATTATTACACACACTACTCAGACATATCCGTAGACTTGGGAGAGAATCGAGTAGAGCTACTGCGACACCGTGGGGAGCCGTGGCGTGTAACGTTGCTGTATACAGGAGCAGAGACGCAGACAGGCGGACGGCTGTTGAGGGCGCGAGATGCGCTCGACGGCGAGCGATTCATGCTGACCTATGGAGACGGAGTGAGCGACGTAGATATACCCGCGCTGTTGAGGAGACACGAAGAATCTGGCAAAGCGGCGACGTTGACCGCCGTGAAACCAAGTGGGAAGTTCGGTATGCTATCGCTAGAAGCGGACGGAGGAATAAGCAGATTTCAGGAGAAACCCGACGGAGATGGGGGCTGGATAAACGGAGGCTTTTTTGTGATGGAGCCTGAGGTGTTCGAGTATTTGAAAGATGGGGATAAGACAATCTTAGAGCGCGAGCCATTAGAGAAACTTGCCCAGAATGGGCGTCTGGGGGCGTATAAACATAAAGGATTCTGGCAGTCGATGGATACGCTGAAGGACAAGAACGACTTAACAGAGCTGTGGCGGACGGATAAGGCACCATGGGCGCTATGGACGAGGTAAGGTTGCATGAGCGAATTAGATTTTTACAAAGATAAAAGAGTTTTCGTAACAGGGCATACCGGGTTCAAAGGGACGTGGCTGTGTCATATCTTGTTAAAGGCGGGGGCGACTGTGAGCGGCTATGCGCTAGAACCAGAATCTGGACTGTATGGACAGACAAGGTTGCAGAGTCAGATACACTCGGTGATAGGAGATGTGCGAGATGAGACTAAATTGTCGACAGCGATGGATGAGGCAAGACCTGACGTAGTGTTTCATCTAGCGGCGCAGGCTCTGGTACGGCGCTCCTACCGAGAGCCTGCGCTGACGTATACGACCAATGTGCTGGGGACAGTGAACGTCTTGGAAGCAATACGGAGGACGTCTTCGGTTAAGTCTTTTGTGAACATAACAACAGACAAAGTATATGAGAACCGTGAGTGGCGCTGGGGGTATCGAGAAAATGAACGATTGAACGGATTTGACCCATACTCAAACAGCAAATCGTGTAGCGAGTTAGTAACAGGCAGTTATCGCGGGGCGTTCTTCGACGAATCTGAATCAACGGCGGTTTCTACAGCGCGGTCTGGGAACGTGATAGGAGGGGGAGACTACAGCGAGGATCGCATCATACCAGACTGTGTGCGAGCGGTTTGCGCTGGACGCGAAATACTTGTCCGTAACCCAGAGTCGACGCGACCGTATCAGCACGTTTTGGAGTGCCTCTACGGGTATCTACTCCTGGCGGAACGGCAATATACAGACAAAAGTCTCACAGGCGCGTATAACTTTGGACCTGACGAGGAGAGTTGTGTAAAGACAGGCGAATTAGTCGCGCTTTTCTGCACGGCGTGGGGTGTAGGCGCGGAATGGCGGGTTCAAGGAGACGGCGGACCGCACGAGGCGAACTTTTTAAAATTGGACTGTACTAAGGCAAAAACCGTTCTAGGCTGGCGTCCACGCTGGACGATCAAGACTGCGGTGGAGAAGACAGTCGAGTTCGCCAAATTGGATACCGATGTGGAAAGATCCGCCTGCCTAGAACGACAAATCAAGGAGTATTTTGTATGAAAAAAGCGATAATAACAGGAGCGGGTGGTTTTATCGGGCGAGCGCTCACGGCTGAATTATTGGCGCATGACGTTGAAGTGATCGCCTTGGATCGGGCGGAAATGGACATTGCGAAGAGATCACCGAATAGCGACGGTTTACACATCGTTGAATGTGATTTGTCAAGACTTCTTTCTCTTAATGAAACTGATCGAGAACTCTTCGTAGGTGCGGACGTCTTTTATCATTTGGGATGGGCAGGCAGTGCGGGAGATGTCCGAGCCGATTACACCATCCAGTTACGAAATGTGCAATGGTCGTTGGATGCGATGAATTTCGCTAGAGAGTCTGGTTGTGCTCGTTTCGTTGGGGCGGGTAGTATTATGGAAAAAGAGAGCGGTTTCGTAGGCAATGCTCAAAGCGTGAAGCCGGGCGTAGCCTATATCTATGGAACGGCGAAGTTAGCGGCGCATTATATGACGAAGTCGCTTGCGACGCGGTGTGGTATAGACCATGTATGGGCGATGATAACCAATGCCTACGGTGTCGGCGAAAGCTCGCCGCGTTTTATCAACACGACTATTCGTAAGATTCTCGCCGAGGAGCCGCTTGAATTCACCTCCGGTACACAGAACTATGACTTCGTATATGTGAATGACATCGCTAAGGCGTTCCGACTCTTAGGCGAAACAGGAAAGCCGTTCTGTCAATATATGTTGGGGAGCGGTGGAGCGAAGCCGCTTCGCCAATTTATCGAAGAGCTGGGGCAAACGCTCGCGCCGGAGCGGCCTCTATATTTTGGAAATGTACCGTATACAGGGGTAAATCTACCGCTGGAGGAATTTGCGATTGATGATTTAGTACAAGACACAGGCTGGTCTGCGGAAGTGCCGTTTGCGAAAGGCGTGAGAATGACCTATGACTGGATAAAAAGGAGTGTGTAATTATGACTCGTAAGTTTTCATTTGAAAAGACGCGGTTTGACGGCGTTTTTCTGATAAAACCGTTTGTCGCGGAAGACGAGCGTGGATATTTCCTCAAGGATTATTCCAAGGAGCTGTTTGCGAGCAACGGCGTACCGCATGAATTGCAAGAGGTATTTTACACGTCATCCTATAAGGGAGTAATACGGGCGATTCATTTTCAACGAGAGAAGGAACAGCCGAAGTTGGTACGATGCGTAAAGGGGAGCGTGTTCGATGTTGTTGTGGATTTGCGACCGGGGTCTCAGACGTTAGGACAATGGGAAGGCTTTCATCTCAATGATGAGAACAAGAATGAGGTATTGATACCGGCGCATTTTGGGCATGGCTATCTGGTGTTGGAAGATTCCATCGTGTCCTACAAATGCGCGGAAAAGTTTTATGGAGAGTTCGACGACGGAATCTTATGGAACGATTCCGATATAAACGTTCAGTGGCCATTGGAAAATGTAGGCGATATTATCCTGTCTGAAAAGGATAAAAACTTACAAAGCTTCGCTGAATGGAAGACGAAACGCTCGGAGCGCACTAATGGCATATAGCATGGAAGCTTTCGACGTTCTTGTCATTGGTTGCGGTTTTTGCGGAAGTGTAATAGCGCGGCGACAGGCGGAGAAAGGTAAAAAGATGTTGGTTTTGGAACGACGAAGCCATATAGCGGGTAATATGTTCGACGAGTATGACGACAATAACATTCTTGTCCATCGTTACGGTCCGCATACGTTCCATACCAACATCGCCGCAGTTTATACTTTTATCACACAATACGGCGAATGGGACGACTACGTTTTGAAATGCGCCACGGACTTGGACGGCGTTCTATCTCCTGTCCCGTTCAATTTTGAGACGATTGATTTGCTATATGAAAAAACAGATGCTACAGAATTGAAACACCGTCTACGCAAGCGTTATTCTGGTAGAGAGACGGTAACGATTGTGGAATTACTTGAATGTGAGGATGTCCTGATAAAAAAATATGCAGAGAAATTATTTGAATTGGACTACCGTCCTTACACCGCGAAACAATGGGGTGTGGAACCTAAGGATATTTTGCCTGAAGTCCTAAGACGGGTACCTGTGCGGCTATCTTACGTCAACGCCTATTTCGACGACGAGTACCAATGTGTACCGAAACACGGCTATACGCGGTTTTTTGAGAATCTGTTGGATCATAACAATATCCAAGTTGAATTAAACACAAACGCTCTTGACTTTTTGAAAGCGGATGTTGACAGTGGACAAATCTCTTTTAATGGGAAACACCTCGACATTCCGGTCGTTTATACAGGAGCATTGGACGAACTATTGGAATACAGATACGGGCGTTTGCCCTACCGTTCTCTGCGGTTTGATTATCAAACGAAGAACATCGACAGCTTTCAAGGATCGGCCGTTACCGCGTATCCAAAGGCAAAAGGTTATACACGAATAACCGAATATAAGAAACTACCGCTCCAGGATGTCGCAGGAGTTACGACGGTCGCCTACGAGTATCCACTAAGGTCTGACGGAGAGGCGGGCGATGAGCCGTATTACCCGATTCTTACAGAAGAAAACACAAGCGTTTACGAGAAATACAAACGGGACGCTGAAAGAATCCAAAACCTGTTTGTGTGTGGCAGGCTCGCCGATTATCAATACTACAATATGGACGCCGCAGTGAAAAGGGCGTTTGAAGTGGAGAATAAAATCATATAGCTTGTCTCTACATACTAAAGAGGCAAATATGAATATAAATAAAATAAAGCTTAAGGAGAAAATATGAGCGATATTAAAATATTTGTCTCGCACAGGGTCGACCAAGACAGCGAGATAATCGATAACCCACTTTTCTATCCGGTACGTTGTGGAGCAGTACTCGACGAACGGGAGAGCAAGCCCGACATACCCGGAGATGATACCGGTGACAATATTTCTGAAAAACGTTTATCTTATTGCGAACTTACGGTTCAATACTGGGCGTGGAAAAATGTTGAAGCGGACTATTATGGGTTGTGCCACTATCGGCGGTATCTTTCATTTTCCGATAAAGTATATGAAGAAAACGATTTGGGTTGTATAGAAGAACCGTTTATCACAGATAAGATTCTTGAAAAATATCATATTGATGTGGATTGTATACGAGAAGCTATTAGTCAATATGATATTATAACTTCAAAAGCGAATGATATAAGAAAGATAGAAGGATGTAAATCATTGAATGATTTTTGGCTTAAGTATCCAAATTCGTACCGTCCAGAAGATTTACAAGAATGTCGTAAAGTCGTTAAGGAATTATATCCCGATTACGCCGTTGATTTTTATAAACATTTAGAATCAAAAGACTGTAGATGGTATAATTGTTACATTATGAAAAAAGAAACATTTAATCATTATTGTGAATGGCTCTTCTCAATACTGTTCGAGCTAGAAAAACGAATTGATATTTCTAATTATAATTTAGAAATGACTCGGGTTTTTGGAGTTTTATCAGAAAGACTTTTCGGAGCGTATGTATTGCACATGAAAAGAATGGGATATTTGAAAATACTCGAGAAACAATTAGTATTTTTTCAAAATACCAACAAGATTGTGTCTCTCGAACCATATTTTGATACAAAGAATATCCCTGTCGCTTTTTCATCAAGCGATTATTTTGTTCCATATCTAGGCGTCGCCATTCAATCAATTATCGATAACTCAAAGCCATCAAATAATTATGATATTGTAATTCTGCATACGAAGATTTCAGATGAAAATCAGAAAATGCTTTTAAGATTGATAGAATATAAGGAAAATTTTAGTATTCGTTTTTTTGATTGTACTAGAATTATATACAATAAAAAATTTACGAGCCCTATTTCATATGTTAGTGAAGAAACATTTCTTCGTTTAGCCATTCAGGAAATATTTTCTTCTTTTGAGAAGATTATATATTTAGATAGTGATATGATAATTAAACATGATTTATCTGATCTTTACGCGATAGATATAGGCGATAATCTTATCGCCGCCGTTATTGAACCCGTCGTTGTGGCTTATTATGTAAATAATATAGAAGATATGATAAACTATTTAGATAATTATCTAAAACTGACAAAACCGCTTGATTATTTCCAAGGAGGAGTTATTGTTTTCAATATAATGCAAATGAACGCTTCATTTAAAAAAAATTACTTAATCAATCTCGCATCTGGAAACGTATTTAAATATACGGATCAAGATATTCTGAATATGTGTTGCCAGGGTAGGGTGCATTATCTCGATATGAAATGGGATGTATGTACTCTTGATTCAAGGAATATACCCATTACATTATCGCCAAATAATATTAGAATGGAATATTTTAATTCCAGAAAAGATCCTTATGTACTGCATTATGGCGGAACGCCTAAACCATGGGAAAAACCTGAAGGGGACTTTGCCGCTGATTTTTGGATGACTGCGCGTGGTAGTATTTTCTATGAAATATTACTATTTCGTCATTGTCATAATATCGCATTATGGCATTTAACCAATATGCATTTAGCTCGTGTTCCTGCAATTGAAGCTATAATGAATAATATATACGATTTGAATAGTAAAATTCAGAGGTTAAACGACAAAATATCTCTCAGGAAAATAATAAAATCGGCGGCAAAAACTTTATGTAATAATATTCTTCTTATGTTTCATAGAAAAAACAAGAGAAAAAATCATGAAAAAACCGAGAGAAAGTAATATTAAAATATTTGTTTCGCATAGAATCGACCAAGACAGCGAGACGATTGATAACCCTCTCTACTACCCGGTACGTAGTGGCGCGGTATTCGACAAACAGAATAACAAGCCTGATATGCCCGGAGACGACACAGGCGATAACATCTCTGAAAAAAATCTGTCTTATTGTGAACTCACGGTTCAATATTGGGCGTGGAAAAACGTCGAGGCTGACTATTATGGGTTGTACCATTATTGTCGATATTTCAGGTTTAAACAAACTGAAAAACAAACACAGGATATTTTCACCAATGTAGAATTTGATTTTCTCGATGATAATGTAACGTCTCAGATTAACGTCGGTGCGGACTTTATTATCAAAAAAATGAATGACTCTCCCATCGCCCTTACCACCTTGTTTGACGTCCACAACGCCAGTGCTTCCACCGTATATGAACACTACAAGGCGATGCCGCATTTGTTCATAAAAGATTTAGATACATTACTCGAAGTCATTCACAGTCTCTCGCCGAACTTCGATGAAGCCGCAAGAATATACATGAATAGCCGGTTTATTTATCCCTGCAATATGTTCATTATGGAAAAGGGGCTTTTCTTTCGTTACTGTGAATGGCTCTTCCCGATTCTGGCGGAATGCGAGAAACGTATCGACGCATCGACTTATAACGAAGAGGAACTTCGTGTCATTGAACATTTGGGTGAGCGATGCTTGGGAATTTTCTATACTTATATCAATCAAAATGAGAATATCACGGCAGTATTTTTTCAGTGCTTGCTTATAAAGAATCCATCTGTTGGAATTAAACCGCATCCACTCTTTGAAAATCAAGTAACGGTAGTTACAGCTTCAAGTAATTATTATATCCCGTATGTTGGCGTTATGCTGAAAAGCCTTTTGGAAAAGACGGCGCAGAGTAGAAATTATGAGATATTTATCCTGCATACAGATGTATCCGAGATAAATAAAAAGAAAATAAAAGTTATAGCGAAGAATTATTCAAATGTCTCCATCAATTTTTATGATATGGCTATGGATATATCTGGACTTTCATTTAAACGTTCCGAATGGGTAGGACACATCAGCAATGAAACGTTTTACAGAACCTTATTGCATAAAATATTTACGGCTTATGAAAAGGTTATTTATCTTGACAGTGATGAAATCATTAGGGCGGATGTGGCGGATTTCTTTGACATTGATCTTGGCGATAATCTTCTGTGCGCATGCCTCGATCCTGAATTTATTGGAATGTATTATTTATATCCTGAATCAAAAAAATATACGGAAACGGTATTGAAAATAAAAGAACCGCTAAAATATTTTCAAGGAGGTGTTCTACTCATAAATATAAAGGAATTTAGAAAAACTTTCGACGATTATGAATTGGCGGAAAGAGCGGTTTCTCAGAAATATAGGTGGGCTGATCAGGATATATTGAACGCGACTTGTCACGGTAGAGTAATATTTGCTGACATGGCGTGGAATGTAATGGCGCAACATAAATGGGACAGAATTAAGACGATAGAACAAGTGCCTTTTGATATTTCCAAGCAATATTTTGCGGCGCGGAAAAACCCAAAAATCATACACTTTGCGGGCGCGGAAAAACCCTGGTTTAATCCTGAGATGGATTTTGCGAATGAATTCTGGGAAGTTGCGCGAAGCTCGCCGTTCTACGAGCCGATGTTTTTGCGACGGGCGCATGAAGTCGTGATTTATCAAATACAGAATGGGATATCGCTTAAAGCATTATTGAAACAATCAGTAAAAAATCAGCTTCGTTCCTTAAAGAACGCAACGATTCGAGTACTCTCGCCGTTTTTCCCTCTAGGAACGAGACGGAGAGCTTGGCTTAAAAAGGTCTACGAAAAATTACGTGGATGTTAAACGGAGGTTATATGGTTTTATTTTATTGCGGACATGAAGGCTTATTTTCGCAAATTATTTCAATTAGATGCCATAGGCATACTAACGAAGAATCTATTTTAATTGTACCAAGTACTGTGTGGCAACAAAGCTATTTCGCTAAAAAATTAGTTGAAAAAAAGATATTTAGTAAAATTATTTCTATGAGAGCTACATTTTCTTATAGAGAAGAAAGTGTTGAGAAACAAGAACAAAAAATTCTCGATTATATTCATAGATGGGTTAAACAAAACAATATTGATTTTAACGATTTTTCGAATATATATAGTATAACAGATATATACGGTGAATTCGAGGTATATTTATCAATAAAAAATATACCGCATATTGTGATTGAACCATTTATAAAAGATTTCAATTCTTTAGACGATCCGCAAAAATATTTTAAAATTAAAGAAGTAGTTAAAGCGGCTCACCCATCTTATGCCGAAGTTTTAGAAAAGCATAAAGCTTTATACGGAACAGGAGACATCTGCAAGAAACGCCTACGTGCTGAAAATAAGACATCGGACCATAGTAAATCTCTACCGAAAGACGAGTGGGTAGATTTTAATCTCTTGTTTGATAATATACCAGATGAATATAAAAATAGCATCTGTAAATGTTTAGATAAAAAAATCGCTTCTTTACAAGAAAAAGCCTCTTGCTTAGTATTGCCGAATTCGGGAGGAATATGCTCATTTTTTACGCAATTAGATTTCGCTCATATAAATCTCGTTTACCAATTAGCGCTTGATTACTATAATCATAACGACGAATCGTGTATATTTGTAAAGGAACATCCATACAGAGCTGTAGATTTCTCGCTAGATAAATATATTGAAAACTCCATTGTTCTTGACGTGACTGTTCCCATTGAATTTTACAGATTCATTCCGAACCTTTCTGTAAATAAAGTTCTTGCTGTAATGACGACCGCGGTTGATAAGATCGCTGATTGCGTCAAGGAAAACGTCCGTCTAGGATCAAGCTATTTCGATTATTTCCGCTTGTGCCACAAGATTTTTTTCGCGCTTTCCCTCCATTTGAAACTGAATAACGGGGAAACGGTTTGTAACTACGCGAAAGGTCTCAATGTGGAATTTATCCATAATTTCGCTCATTTCTGTTTTGACAACTTCCCCAACTATGAACCGAAAATGGATTTCGGATGGCAGAGCTTAAAAGGAGATAACTTTATCATCATGGATGAAGTCCCACCTGGAAATAAAAAAGAACTCGTCGCAGGACTCGACGGCACTGATCCACTTACAAAAATTGTGTTTTTAAATACAAAGAAAGATTTTGCGTTTTTTGATTTGGAACATCTTGATTTACTTGAGTATATCATACCTTTTATCATCAAAAAGACCGCAGTCAGTAATAAGTGCATTTCCGACACCGAAGATGAAACGCTGTTCTTTTTTTGCAAAGACAAGATCGTCAGAGACGCGGCGAGAACTTTCTCTATGCAGAAATCACTGAAACATACGAAATTGATGCTTTATATTTCAGCCGTGAGTTGGGAAGAAGCTTTCTCGCATCACGGTCACTAGACCAAAAGCGCAATGAAAGCGTGGAATCATCGGCTATCATCGGTGAAAGGTACCGCATAGGGACAATCAATGACCAAGGGTATATCTTACGCCATTGAAACAGTCGATAAAGAAATGGATGTTAAACGGAGGTTAATATGGTTTTATTTTATTGCGGACATGAAGGCACAGTTTCGCAGATTATTTCACTTAAATGCCATAGGTATGCTCAAGAGGAAGCGGTTTTATCCATGCCGAGAATTGATTTTCAACAAAGTAATTTTGCTAAAGGACTGGTTGAAGAAAAGATTTTTAATAAGATTATTCTCGTGGAGATTGCTTTTTCTCTTAAAGAAGAAAGCGTTGAAAAACAAGAACAAAAGATTATCGATTATTTTGATACGGTCGTTGAGCAGAATGATATTGATTTTAATAGTTTCTCGAATATATATATTATTCAAGATGTAAATGGAGAGTTCCCCGTATATCTTTCAATGAAAAATATATCGTATATTTTAATAGAAACGTATGCAGGAAATTATCGACAGTTTGATGATCTAAAAAGATATTCCGCCTCTGAATTAATCTTAAAAGCCTCCAATTCATATACTGCGGTATTGGAGAAGCATAAGGCTTTATGTGGAAGTGGAGACGTTTGCAAGAAACGCCTACGATCTGAAAACGGGACGTCGGATCATAGTAAGTCTTTGCTAAAAGATGAGTGGGTGGATTTTAACTTCTTGTTTAATAACATACCAGACGAATATAAAAATAGTATATATAAATGTTTAGATAAAAATATCGACTCTATACAAGAAAAAGACTCTTGCTTAGTATTATCGAATTCATCCACTATATTGACAACTAAAACGCGATTAGATATTGCTCATGTGCATCTTGTTTATCAATTGGCGCTTGATTACTACAACCATAACGATGAAGCACGTATATCTGTAAAGGAACATCCATACAGGGCTGTAGATTTCTCACTCGATAAATATATTGAAAATCCTATTGTCTTTGACTCGATTATTCCCTTTGAATTTTACAGATTCATTCCAAACTTTTCTATAAATAAAGTTCTTTCTGTGTGTACGAGCGCGATTGATAAAATCGCTGATTACGTTAAGGAAAATGTCCGTCTAGGAGAAAGCTATTTTCATTATTTTCGTCTATGCCACAAGCTCTTCTTCGCATTTTCCCTCTACTTGAAACTGAATAGCGGGGGGGGGGGTGGAAAAACAGTTTGCAACTATGCGAAAGGTCTCAATGCGGAATTTATCCATAATTTCGCTCATTTCTGTTTCAATGACTTCCCAAAATACGAACCGAAAATGGGTTTCGGATGGCAAAACTTAAAAGGCGATAACTTTATAATCATGGACGAAGTCCCACCCGGAAATAAAAAAGAACTCATCGCAGGACTCGACGGCACTGACCCGCTTACAAAAATTGTGTTTTTAAATACAAAGAAAGATTTTGCGTTTTTTGATTTTGAACGCCTTGATTTGCTTGAGTATATCATACCTTTCGTCATCAAAAAGAGTTCGGTTAGCAATAAGTGCATCTCTGACACTGAAGACGAAACGCTGTTCTTTTTTTGCAAAGACAAGGCTGTCAGAAACGCGGCGAAGACTTTCTCCATGCAAAAATCTCTGAAACATACGAAATTGATAGTTCACATTTCAGCCGTGAGTTGGGAAAAGATCTTCAAGAAACTGTTGTCCGCCTAAAACAATGAGCGGAGTGGACAACGAGCCGCGCAGAACTGATATTTATGGTTTGCCGATCCGTTTCTAATTGTCAAAAGAGGTGCGCCCTTCGTACACTTCGTGTGTTTTAAAAGCGTCCTGCTCTGCCCACGCTGGGTGGGTGGCGGAAGCCCCACTACGTGGGGAACCGAAGACAGGGGGCGCACCACAAGGGCGCCTGTTTGCCGTCCTCCGTTTAGGAAAAGACGCGCCCCCTCCTCCTTATGATGCCTGCCTTGCGGCGGCGCACACTTCGTGTGTTCTAAAGCGTCAAGTCGGGGTCAGTGCCTACAGGTGTCAGACACCACTTGCGTCTGAAAGGGACAGCGCACCATTCTAACAACGAATAGGTTCCACTTGCGTGCAAGCGTAACCGTCAAGACGGGGACAGCGGTACACCCTTTCGGACAACGCCCGTTGTGAAGTATTTAAACACCCTTCGGGTGTGCTGCAAGCGCACACTTCGTGTGTTCTAAAGCGTCAAGTCGGGGTCAGTGCCTACCGGTGTCAGACACCACTTGCGTCTGAAAGGGACAGCGCACCCTTCTAACAACGCGGAGGTTCCGCTTGCGTGCAAGCGTAACCGTCAAGACGGGGACAGCGGCACACCCTTTCGGACAACAACCCGTGCGAAGTCGTTAAACACCCTTCGGGTGCGGTTGAAAAGAACGCCGAGAAAGAGTATGATAGCCGCATGGAAACCGTTCTCGAAAAATACCTGAAAAAAGCCGATGAAGTTGATCCAATAAAATACATCGGCAGAGTCTCCAAAGTACAAGGACTCCTCATTGAAAGCGTGGGACCTTCAGCCATCATCGGTGAAATGTGCCGCATCGGGACGACGAAGGAACAGGGATGTATCTACGCGGAAGTGGTGGGACTTCGCGCCGAAACCGTTCAACTCATGGCTTATTCTGAAACAGACGGCATACAAGTCGGAGACAAAGTAACCGCGTCGGGGACGAGCCTTGAGATAACCGTGTCTGACGCGCTGTTGGGGCGAGTACTTGACGCGCAAGGCAAAGCCGCGGACGGCAAAGGCGAAATCGAGAGCAGCGTCCGTTATCCAGCGGTCGCAAGCCCCCCGCCTCCCTTGCAACGCCCCCGCGTAACAAAACGCATAGCCACGGGCGTGCGAGCCATAGACGGACTCCTCGCTGTGGGATGCGGACAGCGGCTCGGCATATTCGCCGGCTCTGGCGTGGGAAAATCCACCTTGATGGGCATGATCGCGCGCAACACCAACGCGGACGTAAACGTCGTC
The DNA here is from genome assembly GCA_031265825.1 of Treponema sp. Lineage (GTDB taxonomy): Bacteria > Spirochaetota > Spirochaetia > Treponematales > Breznakiellaceae > JAIRKH01. The sequence continues at coordinate 5,748 of JAISCD010000047.1, read as the reverse complement.
GCGCTCATTGGTGAACGCGGACGCGAAGTCAACGACTTTATAGAAAACGACCTGGGCCCCGAAGGACTTGCCCGAAGCGTGCTTATCGTTACCCCGTCCAATTCGCCGCCTCTCTGCCGTCTCCGCGGCGCGTACACGGCGACTGCGGTCGCGGAATACTTCCGCGATCAGGGCAAGGACGTGATGCTCCTCTTCGATTCGGTTACCCGCTTTGCGCGGGCGATGCGGGAAATAGGACTCGCGCGAGGCGAACCACCTGCCACACGCGGTTATCCACCGAGTATGTTCGACCAAATGCCGAAACTGTTGGAACGTTCAGGCACTTCCGATAAGGGGAGTATCACGAGTTTCTACACTATCTTGGTTGACGGCGACGACCTAGACGAGCCGGTGTCAGACACGGTACGCGGTATTCTCGACGGGCATATTGTGCTTTCCCGCGCGCTCGCCCAGCACTACCACTACCCGGCTATTGACGTGCTTGCGAGTGTTTCCCGTCTGGCAAACGCCGTTTCAGGCACGGAAACGAAAAAAGCCGCAGGCGTTATCAGAAACTTGATGGCTACCTATGCGGAAAACGAAAAACTCATCAACGTTGGTGCCTACCACGCGGGCACAAACCCGTCTATCGACAGAGCCATCGCAAAACACGACGTTATAGAAAACTTCCTCATCCAAGACGTAGGCGAAAAAGCAACGCTCAAAGAAACATTCAAACAAATGGGCGATATTGCGGAAGAAGAAATACCAGAAGAAGAATGGGAGTAAGTCTTTTAGCGCGTCCCCGCTTCTTTGGGTATGAAGGCGCCATACAAGACGAGTAGTTTTGTTCCACGATTCGCTCCGTCCGAGTACTAATCTGTATCATCCCAGCACTAATTTACTCTGTCTGAGTACTAATCTGTTCCATCCGAGTACTAATTTATACTAACCGAGCGCTAATTCACCCCGTAAAAGTGATAATTTGTTGCATACGAGTACTAATTTACTCCGTCTGAGTACTAATCTGCTTCATCCGAGCGCTAGTTTACTCAATCCGAGTACTAATCTACCCCGTCCGAGGATCAAGATAAAGAAACATATATGGATGATACGAAAGATGTCAGGTTGTTACTTTTTTAAAACTTCATCGCTAAGAGCGAACACGATGCGCGCCTCTTGGAGGAGTTGTCTGTTCTCCGGCGAAGATAGAATAAGCAAAGCGTCGTCCCTACTGATAATAACGTCTGTAGGAGACACGCCGAACGCGCCGACAGCCATGATACGCAGGGGCCTTTCTCCAACAAACCTATCGAGTCCTTCGTCCATGCCTGAAGGAGTATCCTGAAATACAGCGGTAGACGGCGCATAACGCACAGACATGACGCTTTGAGGCGCAGTCATGGTCTTGTCGTAAAGAAGATTCATGTCCGAATCCCAGATTCTTGGGAACAAACAGGGTTGAACGAGTGTGGACGTGTTCCGTCCATGCACAGGCAGTTCCCCTTCGGCAAGAATGACGATGCCTGTATAGGTCGGCGCTTGAGGCGCGGCAAGGGGCGGTCTGATAGACGCGGGACGGCTATGCTTCAGCAAACCTGCGCCGATATTTCTGAGGCTAATAGTATAGGACGCGACAAGCCTTGTCAGATCTGACGACAGAACCGCAGGCACACGGCGAATCGGCGTGCTAAAAGCGTCAGCCTCATGCAAGGAAATCTCACCCGCGCTCAAGAGTCCGCCCAACGTATGGGACGAATCAGCCTGTATACCCAGAATTGCGGAACGAGCCATATCCGCATATTGGCTTTCAAGCATCCCTTCCACGATCACCTTTCCAGCTGGCAACCTTATATTCATCGCCGAGACGTCCAACGACGTTTGTACCGCGAGTTCCATAATCGTCCAATCAATGGACGTCTTCACTTCGGCGGTCTGGGCGAAAGCCGCTCCGCCAAGAGCGATAAACAATATTAGCATCAGTTTTTTCATGTTGTCTTATTATACCATTTATGACTTCAACAGTAAAGACTTATTCCCCGCAGAGTAGACAAAACCCGCGCTTTACCATATAGTTAAAGAATGTTTCTATTCCTCTTAAAAAAGACCTTTTTCGACTCATGGGACAATATGTTCAGGATAGTTCTCGTCAATATAGGCTTCATTGCAGTGGCGGCTATTCCCATCTTCCTTCCTCCCTTATTACCAGATATGTTGTCCATCGCTGTTTTATCGGTTGGCATCCTACTCTGCTTCGTCTATCTCGCGGCTGGAGCGCAATGCCTCAAGAGCGTGTCTAATTACGCGGGCTTCGGCTTTGCGGACTTCTTCGCGTGCTTCAAAGAAAAAAGGACGTGGGTTTCAGGACTCGTCATGGGCGGGATCGCGTTGCTTACGGCTCTTGTCGCATCTGTCGTCATTCCTTTCTACTCGCAGATAAACTCGCCGGTAGGCATTATCTTAGCGGTGGTAGTTTTTTGGATACTCGTGGTGTGTGTCACATCGTTTCAGTTCTTCTTCTCGTTCCGAAGTCGCATGGACAACGCCGTTTCGAAAACGGTGAAGAAATGTTTCATCGTTTTCTTTGACAACACCGGGTTCTGTATCATGTGTCTAGTCTACGCGGTTATTTTGACGATCCTTTCGGTTCTCTTGGTCTTCCTCTTACCTGGGCCCGCGGGAATCATACTCTTCCTAGACGAAGCCCTCCGCTTACGCCTCCTCAAGTACGATTGGCTTGAGGAAAACCCGGATGCCCAGCTCTCCACCAAGCGGCGAAGAATCCCCTGGGACGCGATACTCATAGACGAGCGGGAAAACACGGGAAGCCGATCCTTCAAAAATTTCATCTTCCCCTGGAAGGACTAACCACCCTTCGGGTGTTTCAATACTTCACAATGGTTGTTGTTTGAAAGGGTGCGCTGACCCCGCACCCTTCGGGTGTTTCAATACTTCACAATGGTTGTTGTTTGAAAGGGAGCGCCGCTGACTCCGTCTTGACGGTTACGCTTGTAAACAAGCGGAACCTCCGCGTTGTTAGAAGGGAGCGTCGCTGACCCCTTCAGACGCAAGTGGTGCCAGACACCCGTAGGCACTGACCCCGCACCCACACCATCATAAAAGGTGGTATAGAGCAAGACGCTTTTAAAACACCCGAAGGGTGCGAAGTGTGCGCTTGCAGGCAAGCGTAACCTATTCGTTGTTAGAAGAAGGGTGTGCTGTCCCTTTTAGACGCAAGTGGTGCCAGACACCCGTAGGCACTGACCCCGCACCCACACCATCATAAAAGGTGGTATAGAGCAAGACGCTTTTAAAACACCCGAAGGGTGCGAAATGTGCGCTTGCAGGCAAGCGGAGACTTCTCGTTGTTAGAAGAAGAGGCGGATCTATGAATAAATTTGAAATGATACGCGGACAGAAGGCGACCGAGCAACTCGCGTCAGACGTCGAAAAGAATGTACTTGCGCGATCCATACTATTTTCAGGACCCGCGTGTTCGGGCAAAGGCACGACCGCGCTGGAGCTTGCGCGCGTTCTCTCCTGCGAGGCAGGCGGGGCGGACGCTCAGTGCGCGTGCCAGTCATGCGCCCAACACAGATTGCTCGCCAACCCTGACCTGTTGGCTTTCGGTCCAAAGCCTTTCTCTGCGGAAATAGCGGCGACAGCCGCGGCGTTCACGCGAGATACGACAAAAGCCCCGCTCTTCGCCCGCGCGGTCAAGAAGCTCCTCCTCCGTTTTGCGAGCGCGCTATGGGAAGACGAGCCGAAATTCGGCAAATTAAGCGACATGGTTGCAGACTTAGAGGCGAGTAGTAAAGAAATCGTGGAATTGGCGACTCAAGACGCGAAAAAGATTGAAAAGAGAATCGCCGCCATACTCAAAGATACGATTAAACTCGAATCTGAGGGCATAACTGACACCATCGCCATCGCGCAAATCCGCAGAGCCGCGGCGTGGACACACTTTGCGCCCAGCGGCAGACGGAAGTTTCTCCTTATAGAAAACGCTGATCTCATGCAGGAAGGCGCGCGCAACTCCCTGCTCAAACTGCTCGAAGAACCCCCTTCGGCGGTGCATATCGTTCTCACGACGGAACACGAACAGGCTCTCCTGCCGACCATCCTTTCCCGCGTGCGTCCCTATCGTTTCAACAAGAGACCGCCTGAGACGGAAGCCTCTGTGGTTCACGAAGTCTTTGGCGACTCTGTGAAACAGAACGTCGGCGTTTACCTCGACTCTTTTTTGCCCGTGTCCGCAGACACGCTCCGTGATCTTGCGGCTTATTTCGCCGCGTCTGTAGCGATGAACACAGTCGTGCGACTGAAACGCCCCGCGCTCGAACAACCTGCGGAACTTGTGGCTCTTGGACGGCATACCACGCCTATTGCTGAACGCGCGGGTTTGGGACGTCCCGTCCTGAATCGCCAAGTCGTCATCGCAAAAATCACTACGGGCGCGAAAAACTTCGAGATTCGAGGGCTTTTTCAGCGCTTCCTACGGGAATTATTAAGCTTTATAGGTGAAAGTTTCAAGGAAAGCCGCGGTTCTCCCGCGTATTTAGACCTATGGCAACAAGCCGTCTCCACAGCAGGCGTCGCGGTCGGTTCTTACAATCAAAAACCCTCAGCCGCTCTCGACCGTCTCGGCGCGGAATTGTCCCTCCATATGCTTGAATTATGGCACCCTGCGGGTGTTTAAATACTTCACAACGGGCGTTGCCCGAAAGGTGGACCCGCTGACCCCGACAGGACGGTTACGCTTGTAAACAAGCGGAACCTCCGCGTTATTAGGAAGGGTGCGCCGCCGCAAGGCAGGCGCCATAAGTATTAGGAGGGGGGCGCGGTTTTCCACAACGGAGGTCGGCAAACAGGCGCCCTTGTGGTGCGCCCCCCTGTCTCCAGACCCCCTTCGGGGGTCTTCCGCCACCCCCCCCCAAAAAAACCCGTCCTAGGCTACTTTCCCGCATGGGCTTCGGTATCGGCTTCGGTGTCTGGCACCGCAACGTCCCACTAAACTTGCCCCGCCACCAACGGCGCTAACGGCGGATCGGCAAAAATGTCAGCCGCCGCATCGTCTACTAAACTAGTCAGGCGGTGGAGCCGGTGATATAGGCTCCCAAATACCCACTCCGCCGCTCGTTCCACAAGTCCAGCCTTCACCGGATTCTCCGCGATGTACTCCCGCACCCGCAGAAAGTCCGTTATCCCGCTGATTATCCGGGAATAGAACCGCTCTCCCCACACATGACCCGTCCGCCCATTGGCTTTATTCCACGCCTTGGCGAAATTACACTTTATCCATTGCATTATTTGCGATAAGTTACCGTCTTTGCCCGGTTTTATCGATAAATGGACGTGATTTCCCATGATACAGAAATCTAATAGCTGGAAACGGAACTTCAGTTTTGCCTTTTTAATGAAAGAAAGTAAGAGCTTCTTGAATCGGGGATCAAGAAGGATCATGTCGGCATGATCAATTTTCGACGTCACATGATACGTCGCTCCGTCTTGGAGTTTTCGCGATCTTCTCATACCTATACTATGGGACTGTCCTGGAATTTGCTTTGTGTTTGACATCGTTTTTTTCAATTTTCTAACAAACAATGGTGCCAGATGTCGGTTCGGTGCCAGACACCACCGTTCGCCACCGTTCGGTGCCAGACACTTCACGGGTGCCAGACACCACTGCAAAAAAAAACGGCGGAGGTGATGAGCGCCCCCGCCGTTCCCTGTTCGTTTGCTCTACGGAATAATCGTTTGGACTACTGG
>JAISCD010000104.1 GCA_031265825.1 Treponema sp. | reverse complement strand
TCCTTGTTGTTATATGGGTATACTTGTTGTGATATGGATCATACTTGTTGTGATATGAGTCGTACTTGTTGGGCTGTCTGACACCGCTGTCTGCCGCCCGTGTCCCGACTCCGTGTCTGACACCGCCGTCTTTCGGACAAGCGGAAATATATAGAAAAAACAGGAGAAATTTGAGAACTATAGGTTGAATTTTGCGTAACTTGCGCTATAATTAAGTATATGATGCTGTTGTTTAACAGTTTCAAAGGCCGCGTATGCAGGCCTTCAAATGGGGTTTCTTATAATTTTGAAAATTGGAAGCCTATCTTTAAAGGAGTATTTTATGAAAAAAATGATTTTGACGGTTCTGCTCTCCGTGAGCGCAGTCATGGGTTTCGGACAAGACGTTTTGGATAACGCCATCGCAAAGGCGGGTAAAGACATGAGCGTCGTATTGAAAGAGCGGTATGTACTCTTGCTTGACGTATTCGCGCCCGGCGCGGAAGACGTGGGCAAGTATATTACCTACGGCTTACAGACTCAGCTTGTAAAAAACAAGGGGGTAGGCCTCGTTGATCGTTCCGGCGTCATAAACGACGAAATCACTTACCAGCTCTCCGGGAATGTCAGTGACGAAACCGCCCAGTCTATAGCCAATCAAAATGGAGCCTCCGCGGTGATATACGGCGTCTTTGAGAAACTAGGCTCGTCGTATCAACTCAGTCTCAAAATCATCGGCGTTGGAACTACCCGTATTCCCTATGCCGAAGTTTTCGTCATAAGAAATGACAGGCGGCTGTCCGATTTACTAGGCGAAGGCGCATCGGTTTCTCAACGAATAACCGAGCAGATAAGGGACTTGGAACAAATAGGAGAATTTGGCCCCAAATGGGTTGACGATTCCAAAAGCTACGGAATGTTAAAATACGAGAACAAACAATCCTATGAAGCCACTGAGTGGGTATATAAAGTTATCTCCTCGAGTGGAACTTCCGAATCCGCGGCGAAAGGCGCCGTCCGTCGGGCTATCCAACAACAACTTGTTGAGGGAATCTCCACTGTGTTTCAATCGGTTATGGATTCCACAATAAACGCGGCGCAGGATATATACGGTGATTATACGGAGATAGCGGATGTAATGACGCAAGCCTGTAGCGCGGCAAGGGCGCGGGTTCCTAACTACAGCGAACTTCAGCAATATACCGCAACTACAAGACGCGAGGACGGAAGGACTCGTTATACGGTTTATCAGCTTATACGTGTCTCGGAAGGCGATATGAAAGCCGCCGTAGCCAGCGTAGATGTCGCGCAAATATTCAAAATCTTGGAGGCGAAAGTACAGGAACTACATAACGGCGGTAAAATGCCCGAAACAGTTACCATAAACATAACAAACACCGAAACCCATGTAACGCAGATAAACCAGACCGCGATGACTTTCATCGAAGTCGGCGGTTTCTAACCCTTTTCCCGTGGTTTGCGGCGTCTGTCGTAAGCCACGGCGTTTATTAGAGACAATATGAAAAACATATTTTTATTTTTGATCGGGACCGCGGTACTATGCACCGCACTTTTCGCCCAGGAGATTCCCCAAGAATGGGACAGGGTTATTCCCCGCGACACGCCTGACTTCCGTTATAAAGTCGGCGTATCCGCCCCCGCCGCGTCAGAGCAAGCCTCGGCAAACGGAGCAAGAAACGACGCCTTGAAACAATTCGCCTCCTCCATCGTAACAAACGTCTCAACAGAGGAGACGGAACTCTCATTCGGTCAAGACCTTGGAGACGGCGTGTTGGAAGTTCGCGTAACCTATAAGGGAGAGGCGTCTTTCTCTTCAAAGATACAGCTTTCTGGCTTTAGTGAAATCGACCGCAAGGTTGAAAAAGGCAGAAACGGCGAATATATCGGTCGTTCCCTTACGCGGGTGAGCGTGGAAGATTACAACAAGGCGCGATACGCGGTTGACAACGAGCCAGCCGCGGCGCGGAGTTACCGGTTCTTCGTCAGGAACATCCCCGCGCTCGCTAATGCACCCCCACGACCAGCCGGCTATGAAGACTATATGACGTGGTTAATGGACTATTGCGTCATCCTTTCCATTCAAAATAGAGACGATCCGAGTCTGGAGCAATTCGTCAAGAAGCTTTATAAGAAAGCCGTCGTCTGCCATGACATTATCAACGGACAGAAAGCCTTGATCGTCTATGACGCGGACGCGCGTTATGCAAACGGCGTGTTCGTGAGTTTGCAGAAGTCGGGCTTATTTGATGTACAACGGGAGAACGCCGTCATCGTCTTGAATTTTCTCAGACAAAAGAGCCTCGCGGACTTTAGAGCCTATATCAACAGGGACATGAAACCTTCAAAGGTTGTTATTACAGGCAGAGAGACTGTTCAGTTCTTGTATCAGAACAACCTCAATCCAGACAAGCCTATCGCCAAACAATTCGAGACTATCGTAGCTTCTCCCCAAATCGGCATAACCGCCGGGAATTTCAGCCTGCCTCCTTCTCTTATGAATGAAAGATTCCTCAATGAGGACGAAATGTTTGCATACGTGCAGAGAAACATTGCCTCGTTTCCAGCGCGGTATCTGGCGGTCTGTTACTCGGAAACGGCTTTTGACGCGGAGAGCTACGCGGTTACCGCTTTTTGCCGCTTCACGCTTTACGACGTTGTTACAGGAGACGTTTATCAGAGCGAAACGGCAGACTCGCGGGAACGAAGAATCACCGCGACAAGCTCAAGCGAACCCGCCATCCTCGCCGCGAGTCGAGACGCACTGAAGTTCCTTACCGATAAAAGCAACAGCCGCAGTTTGCCCGCTATCGTCAAAAAAGTCTTTGATTTGTTATAACACCCTTCGGGTGTTTAAATACTTCACAATGGTTGTTGTTAGAAAGGGGTCGCCGCTGTCCCCGTCTTGACGGCTACGCTTGCAAGCAAGCGGAGCCTATGCGGTGTCCGAAAAGGAGGAGATGCTCATAAGCGTCTCCTCCTTTTTTTCTCACCCTTCGCACCCTTCGGGTGTTTAAATACTTCACAATGGTTGTCGTACGAAAGGGTGCGCCGCGTAGTTGTTAAACAGGCTGTGCCTGCTTATGGGCGCACACTTCGTGGAAAGCTTCCACAAGAAAGCGGTTTAGAAAGAGAATCCCTTCTTTAGTAAGGGCGATGCGGTTTTGTTCAAAAAGCTCTTTGTCCCTCCACGCATCTATGGTTTGAGGGATGAGAGCCTCTATCGGCTTATGGAAACGTTTTAAGAATAGAGCCTCGTCCGGCCCGTCAATAGAACGGAATCCCATGAGCAGACTCTCCTTTATGAGCGCGTCCCTGTCCAAATATTCCACATCATGCTCTGTTTTCTCCAGATAAAGGGCGACGTCCGACTTGACCGTGAGGCGGACGCCTGTTCCTTTCTCATCGTCAATCACGGTGCCAGACGCGGAAGGACCCACACCCGCCCAGCTTTCCATGCGCCAATAACGTTTGTTGTGTAGAGATTCCTTTCCTTTAAGACTAAAATTGGAAACCTCATAAGCTATATAGCCCGCGTGTTCGAGTAAATCCTTGCCAAAAAGCCACAGATCGTCGACTCTTTGAGTGAAAGTCGCATTCTTTCTTATACGCATACGCTTCTCAAGCGGCGTTCCTTCGGCAAGGGTCAGGCTATAAAAAGAGACGTGAGCAGGTTCAAAGGCAAGGACTTGCTCCAAGTCGTTCTGGAGGATCGCCTCGTCTTGAAACGGCAGTCCCGCGATAAAATCAACCGAAAAGGTGTGGGGAAAGAAGCGTTTCGCATAGGCAAGACTCTCTCGAATAATGGCGGCGTCTCCGAGTCGATTTACCGCCTTACGCGATTTTTCATAAAGCGTCTGGACGCCCAGACTCACACGGGTAACTTTATTTGAAAGACAAGTCGTGAAAAAGACCTCGTCCGCGGATTCTGGATTAGCCTCCACCGTAAACTCAAGCGGCGTATTCGGCAATAGCCGCACCAATCCCTCAAGAAGCCGCCCCAGACTCTCCCGCAGAACCGAAGGCGTGCCGCCCCCTACATAGACAGTCGGCACAAAGGCTACTCCTTCAAGCTTTGACCGGATGTCTTCCAGCAGTCTCTTGACGAATTGCTCGCGTACTTCTTCAAAACCGCGCCCAAAAGACCCCGTTTGCGTCGAATAAAAATCGCAGTAATCACAGCGTCCCATACAAAAAGGGATATGAATATAAAGAGATAAACAACGCTCCATAATCGAGAGTATATCGGTTCACAGCCGTTTTCTCAATCCCAAGAAAAGAACAAAGAGTAAGGTTTACTACGAGGTGGACTGCTTCGGTGTCAAACACAGGCAAGCGTGGGGCATCATTCAGACGGTACAGATTTTACTTGCCTGTTTCTTATTATCTACCGATAATAAAATTATGCTTATTCCTTTACTTATTGTTGCTATCTTGCTTATCACTATTATTATTATATTTGTACTTATAGCGACTCATATGAAAACAGGCCGGGGCGATAGAAAAGTTTCAAAGGGGGTCGTCGCCTCTTTCAAAGAGGCGAATAAGAGACTTGCTATAAATCCTAAGGATCCTCAAGCCCTTCTCGCGATAGCGAGTTATTATTATCATCAAGAAGCGTGGGAAAATGCCTACAAAGCTTACGGAACTCTCACCGAAGTAGGTGGTAGTAATGAAGAATTCACCGTATATCTGAACCATGGTATATGCGCCTTGAAGCTGGGATTTACGGATATAGCGTATAAGAGTCTCATTGTGGCGCGTTCATTAAAGCAAAGCGACTTTGAAGTCAATTTTAATCTAGGTTTCCTAGAGTTCCAGAAGAATAATTACGAGAAGGCGGTAACGTTTCTCCAGAGCGCCCGCATTACGAACCCTGAAAATACGGCGAATCTCCGATATTTGGGATATGCCTGTTTCAAGATGAACAAACATAAGGAAGCTATGACTTTCATCCGTGAAGCTATAGACCTTGAACCGAACAATAAAGAATCTCTCTACGTGCTGGGCGAATGTTACTTTGAGGCGGGGCAGATAGAACAGGCATTGAAGATTTTCATGCACCTACGTCTGGATCCGACAATGGGCGCAAGCGCGTCGCTTTTCGCTGGCAATATCCACACAGACCAACGCCAGCACAACAAAGCTATTGAAGACTTTGAAATTGGTCTGAAGCACGACGACATAAAGATCGATATTCTAATGGAACTGCGCTATAAATTAGCCGCCTGCTACATAACGCTAAACGACATCCCCAAAGTCCTGCCTCTCTTAAGGCAGATACATAACGACAACCCGACCTATAAAGACGTTGCCACGCTCATAACGAAGTATCAAGAAATCAATTCCAACAAGAATCTTCAAATATTCCTGATGGGTTCCTCCGCGGATTTTGTGGCGCTCTGCCGAAAAGTCGTAATGGCGTATCACATCAAGGCTAAGGTAAAAATCAGCGACATTGCGATAACACGAAACGATTGGATTGACATAACCGCGGAAGTGAATACCCCGAAATGGGCGGACATCGTCATGTTTCGGTTCATCAGAACGCAGGGGGTTGTCGGCGAACTGATCTTACGGGATTTCCAGTCGCATCTAAAGGAACTCAAGGCAGGTAAAGGCATCTGTATCACATTCGGAACATTCAGCGACGAGGCAAAACGCTTTACCGAAGCCCGACTCATCGACCTTATAGAAAAAACGAGATTTGCTTCAATTCTAAAGAACATCGAATCCTATACTCAATCCAGAGACACAAAGAAATAGAGTCTATGAAGAAATGAAGAGGGGGGCGCGTCTTTCCCTAAACGGAGGATCGGTCCACCTTGTGGTGCGCCCCCCTGTCTCCATACCCGCCCCCGCACAGTGGGTTTTAAAGGGGCGGGTATTCCGCCACCCCCAACCAATGGATTGACTCCGTGTCTGACACCGC
>JAISCD010000079.1 GCA_031265825.1 Treponema sp. | reverse complement strand
TCTACGATGCGCCGCTGTACATTGTTGACATTCCAAATATGAAACTGCTCGACCTCCGCGCCCAAGCGCGGCGACTCCGCGCCCAGCAAAAGGTGGAAATCGTATTCATTGACTACCTAGGGCTGATCTCTTCTGAGAATTCGCGTACTCCCCGTTATGAGCAGATAGCCGAAGTATCCCGTTCCCTCAAGAGTCTGGCGCGGGAGCTTGAGGTTCCAGTGGTGGCGTTGGCGCAACTCACCCGCGCCGCTGAAGGCGAAAAGCCGAACTTATCAAGCCTGCGGGATTCTGGATCCATCGAACAAGACGCGGATGTAGTCATATTTCTGCACCGTGAGCGCGAATTTGAGAAAAATGAGCAGAGCGATGGAAAGACTGAAAATGGCAAGACTAGTCTGATTCTGGCGAAACAGCGCAATGGTCCTGTAGGAACGGTCAACCTGACTTTTTTATCAAACTACGCAAAATTTGTTCCCTTCACAGATAAAATATAGTAACGATTCTAAATAAATAGACGCTTTCTCAAAGCGTAGACTCTTTTAAATTATATTTTAGACTTTAGTATAGAGGTTTATTATGGCTTTTATTGACAATTACGACCTTGAGAATTTCAAGAACGAAGCGGAATATTTGGTTTTTGAGGAACTTGAGCGACAATTTGAATCTTACCGCGACACGATTTGTATATGTAATGAGTGCGTTGTTGACATGGCGGCTATCGCATTAAATTTGGTGAAACCTTTCTACCGCCATTCCATACTCGGCACCTTGTACGCGGCTCAGATTATGGAGGAAGATGAAGAGTACGCCAAAAGTATACAGGAAGCTGTCAAGACGGCTATCACGAAAGTTAGTCTCAATCCCGCGCATGATCTTCAAGACAAGTACGTTTCAAATCGATCACCAGAATAACGCCATGCGATTAAAACGGAATACATTATTTTTTTGTTTTTGGCTTTCTTTTCAGCCGCTTGTTTCACAGGCACAGTCAGCCTCGTCTCAAGCGGAACCGATAGAGTCCGTCATTGGTATGACGGCGGCTGAGGTTTTCTCCCAATTCGGCGCGCCGCAAACGGTTTATGCGGTGCGCGGCATGGAGAGCTGGCAGGATGATATAGTCTTCGCGTACAAAGACTTTGACTGCTATGTTTACCAAGACCACGTTTGGCAGATCAGCGTCAAGAGCGCCCTCGGCATAAACATTGGCGACTCAAGGGATGTCGCCGACCTTGTCTTGAACGACGCGGCTATCGTGTTTGACGACTGTATGATAGCGCCTCTGCCGTCAAAGGATTGGCCTCTGGTCATACGGGTCAACTTCAACGACAAAGGTAAGATAATCGCGCTTTTTATTTACAGACCTGATATGTAACCGCTTGTCATAATCCCTGTTTAATTAAAGAGTATATTTGAAGTATATTAAGGAGGAAGTTAAATGAAAGTAGTATTAGTCAATGGAAGTCCAAATGCCCATGGATGTACCTACACGGGTCTCAGTATTATTAAGGAGCAGTTGGCGGGGCATGGCGTAGACGCTGAAATATTTCAGGTAGGCAAGAAGCCGATTGTGGGATGTACCGCTTGCAAAACCTGCAAACAGCCGGGTAAAGCGGGCAGATGCGTCTTTGACGATGATCTGGTAAATACCGTAGGTCAGGCTTTAAGAGAGGCGGATGGGATTATCCTTGGCTCCGCGGTACACTTCGCGTCGGCTACAGGCGCGGCGACTTCATTCTTTGACCGTCTGTTTTACAGTCTTGAACCAGCGGCGAAAAGATTAAAGTTCGGCGCGTGTATTGTCAGTTGCAGGAGGGGCGGTTCAAGTTCAACCTTCGATCAGATCAATAAATATTTTACCATTTCACAGATGCCTGTAGTTTCGTCTTGTTATTGGAATGGGATTCATGGGTATACTCCAGAGGATGTTTATGCCGATGAAGAAGGCGTCCGTGTATTAAAAACCTTAGCTAACAACATGGCATACCTGATTAAATGTAAGTACCAAAGCAACGTTGAACCGCCGGAAGAATTGCCTGTAGTTATGACAAATTTTATCCGCTGAATATGATTGAACGTTTACAGAAACAGGGTTAAAATAGGACAGATCGCTTGTTTTAACCCAACTAGGAATTGGGGACGATTCTAGCAAGTGATTGGGGTCAATTATGGCAAGGAATTGAGGTCAATTCTAGTTAAGGATTGAGGTCAATTCTGGCTAAGGATTGGGGTCAATTCCACCTAGTAACCGGGGTTGGTTCCAATTAGTAATCGAGAGCGGTTCCACCTAGTAACCGGGGTTGGTTCCAATTAGTAACCAAGGGCGGTTTCTACTAGTAACCAAGGGCGGTTTCTACTAGTAATCGAGAGCGGTTCTAACTAGTATGGAACTAGCCCCCGAACATTGAGTAGGAACTCCGCTTGCGTGCAAGCGTGGTTCCGTCAGGTCGGGGACAGCGGCACTTCCTTTCGGACAACAGCCATTGGGAAGTCGTTAAACACCCGAAGGGTGGTTGGGGGGTAGCGGAAGACCGCGCAAGCGGTCTGAAGCGAGGGGGGCGCACCACAAGGGCGTCTGTGTGCCGTCCTCCGTTTTGGAAAACCGCGCCCCCCTCCTGAAAGTGAGCAGTGAATAGGTAGTAGGTAGCAGGTAGTAGTGATTAGTGGTAAGTGGTAAGTGGTAAGTGTCAGAGGTGTCGTACAACGCATAGGTTCCGCTTGCTTGCAAGCGTAACCGTCAAGTCGGGGTCAGCGGGTCCGCCTTTCGGATAGCAACCCGTGTGAAGTCGTCTAACACCCTTCGGGTGTGAGGAGAATACTGTGATAGAGAGACAAATCATCATACTTGGAGCTGGGGTCATGCAGGAACCAGCCATCCGTATCGCAAAGGACATGGGGCTTGAAACCGTGGTGCTGGACGCGGATATGGACGCTCCATGCGTCGCCTTGGCTAACCGTTTTGAAAATATAGACCTCAAAGACAGAGACGGCGTTCTGGCGCTTGCGAGAACCCTGCCCGCGCTTGCCGGCGTTATGACCGCTGGCACGGATTTCTCTGCGATAGTCGCTTTTGTCGCCGAAAGGCTGGGCTTGCCGGGCATTTCCTATGAAACCGCGTTGAACGCCTCGGACAAGGGGCGCATGCGCGAATGTTTTAGACAGGCGGATGTACCTTCGCCGCGGTTCACCGTGCTGGAAACCACGCAAGCTATGAATCTTAACCTGCCATTTCCCTTTCCCGCAGTAGTGAAACCCGTTGACAACATGGGCGCGCGAGGTTGCCGCAGAGTTGACAACCTCGCGGAACTACAGACCGCTACGGAAGAGGCGTTCAGTTTCTCCCGCTCAGGCAGAATCATCGTAGAAGAGTTCATGGACGGGTCTGAATTCTCCCTTGACGCCGTTATTTATCAAGGTGAAATTACCATAACAGGCTTTGCGGACAGACATATCTTCTTCCCGCCGTATTTTATTGAGATGGGACACACCATACCCACAGATATTGACGAGCAGTCTGCGGCAGAAATAATTGACGTGTTCAAGCGAGGTGTTCGCGCCTTGGGAATCAAGAACGGAGCGGCAAAGGGAGATGTAAAACTGACGCAAAAAGGCGTGATGATTGGCGAAATAGCCGCGCGGTTGTCGGGCGGCTATATGTCTGGGTGGACATATCCCTATTCGAGCGGCGTAGAGCCGACCCGCGCCGCAATTCAGATTGCTATCGGTGAAAAACCATCGCTGACACCTCCCACGCGACAGTGGACGTCTGCGGAACGGGCGTTTATATCCATTCCGGGCAAGGTTTATTCCATCATAAAAAAAGAACTACCGCCGCACGTCAAAGACGTGTTCTTCCGTGTGAAAGAAGGGGAGCGCGTAAGGTTTCCTGAAAACAACGTAAGCAAGGCGGGTAATGTGATTGCTGTCGCCCCAGATCGGAAGTCAGCGGTCTCTGTAGCGGAGAGTGCCGTCCGCAATATATTGATTCGCCTCTCCACGCCTGATGCGGAAACAGAAGCTTTCTTAGGAATCGGGGAACGAAGCAGTAAAACCATTGCCGAATCCGCAAATACCCATGCTACCCCCCAATTCCCCCCTGACGCCTTTACGGTTTCACCGACGATTCTGCTTGCTCTGGAAAGAATGTCCGAATCGCTTGGAAACCCTGAGGGAAGCCGCTATAATATTTCTATTATGCCGTTTCCTGAATTCACAGAGGGCGGTTTAACGGACTATGTAGGCAGAAGCATAGCCGAAAGCCTTGACGCGGTACGCCTCCTTACGGGACAGACGCTACCCATAACGGACTCTGCGGCAACGACAAGCGTCGTGTTAGGGCGCGTCTTTTGGCAAGCGTTTATACGCGGCGGGTATCAAGGAGCCGCGTATGTTGTGGATAAAACCACGCTTAACTCCTTATAAAAATAAAAGAGCCATCATGAAAAGAAAACTTATTGTATCGTTAATATACGTCGTATTCACTATGAACTTGCAGGCTGATCCACTCCTGCTTGAGGATGTCTTGAAGAGAATAGGACGCACGTCGGAGTTTCAATGGGAGCCGTTTCTTCAGACCGGTGTCGTCTATGATCGAGGGCATTTCGTCAGTTTTTATACAGGCAAGAAAGGAGAGACCGGCGTTTTGCTCGTTGACGGGTATCATATCATTGAGGCGCCTCTGCCGTATATAGAGAAAAGCGTTGTCAAGTTTCCCGAAGCTTTTGTCGCGTCTGTAGAGAAAGCCATAAACGAGGAAGTAAAGAACGACGTAGGTCTCTTTCGGATAGCCGCGATCATCATTGATCCGGGGCATGGAGGAAAAGATACAGGCGCCATTGGAACGCCAACCATCAACGGGAAGAAGACGACCATACAAGAAAAAGACGTTGCACTTAAAGTATCAAAGGACCTTTACGCGCAACTCGTCAAAGCTTTTCCTAACAAACAAGTTCTGATGACGCGGAATAACGACTCGACCGTTTCGCTGGAAGAGCGCGTATCGTTTGCCAATGTGGTGAATCTGGCGCAGAACGAAGCCATTATTTTCGTCTCGGTACATTGCAACGCCGCACCCTACAAAGCAAACGCCCGTGGTTATGAAGTGTGGTATCTTCCCCCTGACGTCAGGCGGTCGCTTATCAACAAGTCAACGTTTGACGGTCCTGTTGAAGTGGTTCCCATTCTGAATTCTATGAAAGAGGAGGAGTTCACCATAGAGAGCCGCCTTTTAGCGTCCTCTATCTTGAAGCGTTTTGACGAAGTTATCGGTAAATCGAGTCCATCTCGCGGCATAAAAGAAGAAGAGTGGTATGTGGTGAAGAAGGCGAATATGCCGTCTGTTTTGGTTGAATTAGGCTTCATTACCAATGCGAGCGACGCGAAACTCTTGACAGATAGCGCCTATGTGAAGAATTTCTCAAATGCCTTATTTAAAGGAATCTCCGACTTCATCGCCGATTATGAACAGCCGGGCGGATTTAATCCCCTTCACTAAAACCTAAACTTGACCCGCAATTCCAAGTTGAAATAAGTAAGAAGGGCGTGCTTTCCACAAGTAAAATAATGAAAATATAAAGTACGGCTGGCACCCCGCCTAACAAGACTGTTTACGCAGAGCCGCTTGACGGCGGCTCCGGGGTTCCAGTCGGCTAGGTCATTCCGCTACGCTCCATTCTCACGCCGTTGCTCCGGCACATTTTGCCAGCCCTGGTCTTTGCTTCGCAAAGTCCTTATTCGGGCTGCCAAAACGTCGTAAACAGCCGGAACGTTATGTGCCATTCGCTTTGAAATTATTGTAAATATTTTGAATATGGATTGATAAAAATTATTTCTAATGATAAAAATAGTTTAAAATAAACAAACGACTTTATGACTTGTTATCATTAGGGTCTCTTATAATGGATATGGGCATATTCCTATTCTTTATG
>JAISCD010000080.1 GCA_031265825.1 Treponema sp. | reverse complement strand
GGGGTGGGGTGGTGGGGGGCCTGGGGTGCGGCTTGGGGCGGGCGCGCTGAGGTGTCTGGGTCTGTGCGGTGTGTCTGGCGCGGCGGTGTCTGAGACGCGGCAGGGGCGGTGTCAGCGGCGCGCAGGGGCGGTGTCGGCGTGGTGTCAGGCTCGCTGCGGTGAGCATGGCGCTGCTGTGTCTGTGGGTCGTGGCGGCGGCGTGGTGTCAGGCATCGGGCGTGCGGGCGGCGGTGTCAGGCTCGCGGCGGAGAGACTGGCGCGGCGGTGTCAGAGGTACGGGGCGGCGGCGTGGTGTCAGGCATCGGGCGTGCGGGCGGCGGTGTCAGACACGCGGCGGAGAGGCGGGCGCGGCGGTGTCAGACACGCGGCGGAAAGATGGGCGAGCGAAGGGCAGAAAGAGGTATCAAAAAAGCGCGGGACTCCCTTGATACCTGCTAACTGCTACCTGCCATAACAACGAGTAGGTTCCGCTTGTTTACAAGCGTAACCGTCCTGTCGGGGTCAGCGGCACACCCTTTCGGACAACAACCATTGTGAAGTCGTTAAACACCCGAAGGGTGGAGACTTCCCCCTCTTATCGCCTCGTCCTATTCAAAATTTTATCAAGAACAGAGCCGTAAATAATGACTTGACTAATAAGCGTTATCCTTATACACTTGATTCATGCAAAAGCAATTAAGGAAAAAGGAAATCTCCCCTTTTATTTGGGGTTTTTCCACAGTTGGGCTGTGCGCTATTCTTATCTTGGCATCGCCGTCCGCCGAGGCTCAAGCCAATCAAGACCGGTATACATCCGTTATTCAACAAATCTTTGCCTTTATCCAGCGGCATTATGTTGAAGAAATAGACCCCAAGCTCCTTTATGAAGGCGCGATGAAAGGTATGTTTGAAGCGATTGGCGACCCCTATTCCGTCTTTCTGTCCGAAGCGGAAATGACCGACTTGACCGACACCACCAAAGGCAACTTCGGAGGGGTTGGTCTCTATATTTCTAAACAGGTCGTGAAGGATAACGCCCCCTCTTTCGTCGAGGTCGCGGCTCCGATAGAGGATACTCCGGGCTGGCGCGCGGGCATACTTCCAAACGACCTCATCGTCAAGATCGGAGACGAATCAACGGATGTTCTGACCATGAACGACGTGCTAGACCGGCTCAGAGGCAGACCCGGCACAAAAGTCAATATAACGGTTCGGCGCGGCAAGACGCTTGAGTTTCCCGTTGACTTGGAAAGGGCTATCATAGAAGTTCCTACCGCGAAACATGCCATGATTGAGGACATAGGCTACCTGAAGCTTATCACCTTTACGCCTATGACCGCGCAGAGGGCGCGAGACGCAATCGCCGAATTCAAGGATAAAAACTACAAAGCGCTCATTCTTGACTTGAGAAACAACTACGGCGGACTCCTGAACGCCGCGGTGGACGTATGCGATATGTTTCTGGACGGAGGCGTCATAGTCAGTACAAAGTCTCGGCTTCCGGGGGAAAATATCGTGTATAACGCGCAGAAGGGTGCGCTTGTTTCCCCCAATATACCGGTAATTACGCTTATCAATCAGGGATCCGCATCAGCTTCGGAAATTGTGTCAGGTTCTCTGAAGGACCGAGGTCGATCCTACCTCATAGGCGAGAAATCCTACGGCAAAGGCTCGGTTCAACAAGTTTTCCCGCTCGTCAATGACGGATTTAAAATCACCGTGGCGCGTTACTATACACCGAGCGACGTCAACATTGACAAAATTGGTATTCCACCTGACAAAGAAGTGAAGTTCCCGGAATTCACCGAAGAAGACGCGAAGAAACTACAGAAGTTGCTCGAATCAAACGAAATCCGAGACTATATTGAGACACACGCCGCTTTAAATAACAACGAAATAACAGCTTTCGCCGAAGCCTTGAACGAAAAATACGAGCTTGACACCACTTTACTCAAGCGGCTCATCAGAGACGAACAGAACCGTACCAAAATAGCGCCGATTTTCGATCTCGAATACGACATTCAGCTTCAAGAAGCAGTCAAAATTCTGAAAGACGGCTCCTACAGCCAAATTATGCGGGAAACAAAAACCTTAAAGCAGTTGCAGAACGAGGCGGCGGATTAAACAAAATTTGGACGCAGTGCAGGATAATAAACCTTTTCTGCAAGCGTAGAAATTTACAAGCGAATTTTTCGCGCATTTTTATATAAAAGGAGACTTTTCTCCTCTTGCAAAGAGGGAAAAAGTATGGTATTATAGAATAATTGGTTGCCAAAGTGCGCGTTGATTCACTCGGCGCAACCGTATTATTTTGCGTTAATTTGGAGGTCTTAATGAAGAAGTTATTTTTTGCGCTTCTATTATGTTCTACCTTGTCTTGTTTTTCGGTCTTTGCCCAAGACGCCGAAAGCCAGACAGGTTCTTACTACGTGAACGTGCCTATTGTGATGATTTATCCGTATGCAAAAGGCTACGTTGTCAAATACCACACCGGTACTCTGTCTGAAAATCTTGCCACGGCTTATATGCCGCAAGAATGGTTCGCACCGGGTAAAGACAGGAAAGGTACTATCGTGAACCTGAAGCCGGGAACGGTCAAACCTAGTTTCACCGTTATTTACAAAGACGGGGCTTTCGACCATGTGAAGCTCTATGTAAAGAAAGACAGAAGAGACTCAAGCTGGGGTTATATGCCTCTGTCCACAAACATAGACGACCGTTTTGAAAATGTTACTGATATTAAAATTGAGTATTAGAATTGTAGAATGTCAGCATCCGTTCCGTCCGAGTTAATTGATTTTATCAAGAAACACCAAAAATTTATTGTGGTCGGGCATAGAGAGCCCGACGGCGATTGTATCGGGAGTCAACTTGCCCTTGCTGGCGCGCTTAAAAGGCTTGGAAAAGACGCCATTGTTTGTTCAGCAGGTCCTTTTAAGCGGCGAGAAATTTCTCCTTATCGAGATCGTTTCTTCAACGTCATTGGTGATAAAGAGCGGGCGGATGCTTGTGTTATCATGGTTGATTGTTCCACGCCGTATCGAATTGGCAATATAGCTGATTCTCTCAAGGGGCTTCCAACCGCGATTGTCGATCATCATGCGATTGGTAATCATAACGACAGTTCTACTGATGCACCTGTCTTCCTCGATCCTTTAGCCCCATCTGTTACTTTTATGATACTTTTTCTTATACAAGCTCTAGGGCTGGAACCCACCGAAGAAGAGGTAAAACTCTTATTTTTCGGTCTCTGTACAGATACAGGCTTTTTTCGGCATATTGATTCAACAGGCGCAGAGACTTTTTCGGTCGCGTCCTATATGATACAGCATGGAGCCAGCCCAAAAGAGGTCTTTCATGCTATGAACGGCGGAAAAAGCCTCGCGTCTTGTCATCTTCTGGGACTGTTGCTTGCTCGCGCCAAAGCCTATTTTGGTGGAAAACTTGTCATTACTGTAGAGGAGTACCATGAAACACAGCATTTCGGACTCGAAAACCGCGATTCCGACACCCTTTACCAGCTTTTACAGGCAATAAAGGGTGTGAAAGCTATCGTGGTGATACGGCAGGAAACGCTTAAAAACTGCACGGTGGGACTGCGGTCGCAAGATAAGATCAACGTAGCGGAAATCGCCGCGCGTTTCGGAGGCGGTGGACATAAGAATGCCGCAGGTTTGAGCATAGACGGCACAATAGAAGAAGTTACCCCGAAGATTCTGAAGGCGTTTGCGGATTTCCATAGATTGGAACATTAGTAGATGCTTTGGAGTATGTAATAATAAGGAGATACATTTTGACAAAAGCGGTTTTTAGATACGGGGAAGTCAATCCCGTAGCGGAGAAAGTTCACATTGAGCCTCCTCATGCGTTTCCCGAATTGTCGCATCTTGCGGAACCGGAAGAAACCGAAGAACCAGATCAAAAAGAAGAGACTTACACGGGTCCCACAGCCGAAGACCTTCGCAAGGAAGCGGAAGAGTTCAAGGTCCAATGGATTGCAGAAAAAGAAGCCCTCATGATATCCGCGAAAATGGAAGCGGACGGGATCATCAAAGCCGCCGAAGACGCCGCCTTCCAAGAAGTAAAGCGTAAGACCGCAGAAGCCCAGGTCATCAAGCGGCAAGCCGAAGACGACGCGGAAGCTATTATCACAAGCGCCAAACAAAAAGCGGTCGAGCTTGAAACGTCTGCGCGCGCCGCCTTTGACGGTCAGAAGAAAGAGGCGCATGAACAAGGCTTTCAAGCAGGCAGGGAAGAAGGTTTCAACAATGGCAAAGCCGAAGCGGAACGTCTCGTGAAGCGGACTCAGGTCGTACTTGAACGCGCTCAAGACAAACGCGCCGAAATACTTGTGGAAACAGAGCAACAAATCATCGACCTCGTGCTTCTCATTTCCCGCAAGGTCGTCAAGGTCATCTCCGAAACCCAGCGCCAAGTCGTCATCTCCAACGTGGTGCAAGCTCTCCGCAAAGTCAAAGGGAAGGGCACTATCATCATCCACGTCAATATGCTGGATGTCAAACTCACCTCCGAGCATATCAAGGACTTCATCCGCCTTGCCGAAGGTGTGGCTTCTATACAAGTACAGGAAGATTCATCCGTCGATCAAGGCGGGTGCGTTATTGAAACTGACTTTGGTGAAATAGACGCTCGCATCTCTTCACAGCTCGCAGAGCTAGAATCTAAAATCTTAGAAATTTCCCCTATTAAGACAAAACTGAAAGAGAACGTAAAGGCAGAATAAGAAAACATGGAGGATTACGAATTACAACCCTCCACGTCAAAAAAAGCGACTAACCTTTTTCTATTTAAGACTCTCGGCAATGGCTTTGAATTTGTCTTGAATCTCAAACATTGCTTTGCATAGTTGAGCGTCGAATTGCGTGCCGCTCCCGTCCATTATAATCTTTACGGCATCTTCAAAGGAAAAGGCGGTTTTATAGACGCGGGCGCAGACCAGCGCGTCATAGACGTCGGCGATTGAGGTGATACGTGCGGCAAGCGGTATGTCGTAACCACTTATGCCGCGGGGATAACCTTTGCCGTCAAATCGCTCGTGGTGACAATAGGCTATATCCCGATAATGCTGAAGATGAATGGCTTCTTTATCGGTCAAGATGGACTCGACTATTTTTTTGCCGATAGTTGTGTGCGTCTTCATAACTTCAAATTCTTCAGGAGTGAGCCTACTCGGTTTCAGCAGGATTTTATCAGGTATACCTATCTTCCCTACATCGTGAAGAGCGACGGACTTCACGATGATCTCTGGCTCAAGAAGCATAAGCTGGTAGCCGTATTCGGGGTAGCGTAACGATTCGCCTGTAATGTATTCTATTAAGACTTTTGTGTATAGTTGGACTCGCTTGACATGGCTGCCGGATTCAAGGTTACGGTATTCAATGATGTTCGCCATCGCCTCAAGCATAGCGTCGAGAGACTCGGTAACCTCCTTGGTCTTCTCAAGAACCATGTCTTCAAGACTATCGCTATAACTTTTCAGTTCTATCTGGTTTTTTACCCTCAGCTTTACCACATCTTCTTTGAAAGGCTTTGATATGAAATCAACGGCGCCTGCCGCGAGAGCCTTGCTTTCCTCGTCCAATGTGGTAATGAAGATGACGGGAATACGCCGAAGTTTCGGGTCTTCCTTCATCTTCTCGATAGCCTCAAACCCATTCATTTTAGGCATATTAACGTCAAGTAGGACAATCTTTGGGAGAGTTTCTCCTCCCCATAGTAATTCAAGAGCTTCCTTTCCGTTACTCGCGCTGATAATGTTATAGTCGGCTTGAAGAATCTCTTCGAGTATCATCACATTAATGTCAACGTCATCGACGACAAGAACGGTCGGTATGTTTTTGTTACCCATTGACTGCAATTACCTCGTCAATCGCTCTCATTGTGTTATTGAAGCAATCGGTAAGAGCGGTAACAGCGCTTTCGTCAAGGCTTCGATCTTTGATTTGACTTTCGATAGCCGTTGCTTGCTCATAAAGAGCTGTAAGCGATAAGTTTCCGCTTACGCCTTTGAGTGTATGCGCCGAAATCTGCGCGTTTTCGTAATCTTGCGCGGCTATGAAACGCTTAAATTCATCAAGATTCATCTCCGCTTTGAATTTATTCAAAAGCTTTGTGTACAATCTCTGGTTATTCATCAGACGTTTCAAGCCTTCTTCTTGGTTGATTAAAACAGCCATAGTTTCCTCCTTGTCTATAATTTCCTTAATGATACCTTATTTCTAATTTTCTTACAAGAGAGACACAAAAATTATTGCAAATATTAAAAAAATACGCTATAGTCATTTATTGAGAGCGTTCTTTTACAGAGAAACGAGTTGTCTTCTTGCCTCTGTTGCGAGAAAGAACGCCCCGACCTCGTCCGCTTGATTCTGCGGGACAAGGGGGCCTATTTTATGGGCGGCAAGTCTAGCCGCCTGAAAAGGAGTATTGATAGCGATGAAAAAAAAGTTTTTCTTTCTACTAACGGTTTTGTGTATCCGATTGGACGCGCAGATTCCCAATCTTGAGCCGGACAGACTCGCCCTGCAATACGCGCGAGAGCGGTCGCCTTACACATGGCAAACCCTGGGCGCTATGGCGTTGTGGGCGTCCAGCGCGGACGTCGCGGTATACGAGCAAATAGCCGATGCTGTTGTGGCATTGCAGACGGCCGCGGACTTACCTACGGACGCAAGAGAACGCGGGGAATATGTTCTGCGCTTTATGCACAGGAATTACCTACGCCAGTACAGCACGAATCAGACGCGGCTTGATACCCTTCTTGACCGAGGCACGTTCAACTGCGTCTCCTCCGCCGTGTTTTACCTGATACTAGGCGTTTCCGTGAACTTGGACGTCCAAGGCGTTATGACCCATGACCATGCTTTTGTAACGGTGAATATCCGCGATAAAGCCGATACACAGGAGATAGACGTAGAAACAACCAATGAATACGGCTTTGACCCCGGCACTCAGAAGGAATTCAGCAATAGATTCGGGCAAGTTACCGGCTTTGCCTATGTTGACCCCAAGAACTACGCGGATCGGTCGCCTGTGAGCCAGTTGGAACTCATTTCCCTTATTCTTATGAATCGCATTTCTTTCCTTGAGAAACAGAACCGTTCCGGCGACGCCCTGCCCCTCATCACAAACCGTGTTGCGTTACTCTCGGAACGTACTGAAAGGACTGAGTCGCCTTTCTTTGTCGATTCCAGAGAAGACCTTGCGGCGAGCATACACAACTTGGTGGTAAACTTCCTTTCCAAACAACGGGTGTCAGACGCGAAGACTGTCCTTGAAAGAGGCGCTCCTTTCTTGCCCGCGAAAAATTACCGGGTGATAAAGGAGATGATTCTTAATCATGAACTCTCCCAAATTGTCAATGGATTGAAAACGATTGCCGAAGCGGAAGCGGCTCTGGCTCTTCTCAACGACAGCGAGACCGTCGCGGTCCTAGGCGGAGAGCGGATTACTCAAATGCGCAATGTAATCTTGGTCAATGAGGCGAACTTCATTTCCAAAGAGCAGGGCTGGCTTGCGGCGATCAGGTTTTCAGAAGAGGCAATTGCGGTCTATGGCAGGAACAGGGTTTTGGAGCAGAACCTTCAGACGTTCAGGAACAACCGCGGCGTGGAACTGCACAACCAATTTGCCGTCTTTTGGAACAAAGGGTTGCGCGATGAAGCTCGTGAATTACTAGAAGAAGGCTTGCAAGAACTGCCAAACGACACGCGGCTTCTCAACGATTGGAAGACGGTAAACAGGTAACAGCGGGGCGCGAAGTGGCGGAACAGGATATACCGAACATAAGGCGGGCGCGTGGATACAGGCTCTACACGGAGAATGGGGAGCGGCTCGTGGACTTATGGCAAGCGGGCGGGGGCGCGGTATTGGGGCATACGCCGCACAACTTAGTCCGCGAGTTAAAAAACACCGCTGAACGTGGGCTTTTCGCCCCCTATCCTGCGTCTGCGGAAAGACGGTTCGTCAAAGCTCTCTCCGCCTTGTTTCGGGACGGCGAAGGCTTCTACGTCTTTTCCGACCGCTCGCGGCTCCACGCCGCGCTAGAAGACGCGGGTATTCTCAAAAAGAACGATCCCATCCCTGATTCGGCGTTTCTTTCGCCGCCTGAAACAACCGCCGCCTCTATCACCCTGTGGCGTCCCTTCTGCGTCTGCCCGCCGTCTCCCTTACTTGTGCCTGTTTTGCCGTGGTCTCTTGCCCCGGCGGTCTTAGTCGTAAAGGAATCTGGACGAACTATGGTGAAGAACCCGCTCTTTTCCGATACAATCGCGTCAGTCATACTCGCCGCCGCGACCCGCGCCATCTATGACCTTATCGCGGAGATAAACGCCGCTGATAGGAAAAGAAGTTTCCCCAAAATAACGAAAACATTGGCAATGAAGGGGTGTTTATGGAAGCAAAACGGCGTTTATTTGCGGACGGACGTGGACGACACGGCTTACGAGCGCCTCTTTCATCTATTCTTGGACGCGGGTTTCCTCCTGCCCCCTGCTCCGCGCTCACCCGCAATCCTGCCGTCAGAACTCTCTGAAGGCGAAGAAGCAAGTTTGGTGCACCTTCTTTCACCCGACAGGCACGCCTGTTTAAATACTTCACATGGGGCGTTATAAGAAAGGGGGACCTGTTGACCCCGACCTGACGGAACCACGCTTGTAAACAAGCGGAGTCTCTGCGTTGTCTGGAAGGAGGACCCGCTGACCCCGACAGGCGACAGCGTAAGATGCTTTAAAACACCCGAAGGGTGCGCGTGCCTTGCAAGCGGAACCTATTCGTTGTTCGAGAAGAGGGCGCGCCACCGCAAGGCAGGCATCATAAGTAGGAGGGGGGCGCGTCTTTCCCTAAACGTGATTGGCACATAGTCGCCCTTGTGGCGCGCCCCCCTGTCTCCAGACCGCCGTCGGCAGTCTTCCGCCGCCCGCCCCCCCAGGGTACTGACGCCCGCGCCTCGGACCCCGCCCGCCACAATAACAACGCGCCTCTGACACCCACGCCCCGACACCGCCGCGTGTCTGACACCGTCCGCCCAAATAACAACGCGCCTCTGACACCCACGCCCCGACACCGCCGCGTGTCTGACACCGCCCGCCCAACCCAATCCTCGCCCGTCTTTGCTAACTGCTACCTACTACCTGCTAACTACTAACTGCTCTCTGCTAACTACTAACTGCTCATTACTACCTGCTCTTTATTCTTCGGTGTCAGACATCCAGAATTCGTGCGAAATGTATTGACATAACACCTCCTTTGATATATGCTTTTTTCAAATGATGTATAAAAAAAGGAGTATAAATAAAGCATGGACAAAGCATATTACGTAACGCAAGACGCGCCGCAGTCGGCGAACCGTAACGGCAGTATTGCCTGCAATTATCCCCTCCCCCCCGACTTATATATACTTAATACCAAGCGCATTTAATTTTCTTAAAGACAATTTAACCCCGGACTCACCGCCATATTCAGCCGCATCCGCGGCAAAGTATATTGCTCCGCGGGGATTCCTTCTGCCTCATAACAAAGTTGGCTTTGACTTAAAAGCCGTTCCTTCTGACTCGCAGTCCGTTCTGTTTAACTCGCAGTCCGTCCCGTTTGAGTCAAAGTCCGTTCTGTTTAACTCGGAGTCCGTCCAGTTTGAGTCAAAGTCCGTTCTGTTTAACTCGCAGTCCGTCCTGTTTGAGTCGGAGTCCGTCCTGTTTGACTCGCAGTCCGTCCCGTTTGAGTCAAAGTCCATCCTGTTTGACTCAGAGTCCATGGACTTTGACTCGGAGTCCGTGGACTTTGACTCGCAGTCCGTGGATTTTGACTCGGAGTCCGTGGACTTTGACTCGGAGTCCATGGATTTTGACTCGGAGTCCATGGACTTTGACTCGCAGTCCATGGACTTTGACTCGGAGTCCATGGACTTTGACTCGCAGTCCGTGGACTTTGACTCGGAGTCCGTAGACTTTGACTCGGAGTCCGTGGACTTTGACATGAAATCCAAGCCGTTTATTTTCAAAATAAACGGTACGATTATACCTTGCGGGCGTTTTGCGCCGCGCAAGGAAAAAAATATCCTGCGGACGATTCACGTCTCGCAAGGAAAAAAGGAGACAAAATGGCGATAAGAAACGATTGGCTACCCGCTGGGCGCATATCGATCATAGCGATGTGCCGCAAGTGGATAGCCTACCTTACTGAAGTCCTGAGAACGGCTTGGGGCATACCCGCGGAACAGTTTGCGGCGCTGAAAGCGCTCTTTGAGACCGCGGAGGCGCTCTTGCAAAAGACGATGGACGAGGCGGAACG
>JAISCD010000059.1 GCA_031265825.1 Treponema sp. | reverse complement strand
CAAGAAAGCCGGATCCGCAGATAAGAGGAGCGGAGTATTTTCATACTGAAATTCCTTCCAACGCGCCCACCGCCGGGTGGCCCGCTACAGACGAGGAGACTATAGCCTTTTTCAAAGATCCGGCGACCCTTAATTATTATGTTAGCGGTTCCCGATATATGATGAATTCAAGGCTGGGAAGGGAATCCCTGAAGTCAATTCTGAACACCGCTCTGCGGAACAACGGCAGAAAGGCTATGATATGGCATTGCAGTGGCGGCAAGGATCGGACAGGTTATATATCGGCGATATTTTTATCCCTCATGGGGGTTGATAATGAGACAATTATCAGGGAATATCTTTTGACCAACGAAGACCGGAAAGAATTTGACGATCAGGAACGCATCGCCATGGATCGGCAATATTTTCACGGAGACCGGCAAATGACGGCGGGTTTCCTGGCGGTACAACAGGCGCGGCGTGAAAATGTGGATGTCTTTTTAAGCGAACTACAGTCCATTTACGGTACGGTTGACAATTATCTTATTGTTGAATTGGGGTTTACCCAGACTGAATTAAACAGGATAAAAGCGATCTATACCGAGTGATCGTATAGCGGGTGATTCCAGCTCCGGGGCTGGAACCGCCCTATCTCCGGTTCCCCGCAGGCGCGGTCTTCCGCCCCCCCCCCCAACAACAAGAAGGCGCTACTTGCACGGGGTGTCAGAGGTGTCAGACAACGCGAAGGTTCCGCTTGCGAAGCAAGCGTAACCGTCAAGACGGAGTCAGCGGGTCCACCTTTCTAACGACACCCATTGTGAAGTATTTAAACACCCGAAGGGTGCAACACCCCGTATGAAGTCGTCTAACACCCGAAGAGTGTCGTCAGCGTTGAGCCGCGTTACGCCCGGAATGGACGCGAAAAAGGTTATCTGTCGTTTGGCGTAACGGCGGCTGTTTCGAGCGATAAGCGCCTCAACTTCTCCAAAGTCAGAGCGGAATTGACCGTTTTGGAAGAACTCTCGGTATCCGATAGCTCTCATGCCGGGTACATCCGCCCCATATTTCCCAAACAAACCGCGAACCTCTTCGGCAAGCCCGTCTTTAAACATCTGGGCGCACCGCGCGTCAATGCGAGCGTAGAGTTCATCGCGCGGACGCTCCAAGTCAATGAGCAGAAAGTCAAAATCATCGCGGATTTTTTTCGGCGTTGAAAATGAACTCAAAGGCTTATTGGTCAACCGCAAGACCTCCAAGGCGCGGAGAAGTCGGTAGGAGTCATTGGGATGGATGCGTTCCGCGCTTACCGCATCACGGGCCCTTAGTTCGCGGATAAGCGGCTCGATGCCGCTCGCTCGAAGCTCCGCCTTTAACTGTGCGCGGATGTCCGCGTCTGAAGGCGGAGTCAGGGGCAAGCCTTGTATGAAATTCTTTAGGTAAAACCCGGTTCCGCCTGAGACCACCGGCAATTTCCCACGAGACCAAATATCTTTCACCGCCGCGTCAGCGAGACGGACAAAATCGCCCACATTGAACTCCTGATCAGGCTCCAGAATATCAATGAGATGATGGGGAATCAACGCCTGTAATCGCGGGGATGGTTTTGCAGTGCCTATGTCCATGCCTCTGTAGACCTGCATAGAATCCGCAGACACCACTTCGGCTTGAGATGATGTAAAGACTTGTCTGATTACATCGGTTTTGCCGGACGCGGTGGGTCCAAAGAGGACCAAAACAGGGAGGGACTTAATTTGTGGAATCGGCAGAGACATCTAACCGAAATTTGATTTGAGACGTGAAAAGCTGTTTCGCGGCGAGGGAAATGACCTTGCCATCATGTTGCTCAATGGCTTCGTCCTTCAGCATGGAGAGTTGAAACGAGCGCCGCGATGCCGCAACGGTAATGTCATACATATTGGCTTTATATTCAATAAGTTCTTCTAATGGAAATATCATAATTTTTTCATTATACGAAGTTCACCGCCTTTCGTCTATATGATTTGTGTAGATTTTATAGTAAATTTAAGCAGGAAACAGAAAATATTCAGTAGAGTCAAAACTTGACTCTATGAATTTAAAACCTGACTCTATGAATTCAAAGTCTGACTCTATGAATTTAAAACTTGACTCTATGAATTTAAAACTTGACTCTATGAATTTAAAGTCTGACTCTATGAATTTAAAACTTGACTCTATGAATTTAAAACTTGACTCTATGAATTCAAAACTTGACTCTATGAATTTAAAGTCTGACTCTGTGAATTTAAAACCTGACAGGAGAGCTGTAACCTATTTTACGTCAAGTATTTGACCAGAGTTTTCATCACCTCGTTCACCTCGATAGGCTTGGCGAGATGCCCGTTCATACCCGCGTCTATGCATGCCTTCACGTCTTCGTTGAATGCGTTGGCGGTCATAGCGACGATGGGGATGGAAACAGCCGCGTCCGTGCCTAAAGCCCGTATCTGCCGAGTCGCGTCAAACCCGTCAAGGTCGGGCATCTGAATGTCCATGAGGATCAGATCGTACTTTCGTTTCTTAAACATATCAACAGCCACAGCGCCGTTTATGGCAAAATCAATAGCAACTTTGGTGTCTTCAAGAAGCGCCGCCAAGATTTCCTGATTGATTTCAATGTCTTCCGCGACAAGCAGGCGTTTCCCTTCGAGAGCGCCGTCCAAATTGATATTTTCGGTTTCTTCGCTCTTCCGTTCCACGATGTTTTTAAGATGCTTCTTGTCGTTCAGATTGACGATAGTGTTGTAAAGAGTGGACGGCATGACCGGTTTGGGCAGGAAGCGTTTTATATTGAGGGATTTAACGGACGGCTCAATGTCCGTCCAATCCGCGACCGACATGATCACAATGGAGATACCGCCGGAAATTTCCCTTATCTTTCCTATGATGGAGGCGCAGTCCTCTCCGGGCAGTTTCCAATCAATCAGAACTATGCTAAATGGGTTGTTGCTCTTTACGCCGGCTTCAAGGAGCACAAGCCCGTCCCGCCCTGAAGACACGGCTTCGCAATTCATCGAAAAACTAGCGAGTATGTGAGTGAAGTATTCAAGCACATCCTTGCTGTCGTCAATGACCAAAATCCTTTCGTTTGCGTCGGTATATTCGATGATTTCCTGTTCAAGCTCGTTCCCAAAAGCAACGTGGGCTTCAAATATGAAGCTTGCCCCTTTGCCGATTTCGCTCTCTATCCATATATCGCCGCCCATGAGCTTGAGGATGCGCTTGCACAGGGCGAGTCCCAGCCCCGTACCGCCAAAACGCCGCGTGATGGAACCGTCAGCCTGCTCAAAGGCATTGAAGAGCCGCGATTGCTGGTCAGGTGAGATTCCTATACCGGTGTCGATGACCTCCACACGGAGATTCACACGGCTATCGTCCGCGGAGTCTTGCACACGTTCCCATTTAACTCTCACGGTAATGTTTCCATTCTCAGGAGTGAATTTTACGGCGTTTGATAGGAGATTGAGGAGAACTTGGGAAAAACGAAGCGTGTCGCCTATAACCATGTGCTCGAGACGTTTATTAAAATCCACGATAACCTGTTGTTTTTTCTCTTCCGCCTTGATTTGGATAACATTCAGCGTATCCTGCACCATCTTTTCAAAGTCAAAAGGCTTGTTTATAATTTCGAGCTTGTTTGCTTCTATCTTGGACATATCGAGGATGTCGTTTATAAGCCCCAGAAGCTGTTTTGAGGCGCTGTCGATGCGGTTGAGACAGTAGTGTATACGGTCGGTTTCACCTGACTTCTGGGCGATGGTCGTCATACCGATGATGGCATTCATGGGCGTACGGATTTCGTGGCTCATGCGGGAGAGGAAGTCGCTTTTCGCCTTGCCGACTGCTAAGGCTTCTTCTCGGCTCTTGATGAGGTTGATGGTAATTTCGTTTCTCATAATGGCGGAAACAAGTATGATAGACGCGGAATGAAGGATGGTTTCTTCCTGATGAGTAAAAACTCTCGCTTCTTTATAGTTCTCGAATATGATGAAGCCCCAGAATTCGCCTTTGAAATAGAGCGGTATCCTCAACAAGGAGGTAACGCCGCGTTTTTTGAGGCGGTCTGCTTCTATGCCGTAGAGGTCTTTGACAAGCGTATTAAGGTTTTTGTTTTTCTTCGCTAGTTCAAACCATTGCGACGCCTCAGCCGCGTAGTCCAGAGTCCGTTTTTCCAGCGGCGACAGAAGCGCTCTTTCTTCAAACCACTCGTATATCAGATTACTGAATAGCTTCCCCTCAGATTCGTAGTTCCGCCAGACACCGACGCGGCTGACGTTGATGCTCTCGCCTATTTCGCGGAGGAATTCCCACACCGCCTGATCGTAGTCGCTCGTGTCCGCTAGTTGGAGGTGCAAGGCGCTCTTATTGGCGGCCATCAGTATCCGATCTTGATAAACCAGCTCGTTCTTCGCCTCTTTGATAGCTTTGAGGTCAATGCCGTAAACGACTATAGCCCACGAGTTTTTGAAATTTATCTTTTTGAAAAGAAGGCGCAGGACCATGGACCTGCCGTCTACTACCAGCTCGGTCTCAAAATCTATGGAACCGTGATACGCCGTGTAGATGAGTCTGTCCGCAAGCGTTACGGAGACGCGCCCGTCCGGTTGACGCTCCGGTATCCATGCGTTGACTTTGGAAATCAGATTCTTTAGCATATCTTCTTTTGAAGAAAAGCCGAAGTATTGAACCGCCGCCAGATTACCGTCCACAAGCTGGAATTTATCGTCGAACATGAAGGTTATATGCGGGTTTGACTCCAACATGATTTTGCTAAATTCTTGCGTTTGTTTTAAGTCTTTGACCGCTGACTGCACCTCGGCTTTGAGACGCTCATTGTACGATTCGTTCTTGGCGAGCGCTATCTGGAGTTGCTCTTCTGTCTTCTTACGGCGGTCAATGTTGAGGATGCTTCCTCGCGCCCTAGTCGCCTTTCCACCAACGCCCCATTCGACTATTTGTCCGCTGACCGCGAGCCATAAGTAGACGCCTTCTTTCGTGATCATCCGCGTTTCTTTAGTAAACGTGTCTATTTCGCCTTTTTTGAGGAGGCGCACAAGGCTATTAACCCCAGAGCGATCATCCGGGTGGAGACGCCTGAGCAAAGCCATGAAGGTACGAGGCATTTCACCCGCGCTGTAGTTCAGTATATTCAGGATTCCTTCGCCATAGGTGATGGAATCCGTACTGATGTCGTATTCCCATGAAACGAGTCCCGCGAGACGCGCCACAAAATCAAGTTGGCGGTTTGTCTCAATCTGTTCTTCTTCCTTGCGTTTGATGTCGCTTATATCTTGGAATATACCGAGAATACGATAAGGCGTTCCATGAGCGTCTCGCTCTATGATGGCGACTCTGCACTGCCCCCAGATAAGACTGCCGTCCTTACGAAGGATGCGAAACTGCACCTCGCAAGGATATGATCTGCCGGCGATACAGTCGTCCAATGCTTGCTGAACTCTCTCAAAATCGTCAGGGTCTACAATATTTCGCCACGCCGCGAATGTTCTTTCCAATTCTCCTTCTTCATAACCGAGTATCCGCTCATACAGCGGACTATAAATGAGGTTTCCATTCCTAAGATCCATATCCCAAAAAGCTATATTTGCGGAATCAATGATAAATCCAAGTAAATCTTTGAATCGAGAAACAGAAGAACGACGCAGGATGTTTTCTGCTTTATTTAATAAGCCCGGCTTTCTCGAATAATCATTTTCATATACCATAAATATATATTATATGGTTATTATAAATAAGTCAATGCGTTGTTTTGAACTTGTCTTTTCGGCGTATTTTTGCTATGCTGGTTTTCTATGCGTTTTTTCTTCAAACTCTCTCTTATTTTAGTGGTAGTGCTATGCGCGTCGTGTACGAAGCGTCTAGGCTGGGGCGTATTGCTGTGGTCAAACGAAGACCCGTCGATCCCCGCGGGAACCGTTCTGTCTGTTTTTGTTAAATCCAACATCAACAAAGTCTGGATAGCCGATATTCCCAAAGAATATATGGAAAACCAGGGCGCGGTTGATAAATTCGAGATACCCTTTGTCCGTTTGGAACTATTCAATTCAAAGAAAGCGGCGGAGAAACGGGCGGAAGAGTTTACTCCTTTCGCGGTGGCTTACGCGGAAATCTTACAAGACGGGCTTCCCATACGGGATGACGCGGACAATAACGCCCGCAGAGTCTACCGTCTCAGGAAAGGCGAAGTCGTCAAGATTATGCGGAAGGTTGAGGGAACGCCTGCCATAAGCGGCACGGGCGATCCTCTCCCCGGCGATTGGTACCAAGTGCTTACGGAAAGCGGCGACTCTGGCTATTGCTTCTCTTATCGCCTCAGGCTTTTTGACTACGCGGGCGGGTTCATGGAAATCGCTAAAATTGACGAGGAGAAAGAGGAGGATGTGGATATGGAGATGATCCTTTCAAAGAAATGGTACCCGGAATCCTACAAACAAATGATCGATTCCGAGAAAATAGACATAGATATGCTGTCTCAACAATGGGGTTTCTATCCGGGGGAGGATTCTGGTACAGCCCGCGTGTTTCTCAAGGACATAGAAAACAACGTCGTCATAGACAATACTTTCAAGTACACGGGAATCAAGAAGGTAGGCTCTCGTACATGGCTCTTTGAAGGAGCGAATCTCCAGATGGAACTGCGCCCCACCGCGCTCGCGGTGCAGTATTCTGAACAAGGCAGCGCTCTCAGGACATGGCTTTTCGTGAATCTCGCCTCTGATGTAGACGACATTATCTTGAAAGAAAACGCGAGGCGTTCAAGTCTTTTTCGCAGAATCTATGATAACGGTCCTATTTTTAACAGTACGAATTACGGAACCTTGAGCTTTAATCCAAACGGTTCCTTCGCGTGGACTGGCTTTGATATGCTTACGCCCGCTATCATCCCGCCTTCGGTCGCGGGAACGGGCAGGGTGGCGATGCGGCTTTTCCTATCCGATTCCCTGCAAAACCAATATGACGGCGCTTTTTCCCTTTTGTTCAACGGCGCGGGAAATCCTGTGGACTTCCTCTATAAGCTGGAAAGCCAAGGTCTCCGTATAGAATACGCCCCCGCCTCTAACATAGATGAAGTTACCGTTGCCTACCGAGACTCTTCGCCTACGGTGATCTACTTCTTCAAGGGAGAGGGCGGAGAAGAATAGAAAATTGGTGTCTGACACCCGAAGCCGCCAGACACCAAAGTGTTCAATCATGTTACGTCGAAAATTGACCATGACGATATGAGTCTTCTTGAACCACGATTCAAGAAGCTCTTCCTCTTTCTCGTCCGAAAGGCAAAACTGAAATTCCATTTCTACTTGTGGGACTTCTGTATTATAGAAAATCATATTCATCTCTCGATAAAGCCGGGCAAAGACGGCACTTTATCGAAGATGCGGGGGCTGTGGAACGAGTCGCGGAGTGGGTATTTGGGAATTTATACCATCAGCTACACAGGCTCACTCGTTTAGTAGATGTGGTGTCAGACGACGATCCGCCGTTAGTGGGGCAAGTTTAGAAACAAACGCTTGATACGACTCTGATTATTATTTAGACTATTCAATAGCAATGTGTAAGTTTTTCGTACACGGCTACGGAGGTTTCGTATGCGCCTACGGATGTTTCGTAGATGGCTACGAGATTTCCGTATGCGCCTACGGATGTTTCGTAGATGGCTACGGAGGTTTCGTACACGGCTACGGAGATTTCGTAGATGGCTACGGAAGTTTCGTAGATGGCTACGGAAGTTTCGTACGCGGCTACGGAGGTTTCGTACGCGGCTACGGAGGTTTCGTACACGGCTACGGAGGTTTCGTACGCGGCTACGGAGGTTTCGTAGACACGCGCGGTGGTGTCAGACACGCGCGGTGGTGTCAGACGCGCGCGGTGGTGTCAGACACACGCGGTGGTGTCAGACACGCGCGGTGGTGTCAGACACGCGGTGGTGTCAGACACGCGGTGGTGGACACGCGCGGTGGTGTCAGACACGGATTGGGTGGGGGGGGGGGTGGCGGAAGACCCCCGAAGGGGGGAACCGGAGACAGGGGGGCGCACCACAAGGGCGACTGTTTGCCGACCTCCGTTTAGGGAAAGACGCGCCCCCTCCTACTAGTTAGCAGTTAGTAATGAGCAGGTAGCAGTTAGTAATGAGCAGGTGGCAGAGACGAGACGCGCGGTGGGGTCAGACACCGCGTAGGTTCCGCTTGTTTACAAGCGTAACCGTCAGGTCAGTGGAAGCGGGTCCCCCCTTCGGACA
The DNA here is from genome assembly GCA_031265825.1 of Treponema sp. GTDB lineage: Bacteria > Spirochaetota > Spirochaetia > Treponematales > Breznakiellaceae > JAIRKH01. The sequence continues at coordinate 17,570 of JAISCD010000059.1, read as the reverse complement.
ACACCCCGTATGAAGTATTTAAACACCCGAAGGGTGCAAGCGTAACCGTCAGGACGGGGACAGCGGCACCACCTTTCGTACAACGCCCGTTGGGAAGTATTTAAACACCCGAAGGGTGTGCCTAATCAATACCTCTCGGATGCTACAGTCAGTACCTGCCCCGTCTCCGTACTCAGCGCGCGTAAGCGTAACCTTCTCAGGTTGCCCGTGCCTGTAACCGCGCCGGTGATTATAACATCCGCACCCGCGATTTTTCCGATAGAAACGGCTTGGTTATCGTCAACCTCACCAGAAGACTGAAACGCCTGTTCTCTTCTGATCCTGTCCAGCTCGCTACGGTCGATTAGTATAAACCCGCGGCTTACCATGATAAATTCGAGTTCGCCCGCGATGAACTCGGACACCTCCTCGTCCCGCGCCGTAACATACACGATGGCAAGCCGCGACCTCGGAGCAAGTTTCTCCATAATAGTATTACCCGCGCGCAGTAGCGACCCCTCAACACTCATATCAGTAAGCATGGCGTCATCAACATCGTCAGATACATCAGGTGCGGTAACCGCGGGGCGCGCGCTCTGCCCTCCGCCGTCCGTCCTTTCAATCACAAAGTTTTGTAGTGAATGAGGCGTAACCAGAAACTTCACGGTCCCAGAGCGGGCGCTGAACGACAGGGGAGTCGTCTTTAACGTAGAAAGTTCCGCGTAAATCGTGTGATCCCCGTCTGGAACTCGTATCGTGCCAGAGGCGCCGTTTGCCAGCGTGAGTTTCTGAGAACCGTCAACAAAGATGCGCTCCCGAAACCCTCCGTTAATCTTGCTATCCGCCCGCTGGACGATAATCTCTATATCCGCGAACACGCCCGTCACCACCCCGACCGAAAACAACACGGTGGATAGGACAAGGCATACCGTCTTAATCATAAATCTCCTCCATTTAATCAGCGCCCGTATCACACGCCCCGCCCTCGGAGATTACCCCAAGGACAGGGCGAGAACGGAAACTTTAGAATTTGGTACTAATGCCGAATGTTAAGAAACGGAAAAACGCCGCTTTCACTTTGGCACTTGACTCACCTGCAATGTTCGCTTCAATCGCGTAGTCGTCAAACCCGGCTTCCAGAAAAGCGCCCACTATTGGTGTGAAGTAATATGCAACCCCTGCGTCGAAACCGAAGGCGACACCACCTATATCCTCCAAACCGCTTTCACTATAAGTACCGATTGCGTAGCCTATCTTGCCTACTAGATAGAGGTCAAGATTGGACATCAGATCGAAATGATAGGCGGCTCTGATCAGGAGCGGGATTGCCCCCAGCGTTGCTGATGCGCCGCCATATTCAAGTTTAGAAGCGTCATAGCCGAGTTCAAATCCCAAAGACAGCGGAATACTGATGGGAAGTAGGTAGTCTGCATAGATGTTGAAGCCCATTCCGACAGAGCCTTCAATGGGTGTACTCCCTCCGCTAACCGATACCGAATCCGTACTCGACAGCGCAAAACCGCCGCTGATCGTTACCTGTGCGAACACGCCCGCCGCAAACACTGTGGAAAGCAAGGCGAGCGTCATTACCATAAAAATTCTTTTCTTTATCATATAATTCTCCTAATTAACAAAATTGTTTCGCGTCCATAAATCGGACGCATCTCTGTATACGCTGTATGTTCCGTACACTAAACCCAACGGATTGACGGTTATGTGCCGCGCCCTTCGATGTCTGACACCAATAGCCTATGCCGCTCATAACCTAAAGTTTATGCCATAAGCCGCCTCCTTTGTCTCGGAATATACGGACACGCCCGCGCCGTCTAGTACGGATGAGTAAGACGGCGAAGGCGGTGACAGACGTGCGGTGTCGCTTTCAGATAGCCTGCGGAGAAAAGAAAACAACTCTATTCTTTGAGGAATAGAGAAGGTATAAAGTTGAGAAAAAGATGTATTATAAGGAGTTATATTTAAATAATACGGGGGGGGGGGCCATCAGCGACACGTATCTCACACCGCGCTGTATTATTTAACGTGTGAGGATACTTAATGTATGTAAGATTTGTTTGTCGCATTTTCTAAAACATTCCTTTTGGTTATTCTGTTATTCAGTATACCACAAATCTAAAAAAAGTCAAGATATATTTTGATATATGAAGAGAAGGAGTGCGCCGCTTACCAGCCGTGATTTTTTGCATTGAACTTGTAGCCAACAGGTTCTTACTGTCCATAGTACGCGCGTGCGCCGTGTTTACGATCCCAATGTTTGCGTAAAATGTGCTCGGGGAGCGGCTTCGCCAGCGGATCAATGAACAGGGTGAGCAGAGCCATGCGGCACACTTCTTCCAAAACAGCCGCGTGGTATACGGAATCAGCCGCGTCTTTGCCCCAGGTAAAGGGCCCGTGTCCCGCGACAAGAACCATGTTTATCTGACTTGGGTTGAGATTATCCTTTTTAAATGTTTCCACGATAAGATTCCCTGTCTCAAGTTCGTAATCGCGGGACAACGCTTCGGCGCTGATGTAGTCCGTACAGGGAATCGGACGGTCTCCGAAGTCCGCATGAGTGGTTCCGAACACGGGAACGGACGCGCGGGCTTGCGCCCAGGCTGTCGCATAGGTCGAGTGGGTGTGGGTAACGCCGCGGATACCGGTAAATGAGCGGTAGAGTACAAGGTGGGTCTTCGTGTCAGACGAAGGCTTGAGCTGGCTGTCAACGGTTTTGCCGTCAAGGTCAACTACCACCATCGAGTCGGGCGTAAGTTTGTCGTACTTGACGCCCGAAGGTTTAATGGCAAAAACGCCGCGTTCAACGTCAAAGGCGGAAACGTTTCCCCACGTGTACATCGCCAGATGCTGTTTGGGGATTTCCATATTCGCCTCGTATGCTTCTTCGCGCAAGGTTTTGTATTGATTCATGATGCGTTCCTGCTATCTTTTTGACCAGTACGCTTCGCCCCAGCGGAGTTCGTCCGCGAGGCGCGTCGGCTTTGTGTCGCGGTCTATCAACACAAACTCTATGCCTGACATTTCCGCCCAGTCGCGGAAGTATTCCGTTGTCAACGCCGAAGCGTATACCGAATGATGGGTGCCGCCCGCGAGTATCCAAGCTTCCGCGGCTTCGGGCAGGTTCGGGTACGGGTCCCACAATGCCCGCGCCACAGGAAGGCGCGGCATGGCGTCTACAATCTCGACGGTTTTAATCTCGTTGACGATCATCCTGAAACGGTCGCCCAAATCAATCAGCGTCGCAAGAACCGCAGGTCCGGGCGCCGCGTCAAACACCAGCCGCGCAGGTGCCGCCTTGCCGCCTATGCCGAGAGGATGAACTTCAAGACGCGGCTTCTCGTCCGCGATGGTCGGGCATACTTCGAGCATGTGCGCTCCCAGAGCGACCCTTCTTCCCGGCTCAAAATGATAGGTGTAATCTTCCATAAATGAAACGCCGCCGGGTAAGCCCGTAGCCATCACCTTGGCGGAGCGGAGTAGCATGGACTGTTTCCAGTCGCCTTCCGCGCCAAAGCCATAGCCTTTTTCCATAAGCCTCTGGCACGCGAGTCCGGGCAGTTGCGGGAGTCCATGCAAATCCTGAAACGTGGTGGTGAACGCGCCCGCGCCTTCGGCGGACAGTATGTCAAGCAGGGCGATCTCGATTTTCGCCTGTTCAAGCACAGCCGGACGGTCGTCGGCTTTTGTTGAGGGCGCGAGTTCATAAGCCGCTTCGTATTCCTCGAATAAGGCTTCGGCGCGACTTGCGTCAACTTTGGCGAAACGGTCGGCAAGTTCGCCGATTCCCCAGCCGTTTACCTGCCAGCCGAATTTAATCTGCGCCTCTACCTTGTCGCCTTCGGTAACCGCGACTTCTCGCATATTGTCGCCGAAACGCACGACTACGGACGTCATGCCGTCAGCGCGGGCCGCGGCGGCTCGCATCCACACGGCGATGCGGTGGCGCACTGTCTCATCCTCCCAATAGCCGACGACGATTTTGCGAGGTAGCCGCATACGCGCGTGAATATAGCCGTGTTCGCGGTCGCCGTGGGCGCTCTGATTAAGATTCATAAAGTCCATGTCAATGGACGCCCAGGGAATATCGCGGTTGAACTGCGTATGAAGATGAAGGAGCGGCTTGTGGTTGATCGCGAGTCCCTGTATCCACATCTTCGAGGGCGAAAATGTGTGCATCCAGGTGATAATCCCGGCGCAGGACCGCGCGGCGTTTGCCTCCTCGAAGATCGAGCGAATCTGCGCGGGCGACTTTGCCACCGGCTTGATCACGATTGTGCAGGGAATAGTCCGGCTTTTGCCGAGTTCCTCAACCATAACTTTCGCGTCTGCCGCGACCTGTTTCAAGACTTCATCGCCGTAAAGGTCTTGGCTCCCGACGATAAACCAAAATTCAAACTGTTTAAGATCAGTCATTCTCTTTTCCTCCATACTATATGGTTAATTGATATTTTCCACCGCGGATCGTTCCACCGCGAGTCCCTTCTCATAACATTTGATGAACGCCGCGAAACCTTCGGCGTCTTTCGCGTCAGGCGCAACGCTTGTTCCCGCATTTCCAATAAATACTTTCTTGTCGAGGAACGCTTCCAGAGTCTCTCCCGACTTTAAAACGAGGTATGCGGCGAGTAACGCTATGCCCCACGCCCCGCCTTCGCCTGCGCTTTCCATCACCGCGACCGGCGTGTTGAGCGCCGCGGCCATAAAACGCTGTCCTACGCCCTTTGTTTTGAAAAGCCCGCCATGCCCCAGCAGTTTGTCAACGCGCGCTTTTTCCTTTTCGGTGAGAATGTTCATGCCGAGCTTGAGCGTCGCCATTGACGAGTACAGCAGATTCCTGATGAAGTTCGCCAGGGTGAGATGAGCGTCGGGTAGACGGACGAAAAGCGGTCGTCCTTCCTCTATGTGCACGGTGGGTTCCCCGGCATAGTAGTTGTACGAAACCAAACCGCCGCAGTCCGCATCGCCTTCGAGAGCTTTGTAGTACAGCGCGTCATAGAGCGCCGCCTTTTCAAGCTTCGCGCCGGAGAGCGCAAGCGCTTCGCCGAAGAGCTTTATCCATGCGTCAAGGTCTGTGGTGCAGTTGTTGCAATGAACCATAGCTACGGGTTTCCCCGAAGGCGTCGTTACCATATCAATTTCAGGATATACCTTTGAAAGCGCCTTTTCCAAGACGATCATGGCGAAGATTGAGGTACCTGCGGACACGTTACCAGTCCGCGCCGCGACGCTATTCGTGGCAACCATGCCGGTGCCCGCGTCGCCTTCGGGCGGGCAGAATGGAACGCCTGCTTTCAATAAGCCCGACGGATCGAGGAGTAACGCCCCTGCTTCGGTAAGCTTGCCCGCGTCTTCCCCCGCGTTCAGCACCGAAGGGAGAATGTCGGCAAGTTTCCATTTGATTTGCAAGCCGTCGTCCGCGCCGCTGATCAATTCGTCAAACTGTCGTACCATGCACGTATTATAGTTATTTGTCGCACTGTCGATGGGGAACACGCCCGAAGCGTCGCCGACTCCCAGAACTTTTCTGTCGGTGAGTTTCCAGTGGACGTAACCCGCGAGGGTGGTGATAAGGGCAATGTCCTTGACGTGCGGCTCCTTGTTCAAGACGGCTTGCCGAAGGTGTGCGACACTCCAGCGTTGAGGGATGTTGAAGCCGAAGAGCGCGGTCAACTCGTCCGCGGCTTTTCCCGTCGTCGTGTTACGCCATGTGCGGAACGGGACGAGGAGTTCGCCGTCTTCGTCAAAGGCAAGATACCCATGCATCATGGCGGAAATACCGATAGCGTCAACGTGTGTAAGCGGCTGACCGGTGCGGCTTTTCACTTCATCATTTAATTTGTGAAAACTATCCCGCAGTCCTGTCCATACGTCGTCAAGATCATAGGTCCACATACCGTCAACGAGTTTATTTTCCCAATCGTGGCTTCCAGACGCGATTGGTTTGAAGTTTTCGTCGATTAGCACCGCTTTGATGCGGGTCGATCCGAATTCTATACCAAGAAATGTACTCATATTTCCCCTTCGCCGCCTAAATACGGCGTCTATACCTGACCCACAAACGCAAGCGATAGCGGGCTTTTTCTACAAAAAAAAGGTTTTTATCTAACTAGATCAGCTTTTGATTCACCTGAATAAATCTTTGATTCACCTGAATCAGCTTTTGATTCACCTGAATAAATTTCTGATTCACCTGAATCAGCTTTTGATTCACCTGAATAAATTTCTGATTCACCTGAATCAGCTTTTGATTCACCTGAATAAATTTCTGATTCACCTGAATCAACTTTTGATTCACCTGAATAAATTTCTGATTCACCTATATCAAGAAATGTACTCATGTTTTCCTCCCGCCGCCTTGAGAAATACGGCGTCTGTTTCTTAATATAAGGCTTTGTAAAACAATGAAGAAACACAGCATAATGCCGGTGGTAATGCCTTGCCACCACGGGCCTTCAAGTCTTAACGCGACCACGATGTTATTAATCGTTCCTTGCACAAGCACGCCAAACGGAGTTCCGATAATATTACCGACGCCACCTGTGAGCAATGTTCCGCCGATAATGGAAGCCGCGATAGCTTTCATTTCCGCGCCTGTGGCCTGCGTAACAGACCCGGAGCCGGTATGCATAAGATAAACATACCCACCTATCCCAGCTAACAATCCGCAAACCAGATAAGAGCAGAACTTTGTACGTTTTACATTTATACCCAGCATTAACGCGCTTTGGACGTTGCCGCCTACGGCATAAAGATTGCGTCCAAACCTCGTCCATTTAAGGATACAAAAGACGACAACTATAATCAATAGCGCGATTACAACGCCCAGCTCTATCTTTGCGTCAATATAATTGCCATTTCTGGCTTCGTAGCCAAGTCCGGGAATGGTAATCTCTATTTTTCTTAACATATTAAACGCTTCGTTTTGTACAGAGCGCGGTTTAACCTCAACCATTGTTGTCGCGCCTCTTGCGAAGAACATTCCGGCAAGCGTGACAATAAACGGCTGAATCTCCAAATAGGAGGTTAAGAAACCCTGCACAACGCCAAACGCGAGTCCTATAATGAGCGCCAATAGCAATGAACCGAAAACGCCGAAGCCCCTATCGTCAATGCAGACGACGCAACTCATACTCACCAAAGCGGTTATACCGCCTACTGAAATATCTATGCCGCCGCCAACCATAACAACGCTCAGTCCGCAGGAAATAATGATAAGCGCCGCATTCTCATTAAAGAGATTTAAGAATTGCTGAGGTCTTCTAAAGCCGCCGCCAAAGACGAGTATGGAAAAAATATACATAGCGGTAAAAATACAAATAGTTACGGCAAGCAGTAAGTTAGTGTCTGTAAGAGGTTCTCTTTTCTTGAGCATACTACTTATCCTCCTTTACGACGACAAGGATTTTAACGCCGCGCTTTTGCTCCCGATTTTGCCGAAAATGTTCTTAACAACAGGCGAGCTTACAACAACAATAACTATGATAACTATCGCCTTAAAAGCTTTAAGCGAATCCGAGCTGACTCCAGCCGCGTAGAGCGTTATCATCAAAGCTTGAATGGTATACGCACCTATTACCGAGCCAACCACGCTGAATTTACCTCCGCCAAGCGCGTTTCCACCGATAGCTACGGCTAAAATTGCGTCCATCTCAATATCAGCCGCGATGGTAGTGTGGTTGATCGTGGCGTTTCTGCTGACTTTGATGAAAGCCGCGACAGCGACGCAAAGCCCCATTATTACATACGCCAAAAACCGGATAAAGACAGGATTGAGACCGTTTAAGCGCGCCGACTTTTCGTTTATTCCCACCGCCTGCGTATAGAGACCGAGATTGGTGAATTTCAACGCCAACGCCATGACAATCATACAGGCTATCGCGATAAAAATAGGCGTGGGAACGGGCACGCCGGGGATAAAACCGCCAAAATATTTGAATCGAAGCTCTGAGACAATAGGGAGTTTACCGCCGTTAATCCAATAAGCTATGTATCGTCCTGCGGTATACAGTATCAGCGTGGCAACCATCGGTTGAATTTTAAATACTGCAACCAAAGCGCCGTTGAACGCGCCAAAGATCATCGCGACTATACAGCCCGCCAAAAAAGCGACGATTATAGGCGACTGCATCAATTCGGGAGCAACCTGATTCCCGCAGAGAACTCTGAGCATAACACTGCCCGCTATCGCAATACCCGCGCCGACACTGATGTCCTGTCCACCCGAAGCCGCTGTTACCAGCGTCATACCCAGAGCCAAGATCACAAGCTCGGATGCGTTATCGAGAATGCTTATTAAGTTTCCGGCTAAAACAGTATTGCCAGCGTTGTTTATGGTAGTGGTAACTCTAAAGAATCCGGGGTTTGTAACTAGGTTAAACAAGAATATCAATAACAGACCCAAAAATGGAATAATAAGATTTGATGTTATAAGCTTTTGAAAAATAGGTTTTTCGTTAATCATTTCAGACCGCGCCCCCCGCGATTGTACGCATTATGTTATCCCGAGTCATATCGTCGCCGAAAAGCTCGCCGACGATATGACGGTCTCTCATAATGATAAGACGGGAACAAGTGCGAAGCATTTCTTCCGTCTCGGATGAAATAAACGTTATGCTCATACCTTCTTCCGCGAGACGCAACACGAGTTTTTGTATTTCAACCTTGACGCTAATATCAATACCGCGTGTGGGTTCGTCAAGAATAAGGTACTTGGGGTGCGTCAAGAGCCAGCGGGCGAGTATAACTTTTTGCTGATTGCCTCCGGAAAGAGATTTGACCGGCGTATCCGCGGACGCTGTTTTTATAGCGAGCGCTTTTATATACTCATCGGCAAAGGCTTGGGCTTGCGCCTTTGTAAACGGCTTGAAAAAGCCTTTCATAACCTGCAATGCTAGAATAATGTTGTCGCGCACCGATAGATCGGCTATGATACCGTCGTTCTTGCGATCTTCAGGCAAATAGCCAATCCCATTTCTCATTGCTTCAATCGGCTTGGATACTCTGACGTTCTTACCATTCATCTTCATAAGCCCTCCGGTAACCCTGTCGGCTCCGAAAACGGCGCGGACGCTTTCGCTCCGCCCGGAACCAAGGAGTCCGGTGAACCCATTGACCTCGCCTTTTCTGATTTGAAAGTTAAATGGTCTGACCCCGTCCGCGCTTGAAAGTCCCTCCGCCTCATATACGGGGTAACCATCTGCCACCTTTGTCTCCCTGTGGCGTATCTGCGAAAGGTCGCGGAACTCTTTACCTATCATCTTGGAAACGAGTTCAACACGCGGCAAATCTTTAATTTCATATTCGCCGACAAGCTCTCCATTACGCAAGACCGTGATTCTGTCGCACACCTCGTATACCTGTTCAAGAAAATGCGTAACAAAGACGATCCCGACGCCGCGGGCTTTTAAGTTACGCATCAGGGCGAATAGTTTAGCGACTTCATGGTCATCGAGCGATGAAGTAGGTTCATCCAATATAAGCGCCTTACAGTCCATATCAACCGCGCGGGCGATAGCGACCATCTGTTGCACAGCCAGCGAGCAGTTTGCGAGCTGTTGGGTGGGTTTGGCGGGTATGCCGAGATTGTCAAGTATATCTCCAGCTTTCTTTCGCATCTTGCCCCAGTTTACGAAATTATACTTACCGCGCCCAATGAACATATTTTCAGCCACGGTTAAATTAGGACAAAGCGTAATCTCCTGATACACCGTGCTTATGCCCAAATTCTGGGCTTCTTGCGGCGATTTAATATTTATCGCCTTGTCAATCCCTTCTATATAAACCTGTCCTCTGTCCTTAGTGTAGACGCCGGTCAAAACTTTTATCAAGGTTGACTTGCCAGCCCCATTCTCACCCATAAGCGCGTGGATTTCCCCTTTACGAAGCGTAAAGTCCACATCCTGCAAGGCATTCACACCCGGAAACGCTTTGCATATTTTCCGCATAGTTAATACTTCGTTTTCCTTCATTAACTATTCTCCTTAGAAAAACGCGGCACGAGCGCATGGAAAAACCCCCATACTCCGTACCGCGCTACTTCAGATGCCTACTTTTTATTCACCAAGACCGTACTGATTAATGTCAGCCTGAGTGATCGTCTTAGCGTCAAAGCCTTTTTCCTCAGAGATGACTTTCTTCTGAACCGGGGTTTTGCCCTTAATCATTCCGTCAATAACAGCCGCTTGGAAAGGACTACACTGACCGTCATAATTCCAGTTGCCCGCGAGGAGTTCCCTGAGCGCCCACTTGTTACAGTCAAAGCCCATAACAACGACATCTCCCTTAACGCCGTGGGTGATACCAGCCGCGTCAAGAGCCGCGACCGCGCCCTTTGCCATGTCGTCATTCTCGGCGTAGATTACGTTGAAGCTCGTGCCTGCGTTGATAACAGATTGAACGATAGCTCTGGCTTCGTCCGCGCTCCAGTTACCTGTCTGCTGGATGATCTTCTTCATTGTACCCGCGTTAAATTCAGCGTCAAGCGCCGCGGTACGCCCAAGTTGAGCGTCAGAACCCATAACGCCCTGAAGATGGATGACGTTGTATGCGCTCAGTCCCTGATTCTTCAGCCATGCAACGGCGGTTACACCCTCTTGAGCCATATCAGAAACCACGGCGGACTCATAAAGGCTGGCAGGTGCGGAAATCATGCGGTCAAACAGGAACACTTTGACGCCGGCTCTCTGTGCGGCTCTCAGAGCATCGTCCCAGCCGTCGGTAGCGGCGGCGGAGAGGAGAATATAATCCACTCCGTTTGTAACGAATTGATTAAACGCCACCAGTTGGTCTTCAAGGTTAATGCTGTACGCGAACGAGGGGTCGTAACCGTTTGCCGATGTAAAGACGGCTTTGAAATCCGTGTCGTTCGCGGTGCGATAACCGGATTCAGAAGGTGGGTTGTTGATGATACCAACCTTGATAACGCTACTGCCGCCACTCTGTTCCCGTTGAGCGTTCGCAAACACGGAAATCGCGGCGGACAAGATCAAGAGTACCAAAATCATCTTTTTCATAAAATTCCTCCAGAAATAGATTTTGCGTGAACGTTCACGCTTTGTTAGCCTACACCCGTTTTTTCTGTCTGTCAAGCGAAATTCGTAAAAAAAGTCAAGAAAATGTGCTTTTTTGATACTGTATAAAACGACGATGGAAATACCGCTGGCTTCCCGCGACATTAAGCTAAACGTGCCCCACAAATAGTGGATGGGATTTAACTCATTACAAGCAATAGCGGGCTTTTTCTACAAAAAAAGGTTTTTATCTAGCTAGATCAGCTTTTTATCTAGCTAGATAAATTTCTGATCTAGCTAGATAAATTTTTTATTCACCTGAATAAATTTCTGATCTAACTAGATAAATTTTTTATTCACCTAGATAAATTCTTTATTTAGCTAGATAAATTTCTGATCTAGTTAGATAAATTTTTTATTCAGGTGAATAAATTTCTGATCTAACTAGATAAATTTCTGATTCACCTGAAGAGTAGCGTGTCTGACACCGAGCAGGAACCCCGCTTGTTTACAAGCGTGGTTCCGTCCTGTCGGGGACAGCGGCGCACCCTTTCGTACAACACCCGTTGTGAAGTCGTCTGACACCCGAAGGGTGCGAACACCGCGTAGGTTCCGCTTGCGTGCAAGCGTAACCGTCAGGTCGGGGTCAGCGGGTCCCCCTTTCGTACAACACCCCGTGTGAAGTATTTAAACACCCGAAGGGTGTTAGGAGCGTGAACTTTTCATTTTAGAGTACAGGTCAAAGGCTACTGCCACGAGAAGCACAAAGCCCTTGATCGCCTGTTGCCAATCTATGCTGACCCCTATCAAGGACATACCGTTGTTAAGCACGCCGATGAAAAGTCCGCCCACCACCGCGCCGATGATCGTGCCGATACCGCCTGAAACCGCCGAACCGCCGACATAACAGGCGGCAATGGCGTCCATCTCGAAGTTCTGGCCGGCTTTTGGATTAGCCGCATTGAGACGCGCGACATACACAATGGCCGCTACCGCGGCAAGAATCGCCATGTTTGTATAAATCCAGAACATCACCCGATTGGTCTTGATGCCGGAAAGTTTCGCGGCCTTGATATTGCCGCCGAGCGCGTAAATATGCCGCCCCTGCACGGTCCGCGAAGCTATAAATTGGTAGCCCACAATAAGAATACCCAACAGGACAAGAATGTTCGGGAAACCCCGGTAGAGCGCGAACACTACAGTAAACGCCATGAGCACAACGGAAATACCCACGACCTTGATGATCCAGACGCCCACCGGGATAACATCGAAATTGTAGCTCTTCTGTTTGTTGCGGGCGCGAATCTCTGCTACGATGATAAAAGCAATGACAACAAGACCGATAACGATTGAAAAGAGGTGAAGCGTCACACTGCCGATCTCAAGACCGCCGAAGAGATCGGGAATGTAACCGGAGGCGATCATCTGGAATTCACGAGGAAAAGGCGCCTTGGTCTGACCCTGCAAAATAACCTGCCCGATGCCGCGGAACATGAGCATCCCTGCCAACGTAGCGATAAAGGGAGGGACGTGCATGAAGGCGATCCAGAAGCCCTGCCACATCCCGATAAGGGCGCCCATGAGGAGGGCTATCAACATCGCCATGTAGGGATTCATGTGAAAGTCCACGACTACCACGCCGAGTACCGCGCCCACAAGACAGACAACAGAACCGACCGAAAGATCGACGTTTCCTGTCAAAGTACACAGTAACATACCCACGGCAAGAATCAGAACGTAGCTGTTTTGGAGCACCAGATTTGTCAGGTTTACCGGTCTGAAGAAAGTGCCGCCGGTAAGAAAGCCGAAAAAGATCATCGCCACCGCCAGCGCGATAACCATGCCGTACTGACGTATATTTTTCCTTAAAAGCGCAAACAAAGTATTCATTTTTCCCCCTTAATTTGACAGTATATGCCGCATAATTTCTTCCTGCGTCGCCGTGCGACCGGGAAGTTCAGCCGTTATCTTTCCCTCACTCATCACATAAATACGGTCGCTCATGCCGATAATCTCAGGCATCTCGCTTGAGATCAGAATACAAGCCATGCCTTGTGCCGCTAGTTCATTGATGATCAGGTATATTTCGTACTTGGCGCCCACATCGATTCCGCGGGTCGGTTCGTCAAGGATGAGTATCCGCGGATCGGAAAAAAGCCATTTCGCCAACACCACCTTCTGCTGATTGCCGCCGGAAAGGTTGCCCGCAAGCTGGAGAATACTGGGCGTCTTTATGTTGAGCCGTTTGCGGTAAGCTTCCGCGGCGAGTATTTCCTCATGCTCGTTGATGACACTACCTTTGGCGATCTTCTTCAGCTTCGCCATCGTGGTGTTTTCTTTGGTTGTTTCAATAAGCACCAGCCCGAATTCCTTGCGGTTCTCGGTAACATAGGCAATGCCGTTTTCGATTGCCTTGGGGATTGAGTTAAGGTTCAGCTCTTTGCCGTTGACCAGCGTTTTTCCGGTGATGCCGATGCCGTAATATTTGCCAAAAACGCTGGTTGCCAGCTCCGTGCGCCCTGCGCCGACAAGACCCGCTAGTCCCACAACTTCCCCGGCGCGGACCGTGAGGTTAATGTCGTCAAGCTTCTTCCGATCCGGGTCTTCGGGGTTGTACACGGTCCAATTTTTAAGCTCAAACACAACATCCCCGATTACGTTGTTCCGTTTTGGAAAACGGTCGGTGATCTCACGACCCACCATGCCCTTGATGATGCGATCCTCGCTTATGGAAGCCTTGCCTTCGGCGTCTCGTTCCACTTCAAGGGTTTCTATCGTTTTGCCATCGCGTAAAATCGTGATGCTGTCGGCAACGGCGGCGATCTCGTTCAATTTGTGTGAGATAATCACCGAAGAAATGTCGTGTTGATCCCGCAGTTCCCGCAATATCTGCAAAAGATGTTCGGAATCCTTTTCGTTCAGCGCGGAGGTTGGCTCGTCAAGGATCAGCACCTTGGCGTTTTTCGCAAGAGCCTTGGCGATTTCCACTAATTGCTGTTTACCCACGCCGAATTTGTTCACCGGGATGTTAGGATCTTCATCCAACCCCAGTTTCTGCATATATACAAGCGCGTCATCGCGCGTCTTATCCCAATTTATGATATTGTACCTTGCCCGCTCATCGCCGATAAACATATTTTCGGCAATGGAAAGAAAGGGACTTAAAGTAAGTTCTTGGTGAATGATAACAATGCCGGCTTTTTCGCTCTGCTTGATGTCGGTAAAAGCGCAGGTCTTTCCGCCAAATTCTATCTGACCCTCGTAATCACCGTAGGGATATACGCCGGAAAGAATATTCATCAGCGTTGACTTTCCGGCGCCGTTCTCGCCGACCAGAGCGTGTATTTCCCTTTGCCTGACCTTGAGGTTTACCTTGTCAAGAGCCTTTACGCCGGGGAATGTTTTTGTGATGTTTTTCATCTCAAGCAGTATTGCTTGTTCCATAGGTTTCCTTTTGATTACAAACCACGGGGAACACAGGAGGCGAACCCCCGTGTTCTCCGTGATTATTCTTTCGATTCTTTACAGCCCAAGTTCTGCTCTGGTATGGTATCCACTATTAATAACGTCTTTCTGTACATTATCCTTGGTAACAATGACAGAATCAAGAAGCAGAGAGGGGACGGTGATGGCGCCGTTAGGATAGCTTGTGGTGTCAAGACCGGTGGGCGTCTGCCCGTTCATTAGCTTGTCAACCAGTTCAACCGTTGCCGCGCCCAGGGAGCGGGTATCCTTCAGAACCGTGGCGTATTGTTCGCCGCTCATGATGGATTTGACCGAGGCGACAATACAGTCCTGTCCGCCGACGAGGGGAAGGGGCTTGCCGGCGGTGCTTCCGTAACCGACCGCTTTGCAGGCTTCAAGACAGGAAAGGCTGATAGGATCGTAGGGTGAAAGGATTCCGTCAAGCACAACATCGCCCGAATAGTAGCGAGAAAGCAGGTTCTCCATACGCTTCTGGGCTTCCGCGGCGTCCCAGCGCAAGGTACCGATAACGGTACGCTCGATCTGACCGGAAGGAACCGCCAAAACCCCAGAGTCCATGTAAGGCTTGAGCACGTCCATGGCGCCCTGATAGAAACCGACGGAGTTGTTGTCGTCAGGAGAGCCGGCAAAGAGTTCCACGTTGATCGGTCTCTTGGCAGGGCTATTCAGGTTAAGACCATTGACCAGAATCTGCCCCATCTGCCGACCGACCTTGTAGTTGTCGAAGGACACATAGTAGTCCACGTTTGGGGACTGCATCAGAAGGCGATCATAGGAAATGACCGGAATCTTTGCCGCCCGTGCGTTCGCAAGCTGGGTGCCCAGCGAGGAGCCGTCGATTGACGCGATAATCAGCGCCTTTACGCCGTTGGTGATCATGTTGTCGATCTGGTTGAGCTGGGTGGGAATGTCGTCATCGGAGAACTGCAAGGACACCGTATAGCCCAGCTTTTCAAGTCCTTCCCTAACGGCGTTTCCGTCTTTGTTCCAGCGTTCCTCTGACCGGGTGGGCATGACCACGCCGATAAGCCCTTTTGACGATGCGCCGCTCTGTGCTGCGCCCTCGGATCCGCCGTTGGCAAAAGCCAGAGAAGCCGCAACAGCCGAGATCACAAGTACCGAAATCATCTTTTTCATAAAATTCCTCCAGAAATAGATATTGCGTGAACGTTCACGCTTTGTTAGCCTACACCCACTTCTTTTGCCTGTCAAGTGAAATTCGTAAAGAAAACAAAAAAAATTCATCCTTCGGCGGGAACGTTCTCTTTCAGGTACACGTCCAGAGGGATTTCCACTTTTTCGGGAATGGTCTGTTCAAGCACGAGGCGGCGGTACAGGGTCATCAGGGCAAGACGACCCTGATATTCGGGACGCTGGGAGATGATCGCGTCTATCCCGCCGTTTTGCAGGAGGAGGCGGTTGTTGGGGATAAGGTCGTACCCGATAATGACGAACTCTCCGGCGCGTCCTGCCTTCTCTGCGGCTCTGGTAACCCGGTGGGCAAGGCAGTTTGTTATGAATACGCCAGAAATATCATCGTGCGTTCCGAGAAATTCAAGTATCTCATCCTCTGAAAGTTCCGCGCCTCGGTAATTCGAGTATTCCTGAACGATAACCGGCAGTTGATGTTCCTTCGCGTAACATAAAAACCCGTCGCGTCTTCGGGCGATATGGTAGTCTTCTCCGTGGGCGTCAAGTACCACTGCGGGTTTCTCAAACTTTCCGGTAAAGAGGTGCATGAGTCTTCCGGCAAGATAGCCGCCTCGAAACGGGTTCTGTCCGATGGCGCATAGTGGATTCATCTCTGGCATATCCGCGTCGAAAAACACATAAGGAATTCTCTTTGCCTCGACGGTCTCGATAAATGCCGAGGTCTTATCTGGCATGATTGGCGCGAACACAATGCCGTCGGGTTTCTTTGCCAATGCCTTCTTTGCCGCGGACTGAAACGCCTTCACGTCATAGCGGTCAAATTCAATTATTTCGGTATTCACTCCCAAGAGGCGGACTTCTTCAACGGCGTTCTCTATTCCACTCAAAGCCTGATCCCAGTAACCCGCGTCCTGATCCCGTCTTGGAATGAGGGCGCAGAAAGCATAAGTCCGATTCCGTTTGAGGCGTCGGGCTATGAGGTTTGGCGTGAAATGGTATTTCTCAATTACCGCCTCAATTCTTGCCTTGGTTTCTGCGGCTACTCTGCCTCGGTGGTAAATAACCCGATCTACGGTTCCTATAGATACGCCTGCTAATGCGGCGATTTCTTTTACTGTCATAAATAGTGGTTGAATCTACCATAAAGGAGGACATAAAATCAATCACCCTTCGCACCCTTCGGGTGTTCAACGACTTCACAATGGTTATTGTTTGAAAGGGTGCGCCGCTGACCCCGACCTGACGGTTACGCTTGCACCCTTCGGGTGTTAGACGACTTCACACGGGGTGTTGTCCGAAAGGGGGCGCCGCTGACCCCGTCTTGACGGTTACGCTTGTAAACAAGCGGAACCTCCGCGATGTCTGACACCTCTGACACTAATCACTAACCACTAATCACTTCCAGCATAGTAGGAGGGGGGCGCGTCTTTCCCTAAACGGAGGTAGCGTGCGCTCGCCCTTGTGGTGCGCCCCCCTGTCTACGGTTCCCCGCAGAGCGGGAAACCTCCGCCACCCCCCACCCGTTGCGTCGCCGCCCCCGCTCCGTGCCTGCGGTGTCGGTCTTCCGCCGCCGTGTCCTGTGTCTGACACCGCCGCCTCTGCCGCCGCGCCTCCGTGTCTGACACCACCGAAGCGGGCGGGCGGTAGGCGGGCGGTGTCTGACACCACGCCGAGTACGCCCGATGTCTGACACCGCCGAGTAAGTATGACTGACACCGCAAAACAAGCCGCCAGCCGGGACGTTCCTAACGCCAAAATCGTAGCCGAGGACTTGGGGAAATGCTTTCAAACCAGAGGCAGAAAAGCCGCCAACCCCGCCGATTAAGGCGCACCGGGTACATACCGGAGAGTCCGTGTATGTACCCAATTTAATTATGTATTTAGGTAATTTAATTATGTCTGGAGCCAATTCAATTATGTCTGGAGCCAATT
>JAISCD010000001.1 GCA_031265825.1 Treponema sp. | reverse complement strand
AACCCCGATACACGCCCCCCGACCCACGATACACGCCTACCACGCCACGATACACGCCTACCACGCCACGATACACGCCTACCACGCCACGATACACGCCTACCACGCCACGATACACGCCTACCACGCCACGATACACGAATACCACGCCACGATACACGAATACCACGCCACGATACACGAATACCACGCCACGATACACGAATATCAAACCACGATACATGCCTATCATACCCCGACACACAAATACCAAACCACGATACACGAATATCAAACCCCGATACACGAATACGGCTTAATATTTGTCTTTAGTATAGCGCGTTTTCTATCTTTGTCAATTGAAATTCACGCTTTTCTTGCGAAAAATTTATCGTGAGGTAAGTCGGTGTTAGACACTCGACAAGCGTTATTTGCGAGTCGGTGTCTGACACTCCCGACAGGCGTTGTAAGAGCCGGTGTCTGACCCTCGACGGGCGTTGTAAGAGCCGGTGTCTGACACCCGACAGGCGTTGTTTGTGAGTCGGTGTCTGACACCCGACGGACGTTGTTTGTAAGTCGGTGTCTGACACTCCCGACAGGCATTGGTTACAAAGCCGGTGTCTGACACCGCCCCTTATGTTTGGGGGGTGGCGGAAGACCGCGCCTTTAAACCCGCTGTGCGGGCGCGGACTGGAGACAGGGGGGCGCACCGCAAGGGCAAGCGCACGCTACCTCCGTTTAGGGAAAGACGCGCCCCCCTCCTAAAAGTGAATAGGTAGTAGTTAGCAGGTAGTAGAGTGATTAGGTTAAGGTGTCAGACAACGAGTAGGTTACGCTTGCTTGCAAGCGTAACCGTCCCTGTCGGGGACAGCGGCACCACCTTTCGGACAACAACCGTTGTGAAGTATTTAAACACCCGAAGGGTGCTTGCAAAAGATTGTCAAATGCTGTAAACTATAAACCATGATACAGTTTTCACGAAAAAGACGAACCTTTCGCGCGTCCGCGGTATATATAGCCGCGGCGGTCATGGGAATGTTTTCCCTGTCCGCGGTCGAGCCGCTCCGCGCCGTCGTCTTGGAATTGAAAACAGCGCAGGACGCGATATTCGACGTCTCCTCAGCCTATATTACCCAAGATTCCACGAGAGAAGAAGCCGTTGTCGCTAAAATAAACAGCGTTTCCTTTTCTCCGTTTCGTATCGGCGCATATCGCGCCGCTTTCCCATCAGGAGCGCAGTCCACTACGGCTAACGCCTCCATTCAACCCCCTTTTTCAATAGGCGCGCAAACGCCTATTGCGCGTTTCAATAACGCGGTCCCTCTGAGACTCCGAATCTGATACCTCCCTTCTTCCATGTTAAGAATTATTTTCTCGGAGGTTAATTATGTTATTAAGCGATGTGTTCGATACACGACACATAAAATTAAACCTTGAAAGCGAAACAAAAGACGAGGCTTTCGAGGAATTGACGGAAGTCATTACCACTCTGCATCCGGAACTCGACCGAAGAGCGGTACTTAACTCCATTACGGCGCGGGAAAACTTGATGAACACCGCGGTCATGCCGGACGTTGCGTTGCCGCATGGTTATTATGAGAACCTCAAAGGAATCGTCGGCGTGATCGGCGTTTCCCACGCAGGCATAGCTTACGAGACCGAACAGGTCGTCCACTGCATCTTCATGATGTTGATGGGCGGAGCGGAGCATGAAAGACATTTGCGCGTTTTAAGCGGACTCTTGAGTCTGTGCAATTCACGCGCGTTTTCAGAAATTACAGCCGCGCAAAGCGGTCAGGAAGTCAGCGATATTCTGCGCCGATTCGACCAAACGTATGCAACGTATGCAAGGAGGACTCCATGACTATCGGAGAGATGTTTCAGCAGAGCGCGATCTTAACCGTGCTTGGTATGGGAACCGTTTTTGCTTTCTTGTGGATCATGATTATCTGCATTAACGTAGTCGGCAAATTGGTACATTCCCTGGGACTCGATAAAGAGGCGCCGCCCAAAAATAAAACGGCGACTAGAAAGAACGACTCGTCGGAAATTACCGCGGCAGTAACCGCGGCGATTACGGAATATCGTAAAACCCGGTAAATAAAAAGTTTCTTTAAGGGGAAAATCTACGTTTTCCCCTCTTGTCTTTTATCTGAAAAGAAGGTAGGCTGTTGTATAAGGATTTATTATGGAAGAGGTTCTTGATATAAAGACGATATTTGTCGTTCATTTGCCATTTTTGAAAGAACTGTTCCCTCAAGGCGTGCTTATCACCGAGACCGTGGTCGTCTCTTGGGTTGTAATGGTAATACTTATCGCGCTTGCCTTCATTTTAACGAGGAAGTTGAAGCAGATTCCTGAGGGCGCACAGGCTATTTTAGAGACTACAGTTGAATTTCTCTATAATTTTTCAAGAAATCAGTTTGGGAAATTTGCGGGAATCTTCGCTCCCTACGTCGGAACGCTTTTTCTTTTCTTGTTTTTTGCGAACAGCATCGGGGTATTGTCGCCGGTAGAGGCTTTTGGCTTTAAGCCGCCTTTTGTCGTCAAACCGCCTACGCGGGATATTAACGTCGCTGGTCCTCTTGCGCTTATTACTATTCTGATGGTTCTGATTTGTAATATCAAAGCAAAAGGTTTTCTCGGATGGCTCAAACACTTTCTGCACCCTATTGCTTTTATGTTGCCGTTCAATATTATGGAATACGGCGTTAGGCTTCTGTCGCTGAGTCTGCGGCTTTTCGGCAATATGTTGGGTGGGTTCATACTCATGCGCCTCATCGAGAGTCTGGTGCCTGTGATTATTCCTATGGTGTTCAGTCTCTATTTTGACTTTTTCGACGGGTTCATACAGGCGGCGATTTTTACTTTCTTGTCTGTTCTTTATATTTCAGAAGCTCTGGAGAAAGATTGAATTTGAAATTAAACAGCGATTTCAAGTTGCTGTCTATTAAATTAAGGAGGATATATGAATTTAGCGTTACTAGGAGCGGGAATAGCAGTGGTTACCGGACTTGGAGCCGGCATTGGTATCGGCATCGCCACGTCAGGGCTTATCCAAGCCATAGCGCGGCAACCGGAATCCGCGAATAAAGTGATGCCGTGGTTCTTCGTGGGCGCGGCGTTGGCGGAGTCGACTGCTATCTATGGTTTGGTCATCGCCATTCTGCTCTATTTGAAGGCGTAAAATGCTTGATTTTACCGTTACATTCGTCATCACTATCGTCAATCTTACGGTGCTGTTTTTTATCTTACGCGCGATTCTTTTCAAGCCTGTTACTAAATTTATGAATGACAGGACAGCGAGGATACGCAACGAGATCGACTCCGCTGAGAAAGATAGAGCCGCGGCGAAAATTCTGCTCGAACAATATACGGATAAGTTGAAAACCGCGCGCGAAGAGGCTGAGACTATTATCAAGCAGGCGCGAGAGCAGGCGGACGCATTGTCCGCTGTGCGTCTTGAAGAAGCTAAACGGGAAACCGACGTTCTCATCGCCAACGCGCGCAAACGGATAGAAGCTGAGCAGAAAGCCGCCGCGCTTTTATTTAAAGCGGAACTTGCCCATCTGGTCATAACGACTTCGAGCCATCTTCTCCAACGCGAGGTGAACGCTGAAGACAGCCGCCGCCTCATTGACCGCGCCATGGAAGAGCTGGGGAACGTCGTTGCTGGCTCTGAACGAGAAGATTATGCGGATAGATAGGTGGGCGACAGCTTTCATAACGTCTTCGCAAGACGTTGACGCAGAGTTCGCGGTTCTTAAGACGATAGTTCCTGTTGTCAGATTGGTGAATGGGTATATGGCTGGGACCGTTGCCGCTTTTCTTGTGGAGAAAAAAATCCACGCGGCGCTGAAAAAGGCGGATATTCAAGGCGGAGAAATCGCGTGTAGAATCGTCGTTTTACTGGTGAGAAAAGGGCTTTTTAAGTACGCATCGGCTCTTGTTGAGCGAATCGAGGCGGAAATCGACCGTAAGAATGGAGTAATACGTGTTAATGCGGAAACGGCTTTGCCTCTTGACGAGGCGGAGCAAAAGAAACTCTTGTCCGCAGTTATGCGGAAGACCGGCGCAAAGACGGCGCGTTTCACATCAGTGGTTCGTCCTGAATTATTGGGCGGTTGCCGTCTGGTGTTCGGCAATACCGTCGTCGACGCAAGCTTATCCGCACTTTTGCGAGACATGGAGAAACAACTGTCAAGTGGGTATGATTCTCCATAACATAAGGATGAAGAAATGAGTTTGAACGATTTAACGAAAGTATTAGAAGAAGAAATACAGCATTGGGAAGGCAAGGTCTCTTCAGGTTCCATTGGTTTTGTTACTAACATTGGGGACTCTGTGGCAATGGTCTATGGTCTTGACGATGCGCTCTATGGAGAACTTGTAGACTTTGCATCGGGCGCGACCGGCATGGTGATGAATCTTACCGAAGACAGCGTAGGCGTTGTTTTACTTTCAGGTGAAAACTCCGTTAAAGATGGTGAGGAAGTCCGTGGTACCGGTAAGGTGTTGTCCGTTCCCGCAGGAATATCCCTCTTGGGCAGGGTAGTGAATCCTCTGGGCGAACCGATTGACGGTAAAGGCGTCATTACAGCAGAGGCGTATTTGCCTGTCGAGTCGCCAGCCGCGCCGGTCATTGACCGCGGGTCCGTGAATACGCCCCTGCAAACAGGATGTCTCTCTATAGACGCGATGATTCCTGTTGGACGGGGGCAACGAGAGCTTATCATCGGGGATAGGCAGACGGGAAAGACTGCGCTCGCGATTGACGCTATCATCAATCAAAAAGGTAAAGGCGTTTTGTGCGTCTACTGCGCCATCGGTCAGAAATCCTCTTCTGTCGCCGCGCTCATCCAAAATCTGGAGAAATTCGGGGCAATGGAGTATACCTTTGTGGTGTTGGCTTCAGCGTCTGCGTCCGCGGCTCTGCAATACCTTGCTCCTTACGCCGCAGTCTCAATGGCTGAGCATTTCATGCACGCTGGAAAAGACGTACTTGTGGTTTACGACGATCTTTCCAAACACGCGGTCGCCTACCGCGCTATAAGCCTGCTCCTGCGCCGTCCTCCGGGGCGCGAAGCGTTCCCCGGCGATGTGTTCTACCTTCACTCACGGCTATTAGAACGAGCCGCGAAGCTCAAAAGCGGCGGTTCCATCACCGCTCTTCCTATTGTGGAAACCCAAGCTGGCGACATTTCCTCTTACATTCCTACAAATGTTATCTCAATCACAGACGGGCAGATATTTTTGGATTCTGAACTGTTCAATTCAGGCTTCCGCCCCGCGGTTGACGTGGGGTTTTCCGTTAGCCGCGTGGGAGGCTCAGCGCAAACTAAGGCTATTCGTAAAATATCCGGCAGGCTTCGTTTGGACTTGGCGCAATACCGCGAAATGGCCGCATTTGCCCAGTTCGGAAGCGACCTCGACAAGGCTACGCGGGATAAGCTTGCCCAGGGAGTGCGCCTTATGGAGGCGTTGAAACAGCCCCAGTTCGCGCCGTATTCTTTTGAAGAAGAGGTCCTTATCTTATTTGTCGCAATAAACGGGTTCCTACTCGATTTGCCTGTGGGTGAAATTGCCGCTTTTATCAAAGATTTTATCGAATACCTCAAGATAAACCATTTGGTCATCCTTGAAACTATTGCTAAAGAAAAAGAACTTTCCTTTGAGATTGAAGAGAAGATGCGAAGTGTGGTGGAGGAATTCAAGGGAAAACGAAAAGCCGTCAACAAGACAGACGGTGAATAAAGGGAAAAATGGCGAATTTACGGGATGTACGCCTGCGAATACGGGCGATCCAACAGACTTTACAAGTAACAAAGGCGATGAGTCTCATCTCTACATCGAAACTACGGAAGGGCAGGCGTACGCTTGAGGATATGGAACCGTATTTTACACGGATAAAGAAATCCATGTTCGACGTCATTTCGTCCGCGGGCAATGTTAAGAGCGCCTTCTTTGAAAGGAAAGAGGTAAAACATACTGTGGTAGTGGTTATTTCTAGCGACAAAGGGCTTGCCGGCGGGTATAACGCCAACGTGTTCAAGCAGGTGAACAAGGTCTGTGAAACATTGCGGGACCCTCTCCTGATAACCATTGGCAACACCGCGTCCAGGTATTTCAGCCATAGTCATTTTAACGTCTTGGAGAATTTTTCATTCATGTCCCAACTTCCCTCGCTTGACGATGCTAAAGAAATAGCAAATTATATCATCTCGCAATTCTTGTGGGAGTATTTTGACGAAGTTCACCTTGTATATACTCATATGTTTAGCGCGGTGAAGCTTACACCTGAGACTATTCAACTTTTGCCCGTTTCCGCGGAGAAGATACAAGAGGAAATTGTGCGCGCGGGTGGGGAAAAACGGGTTGATTTACGGTTTGAATATATTCCTTCTGAAGAAGAAGTGTTTGACGCGCTTGTGCCGATTTATATCAAGGGCATTGTTTACGGAGCGCTTGTGGAGGCTTATGCCAGCGAGCAAAGCGCCCGTATGACCGCAATGGACGAGTCCTCCAAAAGTGCGGAGGATATGCTCGCCAAACTGCAAGTTTTCTATAATAGAACGCGCCAAGCTGTCATTACTCAAGAAATGACGGAAATCGTCGGCGGATCAAGCGCTATCAACGTCTAAAGCTTTTCCGCCATCTTTATATCCCATTTTCCCCTCCCCCATCCCCATACTATCAGATACCGACCTTGGAAACATTGCGTTTGGAAACCCACCTCCTTGGTATCAGCCTTCACTCTTGGAAATCCTATCTTTGGTTTCAGACATCTGCTTAACGGGCGGTGTCTGAAACGCCGCTGTTCCCACACGAAAGGTGTCAGACACCCGACCTTGGAAACGTCGCCTTCTCGGTGTCAGTCATAAGTGAGAGCGTCACTCCAGCGTAGTGGATCATGCCTCTCCAGCATAGTGGAAGGCATCTCTCCAGCGTAGTGGATCATGCCTCTCCAGCATAGTGGAGTATACCTCTCCAGCGTAGTGGAGCACGCCATTCCAGCGTAGTGGAGCACGCCATTCCAGCGTAGTGGAGCATGTCTCTCCAGCATAGTGGAAGGTATCTTTCCAGCGTAGTGGAGAATGTCTCTCCAGCGTAGTGGAGTATACCTCTCCAGCGTAGTGGAGCATGCCATTCCAGCGTAGTGGAGTATGTCTCTCCAGCGTAGGTGTCAGATGCCGGCTTACTACGTGGTGTTAGACGCCGCTGGCTTAACGCCGTGGTGTTAGACGCCGCCGGCTTAACGCCGTGGTGTTAGACGCCGCCGGCTTA
>JAISCD010000107.1 GCA_031265825.1 Treponema sp. | reverse complement strand
ATAATAGAAACACCAAAAACAGAAATCGCGCGGCGTTAAATCGACCAGCGCAAAGCCTTATTCCGTCTCTGGCATGGACGGATTTTCTCTTTTCTCGCTCTGAACGTCAGTATCATTGGGCTTGTCATCCGAGTACTAATCTGTTCCATCAGAGTACTAATTTGCTTTGTCAGAGTACTAATTTATTCCATCAAAGCACTAATCTACTACGTAATAGTGCTAATTCACTATGTCCGAGTACTAATTTATTACGTCTGAGTACTAATTTACTCTATATAAGTACTCATCTACTTCATCCAAGTACTAATTTACTCCGCATTAAGGCTCATGCGGAACAACCTCACCTGCCCCTTATCAAGGGTAATCCTTTACGGATTATTATCTTTTCTATATACAAAAGGAGATCATCATGATTCCTACTAATGACAATGGCGTTGGCTCTTGGGCTGATAATCTTATCACCCGGTGTGACACCAACAAAACCGCTTGGGCTATTCCTCAAGACGCGGTAACCGCCCTTCGCTCGCTTTACGACGCATATAAGGATGCGCTCGCCAAGGCGCAAGCGCCGGATACTCGGAGTAAATCAGCCACTACCACCAAGAACGAGGCGAAGGCGGCGTTGCGTAGCGCCTTGAACGTGTTTATCGCAAAGTATATCGACAACAACGACGCTATCACCGTGCCGATACGGGAACAGCTCGGTCTGCCTATCAGAGACACGACGCGCACGCCTGTGCCTGTCCCCACGACCTACCCTGAGTTTTTCGTCAAGGTGAAAGATATTCGGGCGCTGGATGTGTATTTCAAGGAGATGGGGAGCGCGAGCAAGGGCAGACCGTATGGGTACAACGGCGCGGTTATTTTCTATGGGGTGCTAGACGCGCCGCCCACGGACCCAAGCCAATTACCTCATTCCACGCTTGCCACGAAGACGCCTTACACGCTGAGTTTCACGGAAGCGGAGCGTGGGCATCGGGTCTATATCGCCTTGGTTTGGCAGAATAGGAAAGGAGAGAAGGGTCCCTTCTCCCAGATAGAAGACGTGTTTATTCCCTAAAGAGGTGTTTTGATGGAGAAAGAAATTAAGATAATCAGGGGAGGTCCCCCCCCCCCCAGCAACAACAATACACTTGCCGATTGCAAATGTCTGTTGTGCGGTGAAGTCGGATTAGCGTTCGTCAACAAAATACGTGATGACGATACACGCTATGCCGCTCGTTGTAACCATTGCGGACACGTTCAGGTCGCTCCGCTCCCGACCATTGAGGAAGATGAGGAATATTATAAGAAGGACAACATGATGAAAAATACCTTCAAAGATATTCAATCGTTGCAAACAGAGGAAAAGTTAATGTATCGAATGGAGCTGTTCGTCCATGAACAGGCGGATAACTTAGAGAAGTATTTGCCGCCGAAATCTGACAAAGCGGATATAAGACTTATTGATATTGGCACAGGATTCGGGTGGTTGCCGCAGTTCATGCGGGCAAAAGGCTACCAAATGGACGGCGTTGAGATCAACGATGAGAAACGCGAACTCTGCAAACAGCGGTGCGGTATTGATCTGTTCGGTTGGAACTTTCTGAAAGACGAGCCTGAAGTCATGGAAAAAGCGGGTTATTACAATGTGCTGTGCATAATGCAAACATTGGAACATATAAGCGACCCTGCGCTCTTCCTGAAGCGCGCGTCAATACTGCTAAAGCCTCGCGGGATGCTGTTCATCGATATTCCAAACCTTAACGACTATTATCGAGAGTATCAGAAAGAATACAATGATTGGTCGTTTCTGCGGGCTCATGTCAATTACTTCACACCAGAGACGCTGACTAAAGTGATGGAACGATGCGGTTTTTCGGACGTGAAAGTCTATGGACACCAAGCGTACAGTATAGAAAATGCCCTTCATTGGTGGCGTAATAAGGCGCCGAATCTGCTAGGGCATCAATTCTATTTGCCTGAGCCGCTGGAATGGATTAACAAGATATACAAGGACAAGATCGAGTCAGAGCTTACGTCTTGTTATATGGTTGCGGTGGGATACAAGAAATAAGAATGTTGAGTTTCGCCGAAGCGGAGTATGAGTATTGCGTCTGTGTCGTCATGCTTCGGCAAAAAGCAAAGGGCGAGGCTGGTTCATCCTCGCAAATAGACAAGGAGTCTATTTCATAAAGGTGTAGCTGTCAAGACAAAACGACGCCCATTGAGAAGTCGTTAAACACCTTTCGGGTGTAAGGAGATGATTTGATGGAGAAGAAAATAAAAATAATCGGAGTAATCCCTGCGCGTTACGCGTCGAGCAGATTTCCGGGTAAGCCACTTGCGGATATTCACGGCAAGCCCATGATTTGGTGGGTGTATCAACAAGCGAAGAAGGTTGTGGAGCTTGACGAGGTAGTCGTCGCCACGGACGATCAGCGTATTTGTGTAGTTTGCGAACAATTAAATATTCCCAATGTTATGACATCTAATTCGCATAAGACGCCCAATGACCGCATTCATGAAGTTTCAACAATGATCAACGCCGATATATACGTCTGTATAAACGGCGATGAACCTTTAATTCAACCAGAAGTTATTAAAAAAGCGCTTCCTGAAGAAGGGGATGAATTAGCGTATTTTAGTTCCAATGTAATAACTGCTATAAAAAACCCTGTTGAACTCGCTGACCCTTCAAATATAAAAGCCGTCTTTAATAAAGACGGCGAGGCGTTGTGGATATCCAGAAGCCCGATTCCTTTTCCTAAAGGTTCGCTTGATTTTAATTATTATAAGATAATCGGCGTAGCGGCTTTCTCTAAAAACGCGCTGGACTTTTACGCAAATACAAAAAGAAGCGCCCTTGAAACCGTTGAAGAACTTGATATGTATCGTTTCTTAGAACACGGCAAGAAATGCTTACTCAAAATAGCCGACGCATATACTTTATCAGTTGACGAGCCGAAAGACTTAGAATATGTGCGGGAAATATTGAGTCGTCCCCCCCCCCCGTGTCATATCATTAGATACAGGAGCAGTAAATGGCTGAAGCGTTCTTTGGTCTCGCCTTCCTTTTCCATACGGAGGGCGGCGTGAAAGTAGTTTGTATGATACCAATAAAATTGAATAACGAGCGTGTTCCGGGAAAAAACATAAAACGATTCTTTGACGGTACGCCGCTTATGTCGCTTGTGCAGAGAGCTGTTTTAAATACATACGGTATAGACGAAGTATATGTATATTGCAGTAACGAGGAAGTAGTTGAATACCTTGAAAGAGACGTCAAATTTCTGAAACGTCCCGACTTCTTGGACAAGAATACTTCAAACTGCAACGATATTATCCACGAATTTATTAAATATATTGATGCGGATATTTATGCTGTATCGCACGCAACCGCGCCTTTTACCACAAGCGTAAGTATAGAAGCGTGTATCAAAAAAGTAAAAAGCGGTGAATACGATTCCGCATTCTTGGCTGAAAAATGTCAGGAGTTTTTGTGGCGAGATAGAAAACCGCTCAATTTTGACGCGCAAAATTTTCCTCGAACTCAGGACTTACCATTGATTTATAAAGAAGCGCCCGGGGCTTACGTCTTTTCAAAAGAGACTTTCTTGAGATATAACAGGCGCGTTGGGGAAAAAGTATATATTCATGAAATTGATGAAATAGAAGGTTGGGATATTGACTATCCCGAAGACTTTATGCTGGCGGACTTGATATATCAAGGCGGTCTCCATAAAAACAGTTATAATAATTGACTCATGCGAGCGGTCGCCGAAGGAAGACACAAAGCGATTTTCTAACAGCGCACCGCTTTTAACGTATTGTGGGCAAAAATTACCACGCTTGGAAAGGAAAAAATATGGGACGTATAGCAATTCTTGATTGCACTCTCCGCGATGGCGGATACCTCGTGAATAAGCAATTCAGCGATAACTTCATGTATGGCATCATCAACGGACTGACGGACGCAGGATTAGAATTTGTAGAAATCGGCTTTTTGCAAGACGACATTTCAAAAGAAGAGTCCACCGTCTTTCAGAACTCAGAAATGGCGAGAAGATGGATTCCACAAAAGAGGAAAAATACACTCTATACCGTACTCGCCGATTATAGCCGATACTCTGTATCCAATTTAGACATTTACGATGGAAAATCGTTTGACGCCGTTAGAGCCTGCTTCTTCAAACACGAGCGTAAAGATGTGTTAGACTTTTCCCGCGTGGTCATAGAAAAAGGCTATAAACTCTTTATTCAGCCTGTAGACATTCTGGGTTACCAGCACATAGAACTACTCGACTTAATAAACGATATTAATCAAATTGAGCCTGAATGTTTCTCTATTGTTGATACTTTCGGTTCGATGTATTTAGACGATTTGCGGACCGCGTTTAACATCATCCACCATAATCTCAATCCAGAGATTAAAATCGGTTTCCATTCTCATAACAATTTACAAATGTCCAGCGCCCTATCGCAAGAGTTCTTGACGCTTTCTCAAAAGCGCGACGTAGTAGTTGACGCTACCTGTTTGGGCATGGGACGTGGCGCAGGTAATACGCCGACTGAGCTTATCGTGCAGTACGTCAATGCTAAAATGGGCGGCGCGTATAATCTTGACGCTATATTAGATGTGATAGACAGCTATATGATGAGCATCAAGATGCGTTGCTCCTGGGGTTATGATATACCGATGTTTCTATCGGGCTGTTATAGTTCTCACGTCAATAACGTCAGTTATTTGTTACAGAAACCGAGTCTGCGTTTCGCTGATTTACGTTTTATCCTCAATGAATTAAACGCACAGGAACGCAGGCGTTATGACTTTGGACGTCTCGAAGAATTATATCTTGAGTATATGCGTTCTGACATTGACGATACGAACAATATAGAACGTTTCAAAGCTATTGTCCAAGGGAAAACCGTCTTGGTTGTTACGCCCGGAAAGAGCGTTGTAGACAAGAAAGAAGCGATAGAAGCGTTCATTGAACGGGAATGTCCGCTTGTTATAGCCGTCAACTTCATTCCCACGTTGTCTAAGACCGATTATCTGTATTTCAATAACTTGCACCGTTATGATTATTGGAAGCGCGATAGGAATTTTAACGCTATAGGAAAAATCCTTACGTCAAACGTGATGGACAGCGACTCTACAGACTTTGTTATATCATTCCATCGGTTAGTCAAAACAGGATGGAATAACTTAGACAATTCGATCATCATGCTGTTGCGTCTCCTTAATATGGTGGATGTGGAACGAGTCGCACTTGCAGGCTTTGACGGTTTCAACCCGTCTACAAGGAACTACGCGGTTACGGAAATGGAAAACAACGGTTATCAGGATTACGCCCATACGAATATCGAGATAGAACGCCTGTTCACCGACTTCTTGAAAACCACAAAAATAAACGATGTGTTTTTTATCACACCGTCACGGTTTGAATATGTTGAAGGAGTACGCCATAATGACGACGATTCTTATTCTTGACAGAAAATAAATACGCGATGTTAAACAGGCTGTCCCACCATGCGTGTTGGGGGGTGGCGGAAGACCGCCTTTAGGCGGGCTGTAGACAGGGGGGCGCACCACAAGGGCGTCTGTGTGCCAATCACGTTTAGGGAAAGACGCGCCCCCCTCCTTAACTTGTTGATAGTGGTCAACCGCCGCCTTCGAGGTGTCAGTCGCCCTGCCTTTGCTTAGGCTTGAAAACTTCATTGCTTTAAGTATAATGGACGCTATGGCAACTATTCGCTCTCTTCTTATACATGGCTCAACCCTGTCCCTGCTTACCATGGTTTCTCGTGTACTCGGACTCCTACGAGAAATGACGAAGGCTAGACTACTCGGCACAACCGCGCTCTCGGACGCATTCTCAGTCGCTTTTATGATACCGAATCTGTTCCGCAGACTCTTCGCGGAAGGCTCTATCGCCGTCGCCTTTATCCCCACCTTTAAAAAGCGCCTCGTTGAAGGCGGCGAAGACGAATTAAAAGGCTTTCTCTCATGCGTGTTTACCTTTCTTACCTTTTTCGTAACAGCCGTAGTCGTTGTCGGGATTTTGGTCTCTCCTCTCATCGTGCCTCTGTTCGGTTTAACGGAATTTGATGAAACCGTTCTTCTCACTCGCATCATGTTCCCGTTTCTCGCGTTTATATCCATCGCGGCGTTTTTTCAAGGAATCTTGAATAGCGTGGGCGTGTTCACGCCGTCTGGAGCCGCGCCTATACTGCTCAATGTCGCAACGATAATATGCGCCTACGCGCTAAAAGATGTGATGGGTAATCCCGCCCGTGCCATGGCTGTCGGTATTCTCATCGGCGGGTTTCTTGAAGCCGCGATTCAACTACCCTTTATCTTGAAAAAAGGCTTCACATTCTTTTTCAAAAGCATCCGCAAGGCAGTCAAACATCCCGGCACACAGACTATTCTGAAGCTCATAGCCCCAACCATCATCGGCATGGCCGCCTATCAACTTAACGACCTTGTATCCACGGCGCTGGCAGGCAATGCGGGTCAAGGAGTCGTGTCTAGTTTGCAGTATTCATTACGCTTGCAGGAACTTATACTCGGCATTTTCGTGGTTTCCATTGGTACGGTACTATTGCCTGACTTCGCGGAACACGCTAAAACAGGTAATTGGGATATGTTCAACGTGCGATTGCAATCCGCTATCGACATTGTTGCCTTGATCACCGTGCCAATCACTTTCTTCGCCTTATGTCAAGGTGAAACACTCATCCGTTTATTGTTTCAAGGACGCTCTTTTACCGAAGAATCAGTAGCGCTGACAAAGACGGCGTTTATTTTTCATGCGCCTGCCCTGCTTTTTATCGCCCTGAACCGTATCCTCGCGCCTGCCTTTTACGCGCAAAGTGATACAAAGTCTCCGACCTTCGCAGGCATAGTCTCTTTTGTGGTCAATATGGCGCTTGCATTCGTCTTGGTGGAAGGTTTTCGCGGCGCGGGTATCGCTTTCGCCCTTACCGCGGCAAGCGCAGTTAATACGGTTCTTCTCTTTTGCTTTCTAAAGAAAAATCCGTTTATTAAAATGGCTGGAGCCTTGAAAACAATCCTTCATATCGTTAAGTTGTGTCTCTTTTCGGTGATAGCCTCTGTTCCCGTATTGCTTCTAAACCAAAGACTGCTTACTCTTTTCGTTGAGCGTAATCGTTTCATTCATTATGGAGTTCCTTTTGTCATAGCCGCATTTGTGTATTTTGCCATAGAATTAGTGTTGCTCATCGTTACAAAGGACGCGCTAACACATAAGTTGATTTCTATAGTGAAATCTAGGTAAAGTATCTTATTGGAGTTAGAGGCTTTCTTCAGGAAAATAAATTATGAATATCATTAAAATTCTGATAGTAGACGATCATCCGCTGTTTAGTAGGGGGCTTGCTTCTCTTATCTTGAGCAAACCCATGTACAAGGTTGTCGCGGAGGCGACGAATTCCGCGGAGGCTTTGAAGATTATGCGAGAAGAAAAGCCAAATCTTGCTATTGTCGATCTCAATTTAGGCGATGAAAATGGTCTTGACCTGATTGCGTCAATGATGGCGATTGACGAGAAGCTCATCATTTTAGTGCTTTCTATGCACGATGAACGTTATTATTCGGAGCGGGTCTTGCGGCTCGGAGCGAAAGGCTTCATCATGAAGGACGAAGCTGGCAATAAGGTACTTGAAGCTATAAAGAGAGTTTTGGACGGCAAGATATATTTAAGCAAAGCTGAAGTGGAGAGGATTTCCGAAGCGGCTACTCTCGACAATGTTAAGGTGAGCAAAGAATGGTATGCATCTGTGAGAAAATTGTCTGACCGTCAGTTTGAAATATTCTCTCTCTTGGGTAAAGGTTACGGTACTGTGGAAATCGCCGCGAAGCTTAATCTTTCTACTAAAACAATAGACACTCATAAAGAACATATCAAGTTGAAGCTTCATTGTTCCTCAGCTCAAGAACTCCGTCAGCTTGCGGTGGAGTGGGCGAGCTATCCTGAAGCGGTGATCTCCTAGTTACATCTTTTGAAAATGAGAAACACTCATTGGGCGTAAGCGCCTGTAACGGCGATATTGCTCCACAAAGACGAGTAGGATTGTATATTACCCACAGCTTCTTCCCAGAAGTCTTGTAAGGCGTAATCAGGGTTACGAATCGCTCGTCTGCCGTGCGGGGTCATCGGCGAAAGTAAATTCTGCCCGCGGGAAAAGGCGATGCGTTGGCTGTCAATGTTGCCAAAATACCATGTCCGTACATCTTGCGGAAGGCTAAAATCCTTGGGCGCGACGCCTGCTCCGAGACCTGTATCAACCGGAACCCATCCAAAATCTTCCAGCCAGAATTCCGCCCAGTAATGTAGCGTCGTTTCACGAAAACGATC
>JAISCD010000039.1 GCA_031265825.1 Treponema sp. | reverse complement strand
ATTGAGGCAGACGTTTCAGTAACCGCCGCCGCCTGACTTTCCATACGCCCGTCCAGCGTATTAATCACGTCAGAGATACGCTTCGTCGCCTTCATAATATCCGCCACTGATATGACATGGTTTATCGCTTTGGATACAAGGGAAAGGGTTATCTTATCCATGCCCGCGAAACTTTGTATAGATCCCCCTACCGCGTCTGACAGCTCCATGACGGAACTATACAGACTATGCACTTCCGTTTCTATGTCTTTTGAGATTTGTCTTATGCGTTCTTTTCCCTGATTAGGTTCCGATGGATTGTTAGCGGCACTTTTCTTAGTGTTAAAAAACATACTCATACCCCCTTTGAAGCGACAAGAAGATAGTATCATGTTCTAAAAGATGTGTCAATCTTTTAAAACATTTTCACGTGATGGCGTAGAGAGGGAAGCACAGCCGAACCTAAGACGTTCCAAGCGTGTCCTATACTCTGAGCGTGTCAGAGGACGTTATGAGCGTGTCCGAATATTCTCTGAGAGTGTATCGAATACCTTCAGAACGTGTCCGAAGACGTTCTGACCGTGTCAGAGGACGTTCCGAGCATGTCTGGAGACGTTATGAGCGTCCTCGGAGATGTTCCGAGAGTGTCAGAAGACGTTATGAGTGTGTCTGGAGACGTTCAGAGCGTGTCTGGAGACGTTATGAGGGTGTCAGAGGATGTTCTGAGAGTGTCCGGAGACGTTATGAACGTGTCAGAGGACGTTATGAGAAGGTCTGAATACTCTTGGAGAGTGTCAGAGCATTCCGATGGTGTCAGAAGACGTTATGAGAACCCTCTGAGACGTTCCGAGCGTGTCAGAGGACGTTATGAACGTGTCCATAGACGTTCCGAGCGTCCTCGAAGACGTTCTAAGCGTGTCCGAGGACGCCCAGAGCATGTCCGAATACTCTCTGAGAGTGTATCGAATACCTTCAGAGCGTGTCAGAGGACGTTCTGAGAACCCTCGGAGATGTTCTGAGAGGGTCAGAGGGTGTTCAGAGAATGTCAGAGGACGTTCTGAGCGTGTCCGAGGACGTTATGAGAACCTTCGGAGACGTTCTGAGCGTGTCAGAGGACGTTCTGAGCATCCTCGGAGACGTTCTGAGCGTGTCAGAAGACGTTCTGAGAGTCATCTGAGACGTTCCGAGCGTGTCTGAGGACGTTCCGATTTTAATAATTTTGTCTCGAACCAATTTATTGAAATATTTTTGTATCCTTTTCTTCATTATTATTTTCCAAATATATTATCTCTTTATTATGTTTTTTTGCATGATCAATTCCTTTCCTTACAGCTTCACCAATATAACCATTTTTGTTCACAACAAATATTGCATCTGATATATCTATTCTTTTTTTTATGCCCTATTTCCAAAATGTTTATTTCATTCTCTGTATATTCTTCCTTATTTTTTGTGGGATAAATTACACTCAACACACAATTTCCCTCTAATTCCAATTTTTCTGCGTAAGATCTCATATCTTGTTCAAATTTTAGACTTCTACAAATTGTTATAATTTTCATTAGTATCTCCTTTGTGATATGGTATATGTAAATTATATCTTTGTCAATATATTCTTTAACAAAATATCTTTTAATCCTTCCATATTCTTCCACACTATGCTTTTTCCAGGGTTCTAACCCGCTAACCAATATTGAAAATATCTTTTCACCTTTATTGAGAAATTGTATTCCTATCGTTAGACGAATGATTGTGTTCTTATCTTTGTCTTCTTCAAAATCATAATATACATATGAATTGCTTTTGCTGTCAATTATTTTCCAAGGGAGTTTTATTTTAATTGACGACGGTTTTGAATAATAATGTATCCTTTCATTGTTTATAATTTCTGAAACATGATATTCATGTTTAATTGATTGATTGCCTGCCGATTCTTCACAATCAATTATCGATCCAATTTCCATCTTTTCCCCTTGCCGTAATGTAAAATATTTATGCCCTTTTGACATACTTGGATAATATTTGGAAACATTGTTATTTATAAAAAATTCAAAGGCTTCATTTATTTTTAATGGAACGTTTATACTACATTGAATATTAACCATATTCATTAATTTAGGTATTTTCTTCATAAAATCCTTCTTTGATTTCTTATAATATACTCTATTTTTTTATTTTGTCAACAACTTTTTCGCATAACATTCCGCCTGTTTACGACATTTTGCCAGCCCTGAATAAAGGCTTTGTACAGCATGGCTACGACCTCCCACTCTTCAAAGACGCATAGCGCCGACTAAGGATTTTCACAGCTCGGCGTAAACAGACCTGTTAGGCGACGTTCTTCCTTGTTTTAATTATGATTAAGACTATTTTATCCAAAAAGTTGTAAATAAACATTCCTAGTAAAATTATTATTCCACCAATGACTGTCTGGACATCTGGTGTTTCTTTAGCAATTAGTCTACCCATTATTGTTGTCAACAACGGGGTTATAAACATATAGTTTGTTACGAATGAAGACTTTTGTGCTTTGCTAAAAGCATACGCCCAGGTAACATAGGCAATCGCGCTTGGAAATATACCTAAGATTGCTATATATAGTAACTGTATTACAGGCGCCGTTTTTATCTCGGCAACTGAAGCTGGCAAAAAGATTATTAACATTATTGTTCCAAACCATATACTTATAACAGATGTTTGTATTGCGGAATATGTTTTAGTTAGTTTCCTTTGTAATAGGTTATAAATACTTAATGCCGCGCTTGCCAATAATAGCCATATTAAACCAATATTTATGGAAAATATACCATTCATTAACGTTAAGACGCTAACGCCGGTAAACTCTATTATTACAGCAATATACTGCATTATTTTTAACTTCTCTTTATAGAAGACTCTTGCCAATAAGGTAGTAATAGCTGGGGTAGTTGCAATTATTATACTGCTTGTTGATGCCGTTACGGTGGCAGAACCCAGATTAAACGCTATCATATACAAGAAAAAGCCAAAAAATCCCGCAAGAATAAACCATTTTATATCTTTCTTGTTTGGTATTTTAATCTTTACAAACAGGGTAAAAATTACCAGTGAAAGCGAGGCAATAAAATATCTTAAAAACCCAAGCGGCAGTGGCGTAAAAAACTGTAATGCCAACCTTGTAAAGACAAAGGCGGAAGACCAAAACAGAATAGTACTTAACGCAAAAGGGTGAAAATTGCATTTCGATTTCACAGAATACCCCCTAATAATTTTATAGAATATTTTTTAGATAATGTAAATAGGAAGAACGGCGCGTAACATTCCAGCCTATTTACGTCGTTAAGATTGGCTGGGCGACACATCTATCCTTGACTAATACCCCGGATACTAGTATCATATCTGCTATGAATACACTAAAAAGCTTAGAAGGCAGGTCGCTATTGACATGGCTGGATTTCACTAGCGAGGAAATACGGTTGTTCTTGGATTTATCCAAACAAGTAAAATTGGAAAGGAACGAGGGCAAGGAACGATTTAAGGGCAAGACCCTAGCATTGCTCTTTGAAAAACGTTCTACCCGCACACGGTGCGCGTTTGAGACTGCGT
This sequence comes from Treponema sp., assembly GCA_031265825.1. Lineage (GTDB taxonomy): Bacteria > Spirochaetota > Spirochaetia > Treponematales > Breznakiellaceae > JAIRKH01. The sequence goes on along the minus strand of JAISCD010000039.1, from coordinate 7,873 downwards.
TTGGCGAAGAAGGCGGACACCCCGTATTTCTTTCCACAGATGACATACAGTTAGGCGCGAAAGAATCCCTAGAAGACACAGCCCGCGTCTTAGGACGTATGTTTAACGCCATTCAGTTTCGAGGCTTCAAACAGTCAACGGTCAAGACGCTCGCGGACTATTCAGGCGTGCCGGTTTACAACGGGCTTACAGACTTATTCCACCCAACGCAAGCCTTAGCCGACATCTTCACCTTGGAAGAGAGTTTCGGAAACTGTCAAGGCAAGAAACTCGTGTTTGTGGGAGACGGACGCAACAACGTAGCCCGTTCCCTCCTCGTTATATGCGCGAAACTCGGCGTTAATTTCACCATAATCAGCCCGCCAGAGCTGACGCCTGATGCGGAACTACTGAACATAACCAACCCGATAGCCAAAAAGAGCGGCGCGGACATCCTTGTCAGCGCGGATTTGGGCGAAGTCGTGGGCGCGGACGCGGTTTACACCGACGTGTGGGTCTCGATGGGCGAGGAGACGAAGCGAGCCGAGCGCCGCGCCCTACTTTCACCCTACCAAGTCAACCAAGACCTCATGGACAAGACGGGCAGGAAAGATACGATATTCCTCCACTGCCTCCCTGCGATAAAAGGCGAAGAAGTTACCGTAGACGTGATTGACGGAAGCCAAAGCCGCGCTTGGGATCAGGCAGAAAACCGCAAGTGGACCATAAAGGCAATCATGCTCGCCACCCTGCCAGAATAGGCTTAACAAGGAGACCCGTTTGCCGTATCGCGTTCAACGCCCTTCAGAGTTTAGGGTTGGTTTAGGACAAGACCTCCATAGGCTTGTTACGGGACGGCGTTTCTTGCTTGGCGGGGTAGAGATTCCCGCTGAAAAGGGAGAACTCGCCCATTCGGACGGAGACGTGCTCTGTCATGCAATTGCTGACGCGATACTTGGGGCGGCTGGCATTGGCGACATTGGCGAGTTATTCCCGCCATCTGATCCGATGTTCAAGGATGCTGACTCCCGCGTCCTATTGCAAACAGCATACGGCGAAGTAAAGAGGGCGGGCTGGCGGCTCGTCAACCTTGACTGCGTCGTTATATGTGAGAAGCCGAAAGTTCTCCCCTACCGAGAAAGAATCCGCTCTTCGCTTGCGGCTATTCTAGGAATCGAGCCGTGTTCCGTCATGGTAAAAGGCAAGACGAGCGAAGGACTTGGAGACATTGGGCAGGAACTTGCGGTAGAAGCGGTCGCGGTGTGTCTTTTAGAATCGATACGGCGCATGGCGCGTAATAGGAGAGGGGGCAGGAAATGACCGCTATAGTTTTACAAGCGAGGCTCGATTCCAGCCGACTCCCGCGAAAGGCTTTGTTGGACTTGGGCGGTCAGCCCGTCATAGTCCGCGTCATGGACGCGCTCAAGCGTGCGCCTGCCGATAAACACATACTCGCGTGTCCTGAAGATTGCCTAGGCGCCTTTGCGCCGCTTGCTGAAAGATCGGGCTTTATAGTCATGGGCGGACCCAAAGATGATGTATTAGCGCGTTACTGTCAAGCCGTCAACACCTTCGCCATAGACCGAGTCATACGCGCCACCGGAGACAACCCGTTTGTATTCATAGACGCGGCGTGGACATTGGAGCAAGCGTCAACGGCGCTCGGCGCAGACTACGCAGGCTATGCGGGTCTACCTTATGGCGCGGGCGTTGAAGCCGTCTCCGCAGAGGCGCTACTTCGCGCGGGACAGGAGGCAAACCTGCCCGAAGAGCGGGAACACGTCTGTCCTTATCTTTACCGCCATCCAGAACTGTTCCTCCTGCACCGTCCTTTGGCTCCGCTCAAATGGAGAAGTCCACATTACCGCGTTACGCTAGACACGGCTGAAGACTACGCAAGAGCGAAGGCGCTCTACGCCGCGCTTGACTCTGTGGGCGAGGCACGGTATAACGGCGAATCCATCATCACTTCATACTCCGCCTACGTAGTTTTTTAACCACAAAATCAAATAAGTCACATAAGTTAAATTTGGAAAGTACGTCTCACTTCTTAGGCTGATCCCGAAGTATAACCTAGGTTGATCCACGACCATAGCCTAGGTTGATCCCGAAGTATAACCTAGGCTAGATCAAGACCGTAACCTAGGCTAGAATGCGACCCTAGTCTAGGCTAGAATGCGACCCTAGTCTAGGCTAGAATGCGACCCTAGTCTAGGCTAGAATGCGACCCTAATCTAGGCTAGAATGCGACCCTAATCTAGGCTAGAATACGACCCTAGTCTAGGCTAGAATACGACCCTAGTCTAGGCTGGGTTGGGGGATGGCGGAAGACCCGCCCATTAAACCCCACTGTGCGGGGCGGGTCTGTAGACAGGGGGGCGCGACACAAAGGTAACGGTAAACACCTGCGTTTTGGAAATAGCGCCCCCCTCCTACTTCTTACTTATTATGATAGGAATAATGACACTATCTTTCAAATAACGCCCATTAGGAAATATTTAAACACACCTCGCTTGACGGGGACAGCGGAACCTCCTTTCTAATAACACCCGTTATGAAGTCGTTAAACACCCTTCGGGTATGTGCAACTTTTCATTTAATTCTTGGTCTAAAAGATATGATAGTAGATTTAGAGAAACTCACATTGACTGAACTCTGCGATAAATCCACAAAGAAGTTCAAGAAACGAATAGCGTTTGAGGTGTATCGGGACGATTATACGTATAATCGGTTTACTTACGCTGAATTTTACCGCATATCAGGACAGTTTGCGACCTTGCTTGCCGCACTCGGCATCCAGCGCGAGGATAATGTGATGATACTCTCTGAAAATAGCCCTGAATGGGTCATCGCTTACTTCGGCATAGCCCGCGTTGGCGCGGTGAGTATGCCGATACTGACTGATTTTTCAGAGGAACAAATAGCAAATATAGCAAGACACGCAGGGGTTTCCGCAATCTGTGTAAGCGCAAAACTCCTCCCGAAAATATCCGCGCTTATAAAAGAGATAGATAAGACTACGCCCATTCCTATCATACATCTTAACAGCATCGCTGGCGGAGACGGCGAAGAAGATGAGACTATCCGCGTTACCTTGAACGGTGTTATCAAGACTCTGTTGCTACCGCGAAATGAGATCGCTTCTATAGACGTAGACGAGAACGCTCTCGCCTCAATCATCTACACCTCCGGCGTTACAGGAGCAAGTAAGGCAGTCATGCTTTCCCATAAGAACCTTGTATGGACCGCGCGCGCTTCCCGCGTCTTGATGAAGGTGTATCCAAGAGATAGGCTTATCTCGGTCATACCACTCGCGCATACTTATGAATGTACGCTCGGTCTGCTTGCCGCGGTTATGAGCGGCGCGTCTATCGTCTATCTTGACCGCCCTCCGTCTCCATCTGCGTTACTGCCCGCAATTCAGGCGCTTCGTCCTACCATAATGATCGCGGTGCCGCTCTTTATCGAGAAAATCTACCGTTCCCAAATAGCGTCTCGTCTGCAAAAAAGCCTATTCTATCGATGTCCTCTGACGCGCTCGCTGGCAACCAAAATGGCTGGTCGTCGTCTGCTTGGCGTGTTCGGCGGGGCTTTGCGCTTCTTTGGCTTGGGCGGCGCTCCTTTATCGGAAGAGACTGAAGTCTTCCTTCGTAAGGCGCAGTTTCCTTATTCCCCCGGCTACGGGCTTACGGAGACTTCGCCTCTGGTGTCTGGCACCGCGCCTTATAAGTTCCCCTTTCGTTCTACAGGCTCGGTTCTTAAGGGTATTGAGGTGCGTATCGCAAGGGACGGCGGCGCTGATGGCGTAGACGCGACTGGCGAAATCCAAGTGCGGGGTCCTAATGTAATGCTGGGTTATTATAAGGACTCTGCAAGGACACAAGAGGCGTTCACCGAAGACGGCTGGTTCAAAACAGGCGATCTGGGTTTCTTGGATAGGAAGAATCATCTTTTCATTCGTGGTAGGTTGAAGGCTCTGATTCTGGGTCCTTCGGGAGAGAATATTTATCCTGAAGAGATAGAGAGTCTGCTCTACGCATCGGACATCGTAGAGGACGCTCTTGTGTGTTCGGGTAGCCGAGGCGAGATTGTAGCAATGGTACAGTTGAATGAGAAGGCGCAGACTGCCATCGCCGCCCTAAGCGATAGTATTGAAGAATTGAAGAATAGGGTAAACAAGCGGCTCGCCTCTTTTTCCCGTATCAACCGTATTGAAATACGCTACGAGCCTTTCGAGAAAACACCTACCGCGAAAATAAAGCGATTCTTGTATCTGTAACACCCGAAGGCTGTTAGACGATTCTTAACGAGGCGGGGATCGTGGATCAGCCTATAAAGCCCGCTGTACTGGTAATGGAGGGGTGGCGGAAGACCCACGTAGTGGGGCTGAAGACAGGGGGGGCGCACCACAAGGGCGACTGTGTGCCATCCTCCGTTTAGGGAAAGACGCGCCCTCCTCCTCTACTTATTTAATATTGCGGCTTATTTGACTTCATAGTTAAAGACTTCCGAGGATCAGGTTTAGTGCGGACAGGACGGAAACGGCGTGCTTATACTTTCACGCCTATTTTCTTGCCCAAGATGCCCCTGGGTTTTACTAAAAGAATGATGATAAGGATAGAAAAAGAGATGGCGTCCGCGTATTGGGACGAGATGAAGCCTTTGGTGAGCGTCTCCGATACGCCTAGAAGGAGACCGCCGAGCATCGCGCCCGGAATTGAGCCTATGCCGCCTAAGACCGCGGCGACGAATGCTTTTAGCCCCGGCATGACGCCCATAGTCGGCGAGATTTGCGGATAGGCGCACGCATAGAGGATGCCGCCTGCCGCGGCGAGTATGGAGCCTAGCGCAAACGTGAAGGATATGGTACCGTTGACCGATACGCCCATTAGACTAGAAGCCTGCATATCAAATGAGACTGACTGCATCGCCTTGCCGCGCCGTGTGTAGTTGATCACGTAGTTGAGGGCAAGCATAAGCAGAGCCGATAAAACAATGACGATTATTTGTACGTTTGAGATTGAGACTACGCCTAAATTGATGTTGCTGACTTCTGGGCGGGGGAATTGGCGCGGGTTGGGTCCGATGAATGGGAGAACTCGCGCTCCGTTCTCTAATACGAGAGACACAGCTATGGCTGTAATGAGCGAGTTGAGTCGGGGCGCGGAACGAAGCGGACGATAGGCAAACCGCTCGATGAATACGCCGAGCGCGGCGCATACAGTCATGGCAAACAGAAACGCCGCTATCATCGTCCATTGGTTCACACCGAACCGCGTCAGAATAAAATAGCCCGCATAGGCGCCGACCATGAGAATATCCCCATGCGCGAAGTTGATGAGCAAGACTATACCATAAACCATAGTATAGCCCAGCGCTATGAGCGCATAAATGCTCCCAAGTGAAACACCGTTTATCAGTTGTTGTAAGAAGATGTTTGTCAAATTGCCTCCTTTGTCAATGAATAATGGTTCATTATTCTCAACTCACGGATTTACCGTTGTTTTGTAAACCGTAGTGAGTTTGCCGTCTTGCTTGACAATTTCTACCATGATGGCGGGCTTGATCGGATTGCGCTTATTGTCAAGAGTAAGGTTGCCTGTCACATAACTGCCGTTAGTCTTGACAAGTGCGTCCCGCACTGCGGTTGAGTCGGTGTCGCCCGCCCTGACGATGGCGTCTTTCAATATATAGAGGGAATCATAGCCGAGCGCGGCAAAGGAAACAGGCGTAGAGTTGTACTTCTTCTGGAAGGCGCTGACGAAATTCATCACTTTGGGGTCTGTTGAATCGGAAGCGTAGTGATTTGAATAGAAGCCGTTAAGCACTTCATCGCCCGCGTTTTCTGTGAGACCGTCCCACCCGTCCGCTCCGACTATCGGAACATTGATGCCCTGCGCTCGGAGCTGTTTGGCAATGAGCGATACGGTTGAGTAGTAGTCGGGCAAGTAAATTACATCAGGGGCGGCGTTTTTGATCTTAGTGAGCTGAGCGTTGAAATCCACGTCTCCTGTTATATAAGACTCTTCGGCGGCTATATTTCCAGCGTGCTGTTTGAAAGTCGCAACAAAGTTATCTTTAAGCCCTACCGAGTAATCATTGCCATTGTCGTAGAGTACCGCGGCGTTTTTCGAGCCAAGTATAGTTGAGGCGAAGATTCCACCGACTGTGCCTTGGAATAGGTCGATATAACACGTGCGGAAGATGAATTCGCCCGCGTCCGTAATTGACCCCATAGTCGCGGCCGGCGCCACCAATACAACCTTTTGAGCCTGCGCCAATGATGTAATTGCTTGAGTACATCCCGACGTTAGGCTTCCAATAATGATGTTTACCTTGTCGCTCGTAGTGAGCTTCTTGTACGCATTGACGGTCTTTTCAGGATTACCTTCGTCGTCTTCAGAAATAAGAACGAGTTTCGTACCATTAATACCGCCTGCGGCGTTGATTTCCTCAACCGCCAATTCGATGCCGTTTTTACATTCCATTCCGTAAACGGCGACCGGTCCAGATAATGGAAATATGCCGCCTATAACGATAGCGTCGGTGCTATTCTTCGTACAGCCAGCGACGATGAAGGTTATGGCACAAGCTATAACCACAAATGCTTTGTTCATTTCAACAATCCTCCTAAAATAATATGAATATTATCAATATAATTAAAAAAAAGCCTCCTCAAGAGAGGAGGCTTCCACAACAAAGGTTCGCGCTTTATTGAAGCAAAGAGAGAACCGTTTGACTGCGCTGATTCGCCTGCGCCAGCATTGCAGTACCAGACTGGACAAGAATCTGATTCTTGGTGTAGCCGACCATTTCGTTAGCCATGTTGGTATCACGGATGCGAGACTCAGAGGCTTGCAGATTTTCCGCACCAATATCAATGCCGCGGATGGCGTGTTCGAGACGATTCTGATAGGCACCAAGGTCTGCACGTTGTTTGCTCACCTTTTTTAAGGCTTCATCCAATGTTCCAATAGCGTTATTGGCAGAATCAGGTTTATCCAACATAACGTTGAATGTGTCGTCACCGACATTGCGAATGTTAAGACCCTTCGCCGATAGATTACTGATGAAAATCTGCTCTCTCTGGTCCATGTTTGCGCCGATGTGTATCCACATAGATGCTGTTGCGGTAGCGGTTTCATCTCCCACACGTGCAAAACGCCCGGTTAACATATTCATACCATTAAATTGGGCATGGGAAGCAATGCGGTCGATTTCGTCTATCAACGAAGAAACCTCAACCTGAATTTGCTCGCGGTCTTCGGCGGTATAGATACCGTTTGAAGACTGTACCGCAAGCTCGCGCAGACGCTGGAGGATGTCTTGAGTTTCTTGAAGGTATCCTTCAGTCACCTGAATGAAGGAAATACCATTCTGAGCATTGAAAGAAGCCATGTTAAGCCCTCGAATCTGACTACGAAGTTTTTCAGAAACGGCAAGCCCTGAAGCATCGTCGCTGGCGCGGTTAATACGCAACCCGCTTGACAATTTTTCCAGGCTCTTATCCAGATTAGATTGCGTAACTTTGAGAGACCTATCCGCGAACATCGCGCTTAAGTTGTGATTGATTATCATAATTCACTCCTTTGGTATTAAGACGTTTATTGTCCCTTTGACGACAAACGTCTCGGCATCCTTGCCTGTATCTCAACACAAAAAAGTGTCGTTCTATATTATTATCGGCTTATTAACGATTTGCTTTAGTGTGTTAAAAAAGAAATTTGATAGTAGGCAAGATTTTTGTGGGGTTGTGGAAAAAAGGAGAAAAAAGTGGTAGGAAGTGGTTGACAAAAAGCGGAGGGTATGATATATTAAAAGCACGTTAAGGCGGCGGCGTTACGGAAGTAACGCTGGTTATTTGGAAAGCAGAGAGGAGGGGTTCAAATGCGCG
>JAISCD010000036.1 GCA_031265825.1 Treponema sp. | reverse complement strand
CACCTAGCGTAATTTCTCCGCCAGCTCGCGTAACTCCTGCGCGACCTCGTTGTCTGCCACCCTAACCACTATTCACTGCTCACTTTCAGGAGGGGGGCGCATCTTTCCCTAAACGGAGGGAGGCACACAGTAAACCCTGTGGTGCGCCCCCTGTCTCCGGTTCCCCCACCCGCACAGCGGGTTTAAAAGGGGCGATCTTCCGCCACCCCCCAACCCACGTCTGACACCTGTGTCTGACACCTATGTCTGACACCTATGTCTGACACCTGCGCCGCTGACACCGCGCCTAGCCTCCGCGCTCTGACCCCGCCCGCCCATATTCCCTTTGCTACCTACTAACTGCTAACTGCTCTTTGCTAATTATTTTATACTGAAAATATATATTTTTTACCAATATCCGTTTATTCCTTTTTCTAATATAATACCATCCTATGAATAAGATAAAAATTTCCGCCTTAATAGGCGATAGTATGATCATACAACAAGAGATTGCCTTTCCGATCTGGGGAGATTCCGCGCCTGAAACGCGAATCACGATTGTTTTCTTAGACAAAACCTACACGACACAGACAAATGCCGATGGAAAATGGCGCGTTGTCCTTGATGGCGCGCCTGTAGGCGGTCCATATACGATGGATATTTCTTCAGATAGTACAGAAGAGCGCATCCATATTACTGACATTTACGCAGGCGACGTGTGGCTTTGCTCTGGGCAGTCAAACATGGAACTACCTATGGAACGCCTGAAAGACGACTTTTCGGAAGAGTGGAAACCGCCGGTCAACAGCCTGATACGGCAGTTCAAGATACCCCAAGAGTGGGACTTCTCAGGTCCGCGGGAAGAACTACACGACGGTTCATGGACACCCGCGTCTCCTGAAACCTTGAACGGCTTTTCTGGAACCGCATGGTTCTTCGCCAAGAAACTCTACGAAAAACACAAAACCCCGGTTGGACTTATCAACGCCGCTGTCGGCGGTTCTCCGGTGGAAGCATGGATGAGCAAGGAAGGTCTCGCGCCCTATCCACAAAAAATCACTCAATCCGAACCTTACGCGGACACGGCTTTCATGGAGAAAAAGGTTCAGGAAAACGAAAAATGCCAGCAGGATTGGTACGATACGGTGGACGCGGGCGACGATGGGCTTATTGGTGAATGGTTTAGCAAAACTACGGACGATTCAACATGGGAAACCCTAGAATTACCCGGTCGGTTTGACGAAGGCGGGGTTCCTGCCGACTTCTGCGGCGTTATCTGGTTGCGCCGCGAATTCATCGTGCCGCCAGAACACGCGAGTCAGCAGGCAAAGGCGTGGCTCGGCGTTATCACGGACGCGGATACGGTCTACGTCAACGGCGTGGAAATCGGCAACACGGCGTACCGGTATCCACCGCGCAAATATACCATTCCCGCGAGGCTCCTGCGCGAAGGTGAAAACCAGATAACTATACGAGTGATCTGTAACAATGGACAAGGCGGCGTTACCCGCGATAAGCCGTTCAAGATTTTTAGCGATGATTGGACGTCAAGCCTTCATGGAACGTGGAAGTATAAGATTTCTCTAACCGTTCCGCCCATACCTCCGAATTTCTTTATCAAATGGCAACCGATGGGTCTCTACAATGCCATGATTGCGCCGTTGCTTACGTTGCCGGTGAAGGGTGTTATCTGGTATCAAGCGAGTCCAACGACAGCACGCCTCATGAATACGCGGCGCTTTTCTCTGACTTAATAAAGGATTGGCGGCGTAAGAGAAATCAGCCTGATATGCCGTTTTTGTTTGTCCAGCTACCCATTTTCGGCGCGCCGAGTGAAAACACAGAGAAGAGCGCATGGGCAATGATTCGGGAAGCTCAAGCAACAGCCCTTGCCTTACCAAAAACAGGCATGGCGTGCGCCTTGGATTTGGGCGAATGGAACGACCTGCATCCCCTTAACAAAAAAGGCGTAGGCGAGCGGCTCGCTCTAGCCGCGGAAGCGGTGGTGCACGGTGAGAAAAACACTGCGCCCGGTCCGCTTGCGCGAACAGTCCGCCGCGAAGGAAACCGTCTCGTCATTACATTTGACAACTGCGGTACCGGGCTTACCGCGCGGGAAACGCCGCATATCAGCGTTATCGCGGGCGGGAAAACAGTCCGCTTACCTGCCTGCATTGAAGATGACAGCATCATAGTTGAAAACGTTCCCCCCACTGCGGAAACGATTCTCTATGCGTGGGCTGACAACCCAGCCGACAGACAGCTCTACAATACGGATGGATTGCCCGCGATACCATTCCGTTTTCAGTTATAACAAAGCAAAGCCCGCGCTTATCATCCATGCTCCCCAAACTTAACCCTCAAACGACTGAGGGGATTTATACTATAAAGGGTTTTTATCTGCCATTATAATGTTTGATTCAGGAGAATCAGCTTTTGATTCAGGGGAATCAGCTTTTTATTCACCTGAATCAGCTTTTGATTCAGGTGAATAAATTCTTGATTCATCTGAATCAGCTTTTGATTCACCTGAATAAAAGTCTTGATTCGACAGTACAAGGGGTACCTACTCGATAGTATCGGGACTATTTTGTGGGTCAAGTTTAGCCCTTCCTGCGGATATAGATTGAAATCAAATCTATGTGGACTGAAGTCTGGTGGAGTAAAACAGCCGCCGAGCTTCTCGTATTGATTCTTCCCCTGTTATCTACTATATTTAATGAATATTGCGAAATAGGAAAAACTTATGGGGAAAAAATATACCTTTCTTGAGAGTAAAACAAAGAAAATCGTGCCAGCCATCCACGAAGACGGCGAAAATCATGCGCTTCATTCCTTGTTTGACCCTGAACGGGAAGCGGCGCGGCTTTTAGACACGGTGAAAGGCGAAGGTTTTATCATTTTTTTGGGATTGGGTGGAGGATTTTTCGTCCGCGAGGCGCTTAAACGAAACATAGCTCTTGTTCTGGTGATAGATTTTGACCGCGAAGGACTGGATGAGATATTTTCCGCTATTCCTAACGTCCTTCTCGGAGAGGGAAAAAAGAAGGCGCATCTTCTTATTGACCCGTCAAAGACGGAAATCGAGCAGTTTATTCTCGACCATTACCATCCAGCCTTGATGAACGGCATCAGATGCCTGCCGTTGCGTCCACGTACACGTGTTGACGCAGTGGCTTTCAAAAACACTGAGGAGGCTATCACGGAGGCAGTCAGGAAAGTCGCATCGGATTTTTCTGTACAATCCACTTTCGGCTTGCGTTGGTTTTCCAATATCCTCCATAATATGAAGAAATTGGCGGCAAACGCCGCAACGTTCACCGACGCGAAAGCCCGTCTTCCTCATGTGAAACACGCGGCGGTCGTGGCGGCGGGTCCTTCTCTGGATGAACAAATTCCTTTGTTGAGAAAATTTAAAGAAGTACAAGGCTTTGTCATAGCCACGGATACGGCTTTTCCACGTCTTATGTACGAAAACATCGAGCCTGACGCGATAATTTCCATTGACTGCCAGATTTGGACGTATCGTCACTTCCGCGGCAGAATACCGGAGAATACCTTGTTATTTTTCGCTCTTGAGGGAGGAGTAATCAATGCGGCAGGAAGAATATGTTTTTTCGCTGGTGGACATCCCCTTTCCCGTTATATTTCTCGTTTTGTATACCCGCTACTCGAAATAGATACGTCTGGTGGAAACGTTACCTATGCGGCTGTCGCTCTTGCCGAAGCTTTGGGCGCGGAAACAACGACGCTCTACGGCGCAGACCTTTCTTATCCCTTTGGTAAAACGTATGCCCGTGGTACATGGCTTTATGATTTTTACGGGAACCAATCAAGTCGTTTCCAACCCACAGAAACATGGTTTTCAGACCTACTCTACCGGACGCTCTTGGAGAAAAAGGAGAATTCGTTAAAAGACAGTTGGTATTATGAGACGCCTGTGTTCGCCATGTACAGACAACACCTCGAAGAGAAGGTATGGCAGACCAAACTTATTTTTTCCCCTACAGCAGAGTCTGCTGATGTGATATACGGCTCATCTTACGAGAAAAACGAAGTATCTAAAGAGGGCGGAGAGACGAATCACGGTTCACAGTGCGTCTCATCTTCGGCGTCCTTACGCTTGGACGATTACTTTGACAAGGTAAAATTGCTTTCTTTTGATAATCTGGACGAAGAGGGTGCGCTGATACTTTCGACACTTCTGCCTGTTATGGCGAGTTTTAAACGTTATAATCCCTATGCGTCCAAAGAAGAGATCCTCGATATGACCAAGATTTTTGTGGGGATGGGAAAAAAGGAGAAAAAAGCGGTAGGAAGTGGTTGACAAAAAGCGGAGGGTATGATATATTAAAAGCACGTTAAGGCGGCGGCGTTACGGAAGTAACGCTGGTTATTTGGAAAGCAGAGAGGAGGGGTTCAAATGCGCG
>JAISCD010000031.1 GCA_031265825.1 Treponema sp. | reverse complement strand
GGCGGCGGCGGTGCCCCTTGACTTCCAAAGATACTTGCCTCATCGGTAGTCAAGTTTCCTACGACTCCGCATTGAATATCGTCTGGAGAATTAAACACGAGCCGTAGTTTGCCATAGACGTCCACTGTGCCTTTAACCGAATACGTCTCCGTCTTGCCGTCGCGTTCAAAGCAAACCTTCTTTGAACTATTGCCATAACCTAGCCCGTAGACGACTGCGTTGGGCGTTTGATAGACTTCCTCCCGCCAACCGGCGAAGAGGTAATCCCGGGACCCGTCGTTTAAGACAAAGTTGAAAGATTCATCGCTAGGAGAGGAAGTGCTATAATAGCGCCAACCAAAGGAGAATTCTCCGCTTGAATGGGCGGGTATTGTCAGTTTAGGTTCCTCATATATCAAACAGTCTATTTCTCCGTTCTTACTTCGGTAAAATTGACCGGCCTGAAACGCTACTATATCCGTTTCCGTGTTATTTTCAACTTCAACCAAATAATAAACCATATAACTAGCAAAAGATTCGCCAAAATCAAAATATAATAAGGGACACCCTACCAGCAGAAACATGACGGGAAAGAAATAAAGTCTTCTCATAAAAATATCCTTATACGAGAGGGTCGCCGCGCGATCTTCAGCGCGGTTCCCTCTCGCTGTAATTCTTAACGGTACATTTTCTTCACCGTCGCCGCGTCTTGGGTTGCGAAGGGTGTCTGACACCGAACAGAGAACGCCCTGTACAACCTCGCCCGCTAATAGGGATTCGCTTCCCCGAAGATACTTTCCTTGTCGGTAGTCAAGTTTCCTACGACTCCGCATTGAATATCGTCTGGAGAATTAAACACGAGCCGTAGTTTGCCATAGACATCCTCTGTGCCTTTAAACGAATACGTCTCCGTCTTGCCGTCGCGTTCAAAGCAAATCTTCTTTGAACTATTGCCATAACCTAGCCCGTAGACGACCGCGTCGGGCGTTTGATAGACTTTCTCCCGCCAACCGGCGAAGAGGTAATTCCGTGACCCATCGTTTAAGACAAAGTTGAAAGACTTGTCGGTCAAAGAGGAATCGCTGTAATAGCTCCAACCAAAGGAGAATTCTCCGCTTGAATGGGCGGGTATTGTCAGTTTAGGTTCCTCATATATGAAACAGTCTATTTCTCCGTTCTTACTTCGGTAAAATTGACCGTCCTGAAACGCTACTATATCCGTTTCCGTGTTATTTTCAACTTCAAACAAATAATAAACCCTATAATCATCAAAAGATTCGCCAAAGTCAAAATAGAAGAAGGGACATCCTACCAGCAGAAATATGACGGGAAAGAAATAAAGTCTTCTCATAAAAATATCCTTATACGAGAGGGGCGCCGCGCGATCTTCAGCGCGGTTTCCTCTCGCTGTAATTCTTAACGGTACATTTTCTTTACCGTCGCCGCGTCTTGGGTGGATATTTCATAGTTATAATCTAATTTAACTCCTTTTTTATAGAATTTCCCCTTTATGGTAACATCTTTCCTTGTTTCTATCGGATCGCCATATAGCATAACCGACTCGTAGTCAAACGCATCGGAACCATCGGCTATTTGTCCTATATTTTGGTAGCCGATGACTGTGTACGCGATGACGTAAGCTCTGATTTTAATACCGAAAATCTTGATGGTTACAGGTACCAAAGCGATTCTCGAAATAGGAATAGTCAGTAGGTACTTATTTATTATGCCGTAGTTAATGAAGTCCCAAGATTTATCACTCGGAATCTCTATATAAGTATCTCTGTCCCATCTCTGGTGCTCATGCCACAAACCTAATACATGCCCCAGCTCATGCCGCGCTGCCCTTAATAATCTATCACCGTTTAAATCGGCATTCGTGCTGAGGGTTAAATACGACCTACCTATAGGAACGCCCGGATAGGCTACCCCTGTAGTTCCTTTAGGTAGCCATCCTGATGTGTATTCCCGAATATTAGTAAACCCTATAAACGATATTATTTGGAGCGCTATGTTATCTGTTACATTGATAAAACTGACGGCATTATTGGTTTTCGATTCCCATTCCCGCATTGCCGTGTTTAGCGCTTTCTTGTGGCCATCTTCAAGCAGTAATCCATAGGCGTATTGAACACGACCAGACGGCCATCGTTGAAATTCGCCAAGTTTATAGACTCCTCTAGCAACATCAGATTCTTCTCCATAGGAATCCACTATCATATTAAAGTCTCTATAAACTTCTTCCATGTCTTCTCCTTTTAACTCCGCTTCCATTAACTCTAATGTAATGATTCCCGAAATGGTATCAGGGTTGATAATCACATCGTCTCCTATATAAATAGCGCCGTCAATTACCACCGACTCTTCAAGATTTTCTAAAAAAGTTGTATCAGGTTTCATCTCCGCTAGAAACTCGGAAAACTCCGCGGCGATTTGCTTTAATTCATCGCCGAGCGTTATCTCATCTTCCTCGACGGAACGGGATTAGCCTTTTTTAACGGCGTTGACGTTAATGTTTTTTGAAAAATCCTCAATGCTTATTGAGCCGTCTCCAAATGCCGCCCTACTAATAGCCCCAGTATCCAGCGCATCGTATTCAATGGCTTTTTCAACAATCTGCTCTAACGACGAAAAGGAAACATCCATCATCCGTTTGTAATCAGAGCCGACTTTTGTAAGCGGCGTATACATTTCTTTTTGCTCTGATTGATCGTCTGCAAAAGAAGTTCGTCCATCTGGTTCTCCAAATGAACAGGAAATTATCATCGCCAACGAAATAACGCTAACGATACCATTGTAAATTTGTTTTCTCATACAAATTCCTCCATAAATAAAAATGTCAGGTCTAAAGCCCGTAGTCCATTCTAACATAATATTCATGTTTGTAAAGAGAAATATTAAAAAACATAGTCATTGTTCCCACCCGAAGGGTGTTTAACGACTTCGCAACGTTGCCCGAAGGTGTCAGACATCAACCCACGATGGGCGTTGTAAAGGTATCAGACATAATCCGATTTAATAACCAGAAAGATGCGGCGTTTCAGCCGCATCTTTTTTATACCTTACTTTCAAACCCTGGGGCTTGGAGTTCAATCTCTGGAAGTTTGAGTTGAAACCCTGGAAGTTTAAGTTGAAACCCTAGGAGTTTGAGTTGAAACCCTAGGAGTTTGAGTTGAAACCCTGGGAGTTGCAGTTGAAACCCTGGGAGTTGCAGTTCAAACCTTGGGAGTTTGAGTTCAAACCTTGGGGGTGAGGGTTCAATCACTGGGAGTTAGGGTTCAATCACTGGGAGTTAGAGTTCAATCTCTGGGAGTTGAAGTTGAAACCCTGGGAGTTGAAGTTCAAACCCTGGGAGTTGAAGTTCAAACTCTGGGGGTTTGAGTTCAAACTCTGGGGGTTTGAGTTGAAACCCTGGGAGTTTGAGTTCAATTTCTGGGGGTTAGGGTTGAAACCCTGGGAGTTTGAGTTCAATCTCTGGGGGTTAGGGTTCAATCACTGGGAATTAGAGTTTAATCACTTGGGGTTGGGGTTCAATCACTGGGGGTTGGGGTTCAAGCTCTGGGAATTGAAGTTCAATCACTGGGAGTTAGAGTTCAATCACTGGGGGTTAAGGTTCAATCACTGGGGGTTGGGGTTCAATCACTGGGGGTTGGGGTTCAATCACTAGGGGTTAGGGTTCAATCACTGGGGGTTAGGGTTCAATCACTGGGGGTTGGGGTTCAAGCTCTGGGAATTGAAGTTCAATCTCTGGGAGTTGAAGTTAAAACCCTGGGGATGAATCACCGCAATAGGGGGGTGGCGGAAGACCCGCGCACGCGGGTCTGGAGACAGGGGGGCGCACCACATGGGCGGCTGTTTGCCCTCCTCCGTTAGGGAAAACCGCGCCCCCCTCCTGAAAGTGAGCAGTGAATAGTGGTTAGTGAGCAGGTAGCAGGTAGTAAGGAGTAAAGGAAGAGGGGCGAGCGGCGCGGTGGTGTCAGGCACGCGGGTGTCAGACGCGGCGGTGTCTGACATAGCGCCGCGGGACTCCTGCTAATTGCTAACTACTAACTGCTACCTGCTAACTTGAACAAAGCGGAGGTTCCGCTTGCTCGCAAGCGTAACCGTCAAGACGGGGACAGCGGCGCACCCTTTCGGACAACACCCCTTGTGAAGTCGTCCAACACCCGAAGGGTGTGCAAGCGTAACCGTCAAGACGGGGACAGCGGTACTACCTTTCGTACAACACCCCGTGTGAAGTCGTCCAACACCCGAAGGGTGTGCAAGCGTAACCGTCAGGACGGGGACAGCGGCGCACCCTTTCGGACAACACCCCTTGTGAAGTATTTAAACACCCTGTGGGTGTCGAAGTGACTCGGAGATGCTGTAGCAATAATCCCCAACCTTTTCTATGCGCCGTACCAAGTCTATGAAGAGCAACTCTTTCTTGATGTTTTCACCCGCCTCTATACGTTTACGCCCCATCTTCTTGAGCTTCTCTTGGGTCTTGTTGATTTTAGCCTCCCATTCCTCCACCTCTTGAGACTGTTCCTCGTTGATGTTGGTCCATTCTTTTTCAACTATTCCAAGAAATTCTTGAACCATGAAAGAATAGGCGGTGAGCGCCTCGGTCTCCTTGCGCTTGAAAAGCAAATCTTTCTTCACGCTTCGTTCTAATATCAAACTCGCTCCGTAGCAGTCGTCCGTCATATCTTCGAGACTAGCTGTTATTCGCAAAAGAGCGGCGACACGAACTTCCGAGTGCTGACTCAACTGCTGTCTGGTACATTCTATCAAGAAACGGGTAATCTCCTCGCGCATCTCGTCAGCGTAACGTTCCTTGTCCGCTAGTTCCATAGTCAGATTCTGTACAAGTTTCTCCATGTCAACATTTCTTGCGTCAAGGTGAAACGCGCCCAGCGCCTCGCTGATCTTCGCATACATGGAAGAAGCAAGACTCGCCATGTCCCGAATCTCCTTTTCAGCGTGAATGATGCTCAATTCAGGGGTATTTTGGAAAGTGCCAGACTTGGATTCCAGCCGATAATGACCGAGCGTCTCCGGCTCTTTGTCAGTATCCTTGATGATGCGCGAGACAAGCCATGAAAACTGTTTGACAAAGGGCAAGAATAAGATAGTGTTGATGATGTTGAATACCGTATGGAACATTGCGAGGTGGGTGGTGATGAGAGCGCCCTGATCGGAGGTTGGAATCATGTCGCCCTGCCAATTCACATAACCGGGCGTTACCCAGTCCACGACGAGAAGAAGCCATCGGAAACAGATGATCGCCCATACCGTGCCGATGATGTTGAAAAGCACATGAACCAGAGCGGCTCGACGCGCCGCGGTTTTTGTGCCGATAGCCGCGAGAGCCGCGTCTATGGTGGTGCCGATGTTGGCGCCGAGTATCATTGCCGCCGCGAATTGCGGACTTATCATGCCTTGAAACGACAAGGTAAGCATTATCGCCGTGGACGCGCTTGACGAGTGTATGAGCAAGGTAATACCCATGCCGATAGCCACGCCGATCAGAATGGAGACAAAGCCTAAATCCGCAACCGATTTAATCGCCGTAAGCTGTTCAATGGTGAAACTCGGCATGGATTTGGTGAGAAAGTCGAGTCCCAGAAAGAGTAATCCAAAACCCAAAACCACCTCGCCCAGCGCCTTATGTTTCCATTTGACAACCGTCATGATGAAGCCTATGCCTATTGCTGGAATTGCCAGCGCGGATATTTGCAAGGAGAATCCGATGAGGGAAACGATCCACGCCGTTACCGTTGTGCCGATGTTCGCGCCCATGATGACGCCTATGGATTGGGTGAGGGTGAGAAGCCCCGCGTTGACAAAGGAAACCACCATGACGGTCGTCGCCGAAGACGACTGGATGATCGCCGTAACGACGAAGCCGGTCAATACGCCGCTGATCCGATTGCCGGTCATAAGCGAGAGGGTTTTTTGCATCCGCTCTCCCGCGGCTTGTTGGATACCGTCGCCCATCACCTTCATTCCATAAAGGAAGAGTCCAAGGCTCCCCATAATACCGAACAACAATTTTACATATTCCATATTAGTCCCCAAACAGATTTTCAAACGCCTTTTTTGCCTGACTCGCGGCGTTGAAAGCTTTTTCTCCACCTTGGGTGCGAGAACGAAATTTTTGATCCAAAGAAAACCAATCGCAGAAGTTCGCCAGCTCTTTATCCGCAACCTGATCAGCTTTCGGCTCGGCGCAATCGGCGCGAGACCCGGGCAGATAAGAACGGCAATGTTTACATACACGCAGGTCTTTCCCGCACGTTTCACACCGAGACGAGCGCCATACAGCTTCGTCTACAATAGGCGAACCGCAAAACCAACACATTTTCCCTCCTCACCCTTCGGGTGTTTACATACTTCACACGGGTTGTTGTCCGAAAGGGGGACCCGCTTCCACTGACTTGACGGTTACGCTTGCTTTGCAAGCGGAACCTACTCGTTATTCAAGTTAGCAATTAGCAGTTAGTAAAGAGCAGATGTCCTACGCTTTGATCTTCTGCTCTGCGCTCGCCCGTCTTCCTTTACTCATTGCTATTTGCTCACTAATCACTAACCACTAACCACTAACCACTAACCACTTTCATAGTATGAGGGGGGCGCGTCTTTCCCTAAACGGAGGGCGGCAAACAGCCATCCTTGTGGTGCGCCCCCCTGTCTCCGGTTCCCCGCCCCGCACGGCGGGTTGTAAAGGGCGGGGCTTCCGCCACCCCCTACCCGCAAGGTGGGGCGAAGCAGGACGCCTTTGAAACATCCTTTGGGTGTCGAAGGGTGTGCGCTTACCGTTCTGAAAGCGTGGAATACGCTTTGTGTTTATGCACGCACTTATAGGCAGGGCGGATGATTCTGTTGCCGCATACGATCTCTTCCAAGCGATGAGCGCACCAGCCTACTACACGGCTCACCGCAAAGAGCGGAGTATAAAGTTCAGATGGAATATCCAACATCTTATAGACAAACCCTGAATAGAAGTCTACGTTGGTACAGATGTCCTTGTCTGACTCTTTGACGCGCTTAAAGACAGACGGCATGAGCGTTTCAATGAGTCGATAGAGGTTAAATTCGTCCACGAGTCCTTTTTCTTTAGCCAGGGCTGACGCTTTATCGCGGAGCAAGACGGCGCGAGGATCACTCTTTGTATAGACCGCGTGTCCCTGTCCATAGATCAGTCCTGCGCCGTCAAAAGCCTGTCCTTTCAAGATTTTTTCCAGATAAGCCTCCACTTCAACCTCGTCGTCCCATCTTTTGACGTTCTGTTTCAGTTCTTCCATCATACCCATGACTTTGACGTTAGCGCCGCCGTGCTTATAGCCTTTAAGCGAGCCTATACCTGCGGCTATCGCCGAATAAGTATCTGTATCCGCGGAAGAGATCGTATGAACCACAAACGTGGAGTTGTTACCCCCGCCGTGTTCCGCGTGCAATACCAGCAGAAGGTCTAGTAGTTCGGCTTCAAGGCGGGTGAACTTCTGGTCTGGACGGATGAGCGCGAGGAAGTTTTCAACGGTAGACGCTTCTTTCAGGGGTCGGTGAATGACCAAGCTTTGGTTGTCAAAGTAGTATCTCTTTGCGAAATAAGCGTAGGCGACGATAGTAGGGAAGCGTGCTATGAGTTCAATACATTGCCGCAAGACGTTTTCCGGGGAATGGTCTTCAGGAGTCTCATCGTAAGAGTAAAGAGTCAACACAGAACGGGCGAGTTTATTCATAATATCGCGGGAAGGAGCGCTCATGATGCTGTCTTTACGGAAGTAGCGTGGTAATTTACGATTCTCCCCTAAAAAAGCGGTGAATTTCTCAAGCCGCTCTTGCGTGGGAAGCTCCCCAAATAAAAGAAGATAGGCGGTTTCCTCAAAAGCGAAGCGGTTTTCTTTTTCCGCGGCTCCGATGATTTCCTCAACATCAATGCCGCGGTAGAAAAGTTTCCCGTCTACAGCCGTTCTTTCTCCTTCATTGATTATGTACCCATGAACTTCACCCACACGGGTGAGTCCCACAAGCACCCCGCTACCGTCCGCATTACGCAAGCCGCGCTTTACGCTATATTTACTATAAAGCTCCGCGTTGATTTGATCATTCGCGGTTACTTCCGTAATGTAATCTCTCGTACTCGTCGTCAATAGAGACCTCCTTTATACCAATCTAACAATATTTTTCCACCTTGTCTTTCACTATAGCCGTTATTTTTTCAACGGCTTCCAATACTTCTACCAAGAAAACGTCTTTTTCCGAGCGGAGTTTCATTTCGACTCGAGGCAAGTTTTTCTCGCTCACCACCATGCGAAGAGGAATGCCGATAAGGTCTGCATCGTTGAATTTTACACCTGGACGCTCGTCTCTATCGTCGATAAGGAATTCGATATTTTGCTTTTTCAACTCTGTTGCGATAAAATCGACAGCCGCGTTCACCTTTCCCTCGTATTTGATGGGTATGATGACGATGTGAAAAGGCGCGACGGACATTGGTAACATTATACCCGCGTCGTCGTGATATTTCTCGATAATTGAAGCGAGCGTCCTATCCACGCCGATGCCGTAAGTTCCCATGATAGGCGTTTGCGATACGCCGTTTTCGTCCAAGTAACGCACATTCATCGCCTTGGTATATTTGTAACCGAGTTTGAAGATATGCCCTAGTTCGTTGCCTTTCTTTTCATAAAGCTCCCCACCACACACAGGACAAAGGTCGCCCGCCTTTACCGTGCGGACGTCTGCGGTGAGCCAAGGCTTCCAATCTCTGCCGACCGCGACGTGCGTGTAGTGGAAGTCAGCTTCGAGTGCGCCTGTAATCGCGTCCGTCATGGCGGCGGTGGTTGGGTCTGCGATTACGGGTACTGTGGATAACCCGACAGGTCCCGCGAAACCGACCGGTGCGCCGGTTATTCGCTCAACGTCCGCATCGCTGGCAAGGCGCACATCGCCCGCTTTAAGAACCGCCGCGAGTTTTACTTCGTTCACATCGAGATCGCCTCGGATACACACAAGGAAAAACGCCTCGTCATAGACCTCTGGCGTTCCGGGCGCAAGGCGGCGCCGCTTTAAACCCGCGCACCCCGGAGCGCCGGTCAAGTCGCGTTCCACATTCACCGCGCGGTACACGAGGGCTTTGATGAAGGAGTGTGCGTTTGTTTTTAAGTATTCGCACAATTCCGCGATGGTTTTCGTCTGCGGTGTAGAAATCTTCTCCATTTTCACCGCTTGGGCGCCACTGTTTTGGGGGGTATCGGGCTGGCAACCTGCTTTCTCGACGTTAGCCGCGTAATCGCACGTCTTACACAGGAGCAAGGTATTATCGCCGATTTCGCTCTCCACCATGAACTCTTCAGAATTAGAGCCGCCCATTGCGCCGGAGTCAGCCCGCACGGGTATGACTGTTAGTCCGCACCGTTTAAAGATGCGCCGATACGCCGCGCCCATCGCTTGATAGACGTTATCGAGGCTGTCCTCGTCTCGGTGGTAAGAGTAAGCGTCTTTCATGGTAAACTCGCGCGCGCGCATGACTCCGTAGCGGGGGCGGATTTCATCGCGGTATTTGGTGTTTATCTGGTAAACCGACAGAGGGAGTTGTTTATAACTAGAGAGTTCGTCGCGTATGATGCTCGTAACTGCCTCTTCGTCTGTCGGAGACACGACGAAATCAGCGCCCGTGCGGTTCTTCACGCGGAGCATACTTTCGCCCATGGTCTCCCAACGCCCAGACTCCTTCCATAACTCGCCGGGGGTTACTACTGCGGGCTTGATTTCAAGACATCCGACCGCGTCCATCTCCTCGCGGATTATCTGTTCCACTTTGCGGAATACGCGCAGTCCTAACGGAAGATAGGCGAATAATCCGTTAGCCAGCTTTCGTAACATCCCCGCGCGAAACATGAGCCTGTGGCTTGCTATGACAGCATCGGCTGGGACTTCTCGTAATGTAGGTATAAGGGTTTCTGAAAATTTCATAACAACATTATACAGGAAAACAACCTTTTGATCAACACACCCTTCGGGTGTTTCAATACTTCATACGGGTTATTGTTTGAAAGGGGGCGCCGCTGACCCCGCACCCTTCGGGTGTTTCAATACTTCACAATGGTTGTTGTACGAAAAGGTGTGCCGCTGACCCCGTCTTGACGGTTACGCTTGCACGCAAGCGGAACCTCTGCGTTGTCCAAATAAAAAAGAGCAAATAGTAATGAGCAAAGGAAGAAGAATAATGAGTAGTTAGTAATGAGCAATGAGCAAAGAAAGACGGGCGAACTAGGAAAAGGTATCGAAGCGCGGGACTCCTGCTCTCTCCTCTTTGCTCTCTGCTAACTGCTAACTATTATTTGCTAACTGCTAACTGCTAACTGCTAACTGCTAATTGCTAATTGCTAATTGCTAATTGCTAATTGCTAATTGCTAATTGCTAATTGCTAATTGCTAACTGCTAACTGCTAACTGCTAATTGCTAATTGCTAATTGCTAATTGCTAATTGCTAACTGCCCGCGCAATTTCTCCGCGACCTCGTTCAGTTTCTCAACTACCTCTTTCAATTTCTCAAAGAGGTCTTTCAATTTCTCAAAGAGGTCTTTCAATTTCTCAAAGAGGTCTTTCAATTTCTCAAAGAGGTCTTTCAATTTCTCAAAGAGGTCTTTTAACTTCTGCAAGAGGTCTTTCAACTTCTCAAAGAGGTCTTTCAACTTCTCAAAGAGGTCTTTCAACTTCTCAAAGAGGTGCGCAACTTCTCCGATTGCTATCGTTGAGAGGGTCAGAATACCTTCTGAGAGTGTCCGAGGACTCTCAGAGGGTCTGAAAGGGGACCCCGACAGGACGGCAATGCTTACAGTCAAGCATTACCTGTTCAGGCACAGCCGCTTTCCTTTTTGCTCATTCCTCTTTGCTATCTGCTCTTTATTATTTGGTGTCAGACACCGCCTAACCCCGCCACCCGCCCCCGAACTCTGAACAGGAACCCCGCTTGCGTGCAAGCGCACCCTTCGGGTGTTTTAAAGCGTCCTGCTCCGCCCTTTCTTCTAATAACGAGTAGGTTCCGCTTGTTTACAAGCGTAACCGTCAGGTCGGGGTCAGCGGGTCCCCCTTTCGGATAACGCCCCGTGTGAAGTATTTAAACACCCGAAGGGTGCGAAAGGTGTGTAAAGCGCACGGTTCCTGTGCCTGCGGCGACTCTTCCGATTTCCCATGCGGGGAAATTCATGTCGCTCAAGAATCCGATAGATGACTTCGCGTCTTCCGGCGCGACCACCAACACAAAACCAATTCCCATGTTGAACGTATTGAACATAAGCCTTTCGTCATAAACGCGGTCAGCGGCGATTGCCGTGGCGATTCTGATGAAGATCGGGGGGATTTGCCAACTTCCGTGGTTGATTACCGCGTCAAGAGACTGATTGAACATACGGGGGATATTTTCGTAAAAGCCGCCGCCCGTGATATGCGCCATCCCTTTTACCCGCACCCGTTCCATGAGCGCGAGTATCGGCTTAACATAGAGACGAGTAGGTTCAAGAAGCGCGTATCCAATAGGCATTCCGCCAAAGTCCTCTTCGAGATCAGGCAGGACTTTGCGGATGAGACTGAAGCCGCTTGAGTGGGGACCTGACGACGCTATTCCGATGAGACTGTCGCCTTCTCTAATAGCGCTTCCATCTATGATATTCTTGCGATCAACGAGCCCCACGGCAAAACCCGCGACATCGTAGACGCCCTCTCCATAGAAACCGGGCATCTCCGCGGTTTCGCCGCCCAAGAGCGAACAACCGGTTTCTCTGCACCCCACCGCAACGCCTTTCACGATTTCCGCGGCAACGTCCGCATCCAGCTTCCCACACGCAAGATAGTCTAGGAAGAAGAGAGGACTTGCCCCTTGGCAAAGTATATCGTTGACGCACATGGCAACGCAGTCTATGCCGACTGTGTTGTATTTCTTGAGCCTAAACGCGACGTCAAGCTTCGTGCCGACCCCGTCCGCGCCTGATACAAGCACAGGCTCTTCCATGCCCTTGAAAGCTGCAAGCGAGAACAACCCCGCAAAGCCGCCAATACTGTTAAGAACCGCGGAATTCATAGTTCCCGCGGCAAGTTCGCGGTATTTACTCACCGCTCGATACCCTTCCTCTATATTTACACCAGCTTGTTTATAATTCATGGGTTTAATATACCATCATTCATGGGAATTGTGAAGCAGTTGACGTACGGCATGAAATTGAACTTTTCAGCTTATTAGGACTTGCACAAACTTTCAGAACCCATTACAATATTTCATGCTCTTAAAAATACATTTAGAGAGGACTGTTCAATAGAATATGACTGCTGATTGCGATAATGAGGAACGATATGGCGTTTTTTAAAAGAGATAGCGGTGAAATAAACCAAAAGACGTTACAATCTTTGGAATCCGAACAAAAAGAGATGATACGCGGCATTGTGGAGTTACCCGGTATCACCGTAAGAGAAGTGATGATTCCGCGTATTGACACTGTGTTTCTGCGCGCGTCCGCGAGTAAACAGGAGATTATCTCCGCGATTTCCGAGAGTGGACATTCTCGTTTCCCGGTCTATGAGGAAAATATAGACGATGTTATAGGCATTCTTTACGCAAAGGACCTTCTTACCTATCTGGTACAGAATGATGAATTTAACGTGAAAAGACTGCTGAGACCCCCATTCTTCGTGCCTGAATCTAAACATATCGACGATCTTCTGCGAGAACTACAACATAAAAAGGTGCATATCGCCGTGGTGGTTGATGAATACGGCGGCGTCTCCGGCATTGTGTGCATGGAGGATATTATCGAGGAGATAGTCGGCGATATTCAAGACGAATTTGACCACGAAACCGAAGACTTCGTTAAAGTAGACGAGTGTACTTTTCTTTGCGACGCTCGTATCAACCTCGAAGACCTCGCCGAAGAGACGGGCATCGCGTTTCCTGTTGACGATTTCGATACGCTCGGCGGTTTCGTCTTTGATATTTTCGGCAAAATCCCCGCGCAATATGAAAAAGCCGTATTCAACGGCGTAGATTTCATCATCGAAGAAATGGAAGGGCATAAAATACAGAAAGTGAGAATTACTACAGAAAAATAAAAATCACACACATATTGAGAGGCAGAAATGATACTGGACGACTTAGTCGCAAGCGCCAGAAAACGGGTTGCGGCCGCGCGGGAAAGAGTCTTGTTTAAACAAATTCAGATGCAGGCGGAGAAAATACAAGGAAGAGGAGAGGAATTCAAGAAAACCCTTGCGGTTCCCGGTCTTTCCTTCATCTGCGAAGTCAAGAAAGCTTCCCCGTCAAAAGGCGTGATAGCTGAAGATTTCCCCTATTTACAGATAGCGCAAACTTACGAGGATGCGGGCGCGGACGCAATTTCCGTACTTACAGAGCCTGAGTTCTTCATGGGAAGTGATGAATATTTGCGGGAAATCGCGGCACAAGCGTCTATTCCTGTTTTAAGAAAGGATTTTGTGATCGATGAATATCAAATTTACGAGGCTAAGACTCTTGGCGCATCCGCAGTTCTGATTATCGTCGCCCTAACGGAAGGGGAATCTCTGTCCGCGTTTATTGAGACGGCGCATTGCATCGGGCTGTCCGCGTTGGTGGAGGCTCATACCGAAAACGAGGTGAGACAGGCAGTCCAAGCGGGCGCAGAAATCATCGGAGTGAACAACCGCGACTTACGGACGTTTCAGGTTGATATTTCCACTACGGAACGATTGGCGAAACATATACCGGACAGCGTTATCACGGTTGCGGAAAGCGGTCTTCGATCATCGGAGCATATTGTAGCGATGCGGGGGAAAGTAGACGCTGTGCTTATCGGCGAGTCGTTCATGTGCGCTTTGGATAAGAAAGCTCTTCTGAAAGAGTTACGGTCAGCGTCTTTACGCTGAGAAGTAGAGGCGGCGGTAATGAAAAGCGCCTTTTTGGAAAGCGATGTAACGATTCTTTTGAAAGACCTAAGCGGGCACATAACCGCGAGTGGTGTGGCTGAGCGTGAGCGTCTTATACAGAATGGGGGACATTATTCGGAGACCTTAGCCGTCGAGTACGAGCCGAGCGCCGAATACCTGCGCCTTTACCAGACGGCGCTGGAGCGGTTCGCCGTAAAGACCGCGCACGCGGTCGCGGTCGTAGCGGAAAAGATTTACGCCTTGCGCGGACGCGGGGCCGTAATAGTGTCGCTTGCCCGCGCGGGTACGCCTATCGGCATCTTGATCAAACGCTACGCCGCGGCGAAGTTCGGCGCGGATTGGACCCACTACACAATATCAATCATCAAAGATAAAGGCGTTGATCAAAACGCGATGCGGTACATCCTTGAACGGCACACAGCCACGGACGTTCAATTCGTAGATGGCTGGATAGGTAAAGGCGCGATAGCCCGCGAACTAGTTGACGCTACGCGGCGGTATGACGGGCTGAGTCCCAGCCTCGCCGTGCTTTCTGACCCGCCGCGCATCGCCGGTGTCCGCGGAACAGTCGAGGATTTCCTTATACCGAGTTCATGCCTAAACGCCGTCGTCTCTGGGTTGCTCAGCCGTACTATTCTGAACCAAAAGCTCATCGGCAAGAATGACTTTCACGGCACCGTCTTTTATGAAAATCTCGCTCCTTTTAACCGTACTTATGAATTCATTGACCGCATCGTTGAAAATTTCCCACTTAACGTTAATATGGAACCGGATGAATCTATTCCCATAGATGGAGCGATGAATGAAATTCAGCGGATAAAGGATGATTTTTCCATTCCTGACATTAATCTTATCAAGCCGGGCGTTGGAGAGGCGACTCGCGTCCTGTTAAGGCGTTTGCCTTGGAAGTTGTTGGTCTACCGCCGAGATGACTATGTTAATCTTGGTCATCTCTATCGGCTCGCGGAAGAGCGAAGCGTGGAAATATCGATCTATCCTCTGAAAAATTACCGAGCCTGCGGCGTTATTCAGAAAATATGATCCTATTCGCCTGCGACCTTGATAATACATTGATACGTAGTCAGCCGCAAGACGGCGACATCGCTGTGGAATATTCCGGCGAAAAAGTTATCACCTATATACCAAGGCGGACGCTTGAGATAATCGCAAAGTTGAACAACCGCATCATGTTAATTCCCGCAACCTCCCGTTCCTTAGAGCAATATCGACGCATAAAAATCTTCCACGAGCGCGTGCCTGCTTATGCTATTGTGAGCGGTGGTGGCATTATCCTAAGGGACGGCGAAATTGACGGCGAATGGGACGTTTACCGCAAAAACATCGTTGATTCGGTGCGGAGCGAATTCGAGAGACTCTTCCGCCTTTTGCAAAACGATGCCCGCGTTGAAAGAACCAAAATCATAGATGACTCCTTCATTTTCGCTAAAAGCGTGTCTGCTCAAAGCGTGATAAACGACTTGAAATACAATGCCGTCTCGTTCAATATCCTGCGCCATAAGAAGAAAATCTACGTTTTACCGACGGGTATAGACAAGGGCGCCGCGCTTGACGAGGTGAGAAGGCGGCTCGGCGCTGATTGTATCGTGGGCGCGGGTGACAGCGACATTGATATTCCTTTGTTGAATAGAGCGGATTATGCGCTTACGCCTTCACAGGAGTTAGTATTGAAAATCAATGCTCCGCATATTCTCATTAAGCCTGAAACCGTTGATTTGTCCGTCTTCGGCATGGAATTCGCCGCTGATTTCGCCGA
>JAISCD010000027.1 GCA_031265825.1 Treponema sp. | reverse complement strand
TTAGCAATTAGTAAAGAGGAAATATTTCGTGGCGAAAAGCCGACCGCGACATTCTTCTTGAAAGAAGACGCAACGGCTGTTTCGCCTAAAACTGTCTGACTGTTCTTCGCTTCTTCTGGTGGCATAACCTGTCTCTAAAAAGGTGGAGCAGAACAAGACACTTTTAAACACACCACGTGTGAACACACCATGTGTGAACATACCACGTGTGAACACCCGAAGGGTGCGGGTATATGTACAGGTATAATTGCGTTTTAAAATAAGGTCTTCTGTTCCTAATCGCTACAACTGAAAAAAATAAAATATTTTGAATTTATTTGCTAGACAATTTTCTGATTCTTTAGTAATATATAAATGCCCCTTATAAAAGGTGTAAAAAGTATTTGATGATGCCAAAATGAACGATTATATTTTTATAGTCATGCGCTTGATACGAATGTAAAGTTTATGTAGATGTGATTGTTCATAGGCTCAGGATAGTTTATACACGCGGCGTTGCAAAAATAATATATGACATAAAGCTTTGATAAATAACAAACTGTAACTCAGCGGAATTCATAAAGAAGGACATATCGTCTTTTATTGTGAAGGAAGCTTTTAAGTTCAAGGCTTTTCCCGGTTGCGTAGCATACGGTTAAGCAGGAGTGGGAGATTCTCATTCCTAATAAATTTAAGAAGCCATGAGACAATGTTTCGCGGCTTTGTTATGGAGGAAGCTTATGAAAAAGCTTGTTTTGACAGCATTAGTGTTGTTAGTAGGAACGGGGTTGTTCGCGCAGACGGCGTTTACCGCTAAGGCGAGCGACGCGAAGGCAAAGGTAACCGTAGATGCCAAGAAAGGTACTTATGCGGTTGATGGCGTATTAGCGAAAGACGGTGTATTCACCGTTGACTTTACCCCGGATGCGGCGACATTGGCGGCGTTGAAGAAAGGTAAAACCCTTACAATTTCCGGTAAAGACCTGGGATCAGGTGCTCCCGATTATATCGTCAATGTATTCACAGACGCTAAAGACCCTATCGCAACCCCAACGAAGTTCAGCAAATCCGGCGCGGTAGTTACCATTGACTTTGGCAAAACGAAGATAGCCCCTGACAAGATTACTAAGCTACAAGTCGCCGCGGGTTTCGGTAAAACTGGCGGAGCAGTCAAATTTGAACTCTCCGCTATTGCAATAAAGTAGTTCTGGACAGACCATCGAATCCATCCCACTAATGGGGTGGATTCATTATTGACGAATTCTTCTTACCTAATAAGGGAGAGAATTCTTTCCTATTTTAAAGCGATAACAAAACATCTTATAAGGAGGAGACTATGAAGCTTAAGTTACGGATGACGCTTATTACAGGTGGTATGATACTGATAGTCATTGTAATCATATCCAGCGTGTTGCTTATGCGGGCAAGGAAACTACAGCAAGAATCGGCTTTTGATGTGATGCAGAACCTATCGGGAATGTATGCACAGGAATTTAGAAATAATTACGAGAATCATCTGGTAGTGGCAAAAACAATTGCAGAATTTATGGTAAATTACCAAATGATAGATGAGGCGATGAGGCGCTCACAGTTTGACGAAATCTTGTATAGCGTGATCAATTCTAACAACGACTTCTTGGGAATATTTACGCTTTGGCTCCCAGGCAGAATAGACAGCAGGGATCAAGAACTAGCCAATACGCCCGGCACAGATGCGTCGGGTAGTTATATGACGTGGTTCTCCAGGCATGACGGCGACGTCACCAAATACGCTTTGTCGGAATATGGAGCTTATCAAGAAATCTTTGCCATTCTTAATAATAGAAACCCGGTGATAGCTGATCCACATTTTGACATGATAAGAGGGGAACGAAAATTAGTCGGTCGAGTGAGTTATCCCATTGTCGTCAATGATGAAATAGTGGGACGAGTCGGCGTCAACTTCGATCTCATAGCTAGTCAGCGCATTATCGACGGCATTAAGCCTTACGGGGTTGGAAAGGCTGCGATTATTTCTCATGACGGCAGTATAGCCGCCATAAGTGAACAGTCGGGAATAGGACAGAATTTTTCAACTGTGATGCTCGATATGCTTGGAAGAGAGGGGATCGGCGAGGTAAACAACGCCCTACAAAGTGGCAATCCCACACCGATAGACGCCAAGAACGTCATGTTGCAGATTTCGCCTTTCGTCATTGAGGGAACAGGTACTCCGTGGGCGTTTATCGCCAACGTTCCCAAAGCCACAGTCATGGAAAACGTAAACGCCCTAACCAACTTCACCATTATAGTCGCCATTATCTCAATCATCGTTACGAGTGTCATAGTCTTCTTCATGGCAAGCAGTATAGCCACCCCCATCATCAATGTTACGAATACGTTGAAGGATATATCCGAAGGCGAGGGCGACCTAACCAGGACCATCAACGCCAAGGCAAAGGATGAAGTCGGAGACATGGCGCATTACTTCAATGCAACCATTGAAAAAATCAAGAAACTCGTTGCAAGCGTGAAGAATCAATCTGTTTCCCTTTTTGATATAGGAAACGAGCTTGCATCCAATATGACGGAAACCGCGGCCGCGGTCAACGAAATCACCGCCAATATCCAGAGTATCAAGGGACGGGTTGTCAACCAGTCCCTTTCGGTTACTAAATCTAATACCGTAATGGAACAGATAACCGTTAGCATCGACAAGCTCAACGGTCATATTGATAAGCAGACAGAAAGCGTAACCCGCTGTTCCAGCGCCATTGAAGAAATGGTTGCCAATATACAGTCTGTTACCCAGACCCTCGTCAAAAACGTGGAGAATGTATCGAAACTTTCGGGAGCTTCCGAAATAGGCAGAATAGGCTTGCAAGAAGTGTCAGGGGATATTCAGGAAATCGCGCACGAGTCCGAAGGTTTACTTGAGATCAATGCTGTAATGGAAAACATAGCGAGCCAAACGAACCTTCTTTCCATGAACGCGGCGATAGAAGCGGCGCACGCGGGCGAGGCGGGCAAAGGTTTCGCGGTTGTTGCTGACGAAATCCGTAAACTCGCCGAGTCGTCAGGAAAGCAATCCAAGACCATTTCTACCGTCTTGAAGAAGATAAAAAACTCCATTGATAAAATCATCAAATCCACAAGCGCGGTTCTGAACAAATTTGAAGACATCGACAAGAATGTTAAGGTTGTATCCGAACAGGAAGAGAATATCCGTAGCTCGATGGAAGAGCAGGGACAGGGTAGTCAACAGATACTCGAAGCTATGAATCAGCTCAATAACATAACGCAGTTAGTCAAATCAGGCTCCAACGAAATGCTCGAAGGAAGCCGTCATGTCATAAATGAAAGTAAGAACCTCGAAATCGTCACCCAAGAGATCACTCAAGGTATGAACGAAATGGCTTCAGGTACAGACCAAATCAACACAGCTGTGAGTCAGGTGAATAACCTCAGTAACGACAATAGAAACCATATTGATGTGCTTGTCAAAGAAGTTTCAAAGTTCAAAATCGAATAGTAAGCGGTAAGGGCAGGATGCCTTTACCGCAATCCATGTTACGCAGAGGATAATTTCTTCTTGCGTAACATGGGCTTATATTTTCCCCTTGTAAATAAGTTTCTTTGATGGTATTATAATAATCAATATGAAATTTTCTCGTCCCTTCATCGCTCATTGTATATTTATAGTAGGTCTGTTTTTCACACTAATAGGTATTGTGTTTCTGTTGGGAAATCTTGCTAATATTTCGCAGAAACGTCTCTTTTTATCGTTTCTTTTCGGCGTGGTCGGGGCAGGATCCGCTTTTTTCGCTTTATCGCTCAATAAGCGCGCGGTCTACCTTTTCTTTGGGTCATTCTTCATAATGGTAGGGCTGTTTCTATTCTTATCCGCTTTGCATATCTTTCCATTTTCTATTCAAAAGACGTGGCCCCTTGCCGTGGTTTTTTCGGGATTGGCGCTTGCGCCTGTGGGGTGGCGTAAATATGGACGGTTTCACCCTGTATTCATGGTTCCAGCCATAACTTTCGTCATTCTGGGCGGTGTTCTATTGATGTTCTCTTTTAGAATTGTTTCGTTTAATTTCAGGCAGTTTGTTCTTAATTGGTGGCCGGTGTTTCTTATTTTAGCAGGGATTATGCTTCTTCTGATCGCTTTAAGCAATAAGGGAATAGAAAGAAAAAGCGGAGAAGGAAAAACGTGAGAGCCATAAAATGGTTTCTTGTTTTAGCGACATTTACCTCATGCGCAGGGAAGCCTGCGGTTCAATCTCCTTCTCAATTCATTCCGATTGTGGAAGCGGAAGATACCTATACGGTGGCGCAGGATGCGGCTGGTTCCGAAGAGACAAGACCTATTACGGGCAGATCGCCCAACATAGCCGAAGAAATTCGTGATCTGGTGTGGAAGGCAACCCCTTCCTCCCTCCTCAGGGCGCTTGATCTAATCCGTAACCATGAACTGTCAAACGGCGAATTCGGCAGAGCCATGAACGCGGTGAGTGTCTACCTGCTCAAAACTATCTATCCTGACGTGAAAGGAACCTTCCCTCAGACTGACCCTCCTAAAATAGGCGTCTACTCCATTTATATGAAGATACTCAGCGATGTGGGGCGTGGCATTTACACTCCGCCCACCTCTTCAAGCGCGAATTTTCTGGTATATATTCTTCCTTTCTTGGCTTTGTTGAACGACTCTAACGGCGACAGAATGTCTGTAGCCGTGCCTGACTTACAGAAAGCTGTCTCTCTGAATCCGTCCAGTCCTATCGCTCCGTATCTATTGGGTTTTTCCTATGAGAAGAGTGGTGATCTTTCAGCGGCTCTTGATGAATACGTGAAAGCTCTAGCGGTTTCCCCGGAATGTTACCCGGCGACTCAAGGCTCGGCACGTATCATGACGGAGCGTGGGCTTTATGAAGACGCGGCTAAGGCGCTTTCCACCCTGCTTGTGTCTTATCCTGAAAGCATGAATATAAAAAAACAGCTTGCCCGTGTCTATTTTGCGATGAAGGATTGGTCGCGGGCGGAAAATGCCATTGCCGAGATTCTACAGTGGAATAACAGGGATGGCGAATTTCTCCTCATGCGCGCGTACGTGTTGGTGGAAAGAGGGCTTTTCTCGCAAGCCCAAGCGCCTCTTGACCTCTATACGTCTATAAATCCAAATAATCCGGAATATCTGTTTCTGCGCGCTCGTATTCAGGCGGAAGGGTACCGGAATAGGGACGCGGCGCTAAACTACTTGCGCGCGCTCTCGGCTTCCTTTTCGGTTGATGAATCAATTGTCGTGTATATGGCGAAGCTTCTCATAGAGTCTCCGCGAGACGCGGAACAGTTGGAAGGATATGCTATCCTTGACCAGCTTTTGAAGGGCGAATCTCCGTCCATAGCGGTCATGGAATTGGCAATCGCGGACGCCATTAAGCGGTCGGCGTGGGACGATGCCCGTCTCTATGCGGGCAAACTGCTGGAAGAGAGGCGTTCTCCTGAGGACTTGTTGAATGCGTACACGGTTGAACACGGCATTGGTAACAACGCGGCGGCGCTTTCCTATGCGCAGGAACTCTATGAGGCGGATCCCGCAAACGAAGAGGCTTGTGTCGCGTATATTTCTGCGCTAATGGATACTGGTCGCGCCGATGAAGCATCGCGTCTCATCAACGCCAAAATATCATCAGCGCCAAACGGCTTCGCTAAAGCGCATTACTATTATTTAAGAAGCAAAACAAGAGCCAGCGATGAAACGAAGCTGGGCGATCTCCGCTCTTGTCTCTTTGAAGACCCTCGTAACTTAAAAGCACTCATCGCTATGCTTGAGTTTTACCGCGGGCAAAGAGACGACCGCCGCGCCATCTACTACCTGAAACAGGCGCTCACCATCTCTCCTGACGACCCCACCCTCAAACAATACGAAAAAGACTACGCAGGCCAGCTCTAACACCCGAAGGGTGTTAGACGACTTCACAATGGTTGTTGTCCGAAAGGTAGCGCCGCTGTCCCCGCACCCTTCGGGTGTTAGACGACTTCATACGGGGTGTTGTACGAAAGGCGGACCCGCTGACCCCGTCAGGACGGTTACGCTTGCACGCAAGCGGAACCTATGCGTTGTACGACAGGATGCGCCGCTGACGCCCCGTCCAGCGCCGCCGCGAAGCAGGCGCCACAAGTAAGGCAAGCGTCATAAGTAGGAGGGGGGCGTGTCTTTCCCTAAACGGAGGATGGCAAACCACCGCCCTTGTGGTGCGCCCCCCCGTCTAAAGACCGCCATCGGCGGTCATGCGCCCCCCCCCCAACCCCCCAACCTCACCCCCCCCGTCTGACACCACGCCACTGACACCCACGGCTCACACCGCGTGTCTGACACCCACGGCTCACACCGTGTCTCTGACACCCACGGCTCACACTACGCCGCTGACACCCACGGCTCACACCCTCAAAAAAAGGGTGGCAGAGGTGCTTATGCGCTCCGCCACCCTTCGTACAATAACCATTGTGAAGTCGTCTAACACCCGAAGGGTGTCCGGCTAATTATACTATTCGTATTTCCAATTCTTTACCAATAGCTCTCGCTATCTTATTTAGAAATTCAAGTGT
>JAISCD010000026.1 GCA_031265825.1 Treponema sp. | reverse complement strand
AATAACAGGCATCGTAGGCATAAATTTTATAATCCCATGCAATTTTAAGAGCATTTTCAATATCTATTTCTATCATTCTAATCGGTATCCTTTTAAAATATTGAAATGCGTTTAACATTTGTTCTTTTTCTATAACTTTCTTCTTCATCATTTTTGTAAGACCGTTTGCGATCTCATAACTTACCATGTTTGGAGAAATAATAACGGCGTTTTTGGTTAATTGTATGACCAAATCCCTTTCAGGCTGTGTTACAATAACAGCCATAATTGCACTGGCATCTACTATTATTTTCATAATTTCATCATATATCATCATTGAGTAAAAATCAACAGAGACGATTTTGTCTCCAACCCACCGTCTGCGGTGTCAATCATGGCGATGTCAGGCACGGCGGCGGTGTCAGACGCGCGTTGCACAGGCGGGCGGCGTGGCGTGGTGTCAGCGGCGGCGGCGGTATCAGACGCACGGCGGTATCAGACGCACGGCGGTGTCAGACATCGTTACAAAAAAATAGCGGGGTTCTGCGCTTACGCAATCCCCCGCCTTGGTGTCAGATATTCTTCAGTTAGCAGTTAGCAGTTAGCAAAGAGCCCGCGCTTCGATACCTTTTCCTATTTCGCCCGTCTTCCTTTGCTCACTGCTCACTGCTCATTAGGAAAGCGCCGCCCGGCTTGCACCCCGGACGGCTTCTTCTTCCTTTGCTACCTGCTACCTGCTACCTACTACCTACTACCTGCTACCTGCTCATTACTCATTAGGAAAGCGCCGCCCGGCTTGCACCCCGGACGGCTTTTTCTTCCTTTGCTCTTTGCTCATTATTACTTGCCAGAGGCAAGCAAAGCGCCGCGCAAAGCCTGAATCTGCGGCATAAACGAAGCCAAACGAATAGCGTTGTTTGATTGAGATCTTGCTATTTCAAGACTCCCGATAATCCCCAACCGATTTTTCATTGGTCCTGCTGGGACATCATACCTAAACTCAACAACATACTTTCCATTCTGTTCGTAATGGCTTACAGGAGTATCTGTGGCAAGCAATATATGTATCTCGTTTATTTTCCCATTCAAGAATATTACCTGCTCTGCATCCAACATCTGATATGCGCTTTGCGCATTGGCAACCGCCGTTGCCATATCGTCATCGGAAACGTCGCCACTGCGATAGATCGGCGTATTGGCGGCATCGCCCAGCGTACCGTAAACCTGTAATCCACACTCGCAGTCGCGCAGCCCGGCACATTCGCAGGTTTCGCCAATACCCAGATGGTTTTTCTCAACGCATACGCAGAGCGGGTCAATTTGCGTATCCAGATAGTTCTTCAATGCCGCTGTTACCGCCGCCGCGTCCTGAGTCGCTCCCAATTTCACAACCCATTTCGCGTCCGCCGCCTCCAAGCCATTCGCCCCAGACACGACGATAATTCTTTCTATCTTGTCTTGCACCAATGCCGCATCGCCCGCGTCCAATCCGTCCCAGCCGTTCTGCACATTCACAACCGCCGCGTCCATTTGCTCGCCCGGCACGCCATCGCCGCGATAAACACGGATGTCATTCGCCAGCGTCTTGTATTCAATAACCGTGCAAGCACATTGTTCTTCGCCCACGCCGCAAGCGCACGCTTCCCAATGCTCGGTCTCCTCACATTCGCACAACACGGGGTCGATCTGCGTGTCCAGATAGTTCTTCAACGCCGCTGTTATTGCCGCCGCGTCCTGCGTCGCTCCCAATTTCACAACCCATTTCGCGTCCGCCGCCTCCAAGCCATTCGCCCCAGACACAACGATAATTCTTTCTCCCTTGTCTTTTATCAATGCCGCATCGCCCGCGTCCAATCCGTCCCAGCCGTTCTGCACATTCACAACCGCCGCGTCCATTTGCTCGCCTGTCACGCCTACATCACGATAAACGCGGATGCCATTCGTCAGCGTCTTGTACTCAATAACCGTGCAATCGCACTTCCCCGCGTCCGCAGGACAATCACACGCTTCCCAATGCTCTTTTTCCAAACATTCGCACAACACGGGCTTCGGTTCCGGCTCGGATTCCGAGTCACTACACGCGGTAACAAGCGTGCCCAACACAAGCGCCGCGAGGCCTAACGCCTTCTTCAACGCCGCCTTCTTTACCATAATTCCCTCTCTAACTTCGTTATTCGTCTTTTTCATTCTCTTTGCCTCTATTCTCAATAGCGTTGTTCAGAAACTTCAGTTTCTGAACAACAAACCCTAAAAAATACACCTTTGTACGCAATCCTGCGCGTACCACAGCCGCTATCCACGGCGGCGTACCGCCGGGATATTTCTCCTCCTAGACAATGACTAGCGACTGTATCGGCGACACGGGACCAAGTTGTCCCTTCTCGTTCTCCCAGCACAGCGCCGCGGACAGCGTCTTCAGCCGCTCCGTATCCTTGAACACCAACGTCTCCTTCACGCGCGTGAGCAACTTCGACGATGTCAGCTCCTCGTGGCTCGTGATCGGTTCATCGCTTACCCTATAGAACAACACCGCGCCGTTGTAACTCGCTGGCCTCGCGGGGTGCGTCACGGTTACCTGCAAGTACCCGCCTGATTCCAGCGTAAACGGCGGTATTTCTTTCGGCGGCTCCACAGGCGTGTGGATCACGTCTTTGGGCGGCAGTCCGAACTTCATCCGCACCTCGTTGGTCACCACCCCCTTGGGGTCTCCGTCGATGTAGGCGTTCTTGATCCTGCGTATCGCGGCTTCTAGCGCCGTCCGCTTCTCCTTGCGGTCTTCACGGTCTATGGGACCCGCGTTGGGCGCCTCGCACGCCGTATACGCCGCCTTATACGCGGTGAATAGCGCTTTTACATTCGTCGCCGCGTCCGCCGGTATGCCCAGCTCCGTGGCGAGATCCTCCGTCGTTTCCGCAAAAACTTCGGCGAAATCCGAAAAATTCTTTTCTCCAAATGACATGAAACTTCTCATTTTCATTCCTCCTCAAAATTTATTTCATGAATTCTAAAGTTGAATTCATGAATTCTAAAATTTATTTCATGAATTCTAAAACTGAATTCATGAATTTAAAAGCTTATTTCATGAATTCTAAAGTTGAATTCATGAATTCTAAAATTTATTTCATGAATTCTAAAGCTGAATTCATGAATTTAAAAACTTATTTCATGAATTCTAAAACTGAATTCATGAATTCTAAGTCTGACTCCATGAATTTAAATCCAGAATCCCCCGCACAATGCGTCTGGACGAAAAGCGCCCCGCGCCTTTTCTGGAATGAGAACGCCCGCGCGTTTGCGGGTTTGTCTGTCTTTGTATAGTACTGAAAGAATTCTACGGGGGGGGGGGGCCCATGCGCTCATCTGGCGAGCGGTTCCGCAAGCGGCTTGCCGCAGTCTGCGGGGTTCTTGTTTCGCTAACACGTTTTTTCTGCATGAGAATATAATTACTCAAAAAATGAGAATTGTCAACACCCTTCGGGTGTTTAAATACTTCACACGGGGTGTTGTCCGAAAGGGAGCGCCGCTGACCCCGTCTTGACGGTTACGCTTGTAAACAAGCGGAACCTATTCAATGTAAGCAAAGAGTAAGGGTGAAAGACGGGCGAGGGGTGTCAGGCACGAGGGCGTGGCGGCGGCGCGTGGCGGTGTCAGACATCGGGGCAAAGTCTGAAGACAATATGATAGGATTTTCAAATCCTGCCCCGCGATTTTAAGACCCTGACTCGCTTTCATATTCTCGTATTAGTGAGAGAAACGCCGTTCCGTAGCGTTTTAGCTTTACCACGCCTACGCCTGATACAAGCAGGAATTCGTCCTGCGTCTTGGGCTTCCTGCGGCACATATCCATCAAAGAAGCATCGGAAAATACGATGTAGGAGGGCGTTTTCGCGGCTTGGGCAAGGGTCGTCCGTAAAGAACGCAGTTTCTCAAAGAGGTCTTTATCAAAAAGTTGCGGCGCGGGAACATTTTCCCGGCGGAGGGGCTTGGTTTCGGCTTTCGGGAGGGTCATTTGTACGGGTTTTCGCTCAAACACGATCTCACGGGCGCGGGAAGCGGATCGGACGATAGGAAAATCTCCTGTTTCAACGATCAAATACTCCTGTTCAATAAGAAAATCCAGAATCGTCCGTATTGTTTGGAGAGGCGCGTCCGCCATGATTCCATAGACGCTGAGTGTGTCAAGACGCAAATTCTGTATCTTCTCGTTCTTGCTTCCCCGCAAAATATCAATGATCATGGTTTTTCCGAAACGCCTGCCCCGCTGTTCCAAACGCAGGACGCACGAGACGATCTTCTGCGCTTCAATCGTAATATTCGTAGATTCAAGCGTGTTGCAGTTCGAGCACTTACCGCAAAAGGCAGGCGCTTTTTCCCCGAAATAACCGAGTAGCCGCCGCCGCAGACATTCGGTTCCTGTCGCATACCACGTTATCTCTTTCAAGAGTTGCAGATTGTGCTGAATGAGCGCCTCGTCCACCTCCGCGTTATCATCGCCCGAATGTTTGATGAGGTAATCGTTGACATAGACGTCCCGCCCGTTGTAAAACAGCACACATTCCGCGCGCTCGCCATCCCGTCCCGCTCTGCCCGCTTCTTGATAGTAGCTCTCGATGTTCTTCGGCATATTGTAATGAATCACAAACGACACGTTTGACTTGTCGATTCCCATGCCGAAAGCGTTAGTCGCAACCATGACGGTCTTTCGGTCGTAAAGAAAATCATCCTGATTCTCCCGCCGTTCCACGTCTTCGAGTCCTGCGTGGTATTTTGCGACCGCAAAGCCTCTGTTCGCAAGAGTCTCCCATACCTTTTCGACGGTTTTTCGCGTGTTGCAGTACACGATACCGCTTTGGCTGTCGCGCGGTTTCAGATAACTCAAGAGCGCTGTGATCTTATTAGCGGGCTTTTGAACCGCGAAGTAGAGGTTCAGCCTATCGAAGCCTGTGGTAATAGCAAAAGGTTCACGCAGTCCTAATAAGGAGAGAATGTCTTCCTTGACTTTAGGCGTGGCAGTCGCGGTGAATGCGGCGATGATCGGTCTTTGCTTCAATCCGTTGATGAATTCGGCGATACGCAGGTAACTCGGTCTGAAGTCATGTCCCCATTGGGAGACGCAGTGAGCCTCGTCAACGACTACCATCACCGCTGACTGTACGGCGGTAAGCGCTTGAAAGTTCTCTTTGAATAGGCGTTCTGGAGCGATGTAGAGGATATTGCATTGTCCGCTATCGAGTCGTCGGATGGTTTCGGCGTATTCTTCGTTTGTCAAGGAACTGTTGAGGCAGAGGGCTTGAACGCCGAC
Source organism: Treponema sp. (assembly GCA_031265825.1). Lineage (GTDB taxonomy): Bacteria > Spirochaetota > Spirochaetia > Treponematales > Breznakiellaceae > JAIRKH01. Next base: position 43,439 of record JAISCD010000026.1, on the reverse strand, counting down.
GTCTTTGAGCGCGCGCACCTGATCCTTCATCAGCGAGATAAGCGGAGAAATAACGATGGTAAGTCCCTTCATCAAAAGCGCGGGTATCTGGTAGCAGAGCGATTTACCCGCGCCGGTCGGCATGACCGCAAGCGCGTCTCTGCCCGCGAGAAGCGCGTCTATAACGGACTCTTGCCCCGGACGAAAGGTCGTATACCCGAAATAATCTTTAAGTATGGCGTGTTTGTTCTGCAAAGTACGACAGTTTACCCGAAAATCAGCGTCTTTACAATCATACGAAAAACCCCTGCCAAGCCTTATTCTCTTGCAAAAAAGCTTAGTTTGCGGTATAGTACAAGTACCATGATAAAGAAATTAATATTACCGCGTATATGCGGGCTGTTTGTGCTGTATTCAATTGTTTTCGTTCTTTTAGTGATGATGCAATTCACCAAATACGGTGAGTTCAACAGGCGTATCGGAGACCTTGAAATAAACGGTCAATACCGAAAGGATTCCGATAACGGGAATGACGCGCTTGGATCCGAGTGGGCGCTTACGGGTAGACTGACTGTTGTGTTTAATGGTATGGAATTCGATCTGAAAAAAGGTATGATTTCTTCAAATGGCGAAAAGACAAGTATCCAGACGATGCTCATGACCGTTTCAGATAATTCCGTATCGTTCCGTTTGCCGGGGGGAGTTATTACTTTCTCTGTCAACGACGATCAAGCTCTGAATATAAAGGCGGACCTTAGTAGCCTCTCTGAATTGGAGCTTCCCTATAAGCCGCTAAGAACGGCGCATATTCAGAACAACAACGGGCAATTTATCGTTATTTCTGATAAAGGGAGTTACACCTTCAACAACGCGCGGGTATCTACGGAACGGCAGACTCTCATCCTGACCAGCGATAGTTCGTCCGTGTCCTATGCAAGGCTTCCTACCGCTGAACCTGTCGTCGCCTTTTCAGGATTACCAGAGATGCCTACCTTTGATCCCAATGATTTCGTCATCGAGAACGGTCGCGGCGAAAGTAACTTTAATAGAGCGGTCGATCAATGGCGGGACAGGGTGTTTTCCCTGTGGGACGGAACAATAGCTACGGCAAACGATGAAAGGCTGGTAGCGGCTTATGAAAGCGAGGCGATCTCCCGTGGAACATACGGGCGCGCCACCACCGCTCCAACGACTTTCCTTAACGGTAATGCGCGAACCTTTGTTACTTCCACGTTTTTCGGAAGAACAGACACGGCGCTCCGCTCAATGACGGCTGATCAAAGGGACACGGTCAATCGGTTGAGTCAGCAAATAAGAGACAAATCTTTTGATTTCTTCAAAGAGCCGCACCCGATAGAGTGGCTTGCCGTGCGCGGCTATGCCACTAACGTTGACAGCGCGGGCGAATGGATTCTGTCCATTGATCCGTCCGCCGTGATTCCAGACAACATACCGGGTATTCTCGAAGGATACGCCGATTGGAATATGTTCCACCCTGAGCGGGATAACCCGTTCTTGAAATTCAGCGCCCGCGTCCTCTCGCTTATATCCGCGGGCATACGGAAAAGCGCTAACGGTCAGCAGGTCTTCGTGTTCAACGGCGGGGTCGCGGACATGGAATTCAACATCCGTTTAGGAAAAGCCCTCGCCGTCTTCGCGGGAATCATCGGCGAAGCAGATTGGGCTAACGCGGGACGCTCTATCATTCTCTCTGCTCTCTCTCTCTCAGACGAAAGAACAGGAACGATCCCGAAAGAACTACTCGTTTCCGACATTTCTACCGATGCGCCGCCGACTTCCACCGCGTCCAGCAGAGTCGCCGCGGCGGTCGTCTATGACATACTGAGACCGAGTGGAAATTACCCGCACGCCGCCCAAATCGCGTCTGGCTCTCAACCTGTATGGGCATGGACAGCCGCGTCTATAATAACCGCTACTTCAACCGGCGCCTCATTGGACATCTTCGTCTCTTTCCCCCAAGACGAGTCTCATTTCATGCTCATTCGGGGTATAAGACCGGGATTCAGGCGTCTGCAACTTTACAATATGGATTATCGTACAGCCAGCGACTTTGAGCGCTGGGATTCTTCTGGATGGTCGTATTCCACGTCGGAGCAAACGCTCTTGGTAAAAATGAAACACCGCTCAACCGCGGAACACATCCGAATATTTTGGTAAGTTAAAAACAACCGCAGAGCATAGAGACGAGCGCGGGCGCTTAACACGCCGTCCGCGTACTCGTCTCTACAGTTTTATTACAAGTCGAGTAGATACTGGTTCAAGACATTTTCAAGATACTCTTGTTTGCCGCTGGTGAAGCCGAAGGAGCCGTAGTCAGAACCGAGCTTGGCAAGAGCTTCGAGGGAGAGTTCGCCTTTGGCGAATTGAGCGCCGTCACCCGAATCGAATGAAGCGTAGCGATCATTGATGAACTTCTGAATTTTGCCGTCTTGGATTATGCGCTGGGCGACGGTCAGTCCAACCGCGAATGTATCCATACCGCCGATGTGCGCCTCGAAGAGGTCTGACGGGTCGATGGAATTCCTGCGGATTTTCGCGTCAAAGTTGAGCCCGCCTGTCGTGAAACCGCCCGCTTTGTGAATAGCGAGCATGGCGAGAGCGGCTTCGTAGTAGCTGGAAGGGAATTGGTCAGTGTCCCAACCGTTGATATAATCCCCACGATTAGCGTCTACAGAACCGAAGAATCCAGATGCGGCCGCGGTTTCAAGCTCATGGGCAAAGTCGTGTCCGGCGAGTTCCGCGTGGTTGGCTTCAATGTTGAGACGGAAGTCTTTTTCAAGCCCGTAGTTGCGGAGGAACCCGATGACGGTTTCCGAGTCGTAGTCGTACTGGTGCTTAGTCGGCTCGCAAGGTTTCGGCTCGATGTAGAACACGCCCTTAAAGCCCTGTTTGCGCGCGTAATCCCGCGCAAGGGTGAGGAATTGCGCTAAGTGGTCTTTTTCCTTCTTCAAGTCCGTGTTGAGCAGGCTCATGTAGCCTTCGCGCCCGCCCCAGAACGTATAGCCCTGACCTCCGAGTGCGATAGTAGCGTCGATGGCGGCTTTTACCTGCGCCGCGGCGAGAGCTACGATGCCGAATTCAGGGTTGGTCGCGGCTCCGTTCATGAAACGCGGGTGCGTAAAGAGATTGGCGGTGCCCCAGAGGAGTTTCACGCCGGTCGCCTGTTGGCGTTCTTTCGCTCTTGCGGTCCACGCCTGTAGGTTTTTCTCGCTCTCTGCGGGGTTTGCGCCCTCCGGCGCGACGTCTCGGTCGTGGAAACAGTAGAATTCCGCGCCTAACTTGGTGATAAACTCAAAAGCCGCGTCCAATTTGTGTTCTGAAGCCTCTATTGGATTCTTCGCGTCCGCAATCCAAGGATGCGGATGAGTAGCGGCTCCGAAAGGATCGGCTCCGTCCGCGCAGAAGCTGTGCCAATAGGCGATAGCGAAGCGGAGATGATCCTTCATCTTCTTGCCGCCTACTATCTTTTCCGCGTCATAATACTTGTAAGCCAAAGGATTATCGCTCTTCGGCCCTTCGTACTTGATTTTTCCAATGCCTGGGAAGTATTCTTTGCTTCCCACAAAATAATCGGCCATAATGCCTCCAATTAAAAGATTTTATTTAGTATACAATGAAATGAATAGAAAAGAATAGGGGATTTTTCTTTGTTGAAAAACATTGTAAAAATAAAAAGTGGGAAAAATATTCCCGTCGAATTTGAAAAAGACCCTGACATACTATTAACAAAAGAAGAAATTATACAATGTTGTAAAGAAACGAAAGAAATTGTGGAGAAATGGTTTGATGGAAAAGATGATGATTGGTTGAAACTGCCGTATAACATTATACAATAAGATAACGAATTTTGACATAACGGAAGGTCAAATAAGGCATTTGATGTATCATATAGGGCATTGTGAGGCAATATTTAGAGAATATGGAATAGACACAGGGGAATATTTAGATTATTACGGATAGAAAAATATAATGTAGGATAAAAAATAGAAACAACCCAGCCTAAACTGTACATAACAGGTCTGTATATGCCGAACCGCCTTACGGTGGCTCGGTCTGCGGTTTGCCTAGGTCATTCCGCTACGCTCCATTCCCACGTCTCCCTCACTAAATCCACTTCCGCACTAGTTAATCGGAGTTCTGAGCTAGTTAATCGGAGTTCGGAGCTAGTTAAATCTAGTTCCGAGCTAGTTAATCGGAGTGTGGAGCTAGATAAATCTAGTTCCACACTAGTTAAATCTGGTTCTGGGCTAGTTAATCGGAGTTCCGGGCTAGATAAATCTAGTTCAGAACTAGTTAATCGGAGTTCTGAGCTAGATAAATCTAGTTCAGAACTAGTTAATCGGAGTTCCGAGCTACTTAAATCTGGTTCTGAGCTAGTTAAATCTAGTTCTGGGCTACTTAATCGGAGTTCTGAGCTAGTTAAATCTAGTTCTGAACTACTTAAATCTGGTTCCGAGCTAGTTAATCGGAGTGTCGAGCTAGTTAAATCTAGTTCTGAACTACTTAATCGGAGTGTCGAGCTAGATAAATCTAGTTCTGAACTACTTAATCGGAGTTCCGAGCTAGATAAATCTGGTTCTGAGCTAGTTAATCGGAGTTCCGAGCTAGATAAATCTGGTTCTGAGCTAGTTAATCGGAGTTCCGAGCTAGATAAATCTGGTTCCGAGCTAGTTAAATCTAGTTCAGAGCTAGATAAATCTAGTTCCGAACTAGTTAATCGGAGTTCCGAACTAGTTAATCGGAGTTCCGAATAGAACAATCGGAGTTCCGAATAGAACAATCGGAGTTCCGAATAGAACAATCGGAGTTCCGAGTAGAACAGTCGGAGTTCCGAGTAGAACAGTCGGGGTTCTGAATAGAATAATCGGAGTTCCAAGCGGAACAATCGAAGTTCTGAGCAGAACAAGCGGGGTTCCGAACAGAACAATCGGAGTTCCGAATAGAACAATCGGAGTTCCGAGCAGAACAAGCGGAGTTCTGAATAGAACAAGTGGAGTTCCGAGCAGAACAGGCGGAGTCCAAACAGAACAAACGAAGTTCTGAGTAGAACAATCGGAGTTCCAAGCAGAACAAATGAAGTTCCGAGTAGAACAATCGGAGTTCGGAACAGAATTATCGGAGTTCCAAGTAGAACAAGCAGAGAACATGCCGTCCGGACTCAATACGCGGCAGACTTCGTTGATTTCATATTTGCCGTTGCGGTTGAGAACAATGTCGAAAGATGCGTCCGGGAAGGGGAGGAGACAGTCGCCGGTGGAGTGTTTGACGTTTCAGATTTGCTCAGGCGCATTGGACGAAAGTCTGTCCACAAACGCGACGTATGGAAGAAGGCTAGAGAGGTAGTTGAGGAACTATTTGCGTCACAAACAGACAAAGCCTTGAGAAGTCCGTCATTTACAACGGTGGGAATGGATATTGAATAATTCTGTACAAAGAAAAAACCCGCGCCTTGGCTCGGGTTTTATAGCTACTATAGGGGGGAAGGGAAATTTATAATTTCGTGAAAGACGGAATAATAAACGCTGTTTTATCAAATAACGTCTGTGGAGACAAGCGCCGTATTGAAGGGTTTACAATATCCACTTTCATTCTTTCACTCATAATTTACTACGCAGAAGGAATCGTCTCTGGAACGCCGACAACTGACTCAAAATGGAAGCCCTATTTTTTGTCGGACGCTTCCGCGTTTGCAGCTTCCACTGCCCCCGTTTCGTCAGACGCGGTTGAAGCGCCTCCCTTGGCAAATTTCACCAACGCCATGACTTGGTCGCCCGAAGATACGAGCCGTACATTCTCTCCCAAAGGGACATCCCTGACGTGTATGGACTGATTAACTCGCAGATCGGAAATATCAATCGTGATACGCTCTGGTAGGTCTTTAGGCAAACACTCAACTTCAATTTCGTGAAGGGGAAGTTCCAGAACGCCGCCGTCCCGCACTCCAGTCGGATTACCATGAGCGTGAACATGCACCTTCGCCCGCAATAAAACGTCTTTCTCTACTTCGTAAAAGTCTACGTGTAGAATACAACCGTCTGTGATGGTACGCTGGGTATCTTTCACAAAAGCATCATATGATTTACCGTCAACTTCCACCTGAACTATGGAAGTTGCGGAGATATTCTTTGCTCCGGCAGAAAACTGTTGCGCATCAATATCTATGGATAACGCCGTGCCGCTCCGTCCATAAATGACAGCGGGAATACGCCCCGCTCTCCTAACCCGTCGTGCGTCAGCCGACCCTTTACCTACTCGTTTATTTGCCGTTAATACAACATTTGCCATAAAAACTCCTAGTTTCTATTTTAAAAATAAAAAGAGGTTCAATAGAGGTATAGTAAAATAGTTATCATTACGAAGAAGCTTAACAAGCTTTCATCCTTCGCTCACTATTTCCCTATTTGTTTCTATTTTACCTTTTGTTACACTGGGACGACAGGATTCGAACCTATGCATGCCGGAGCCAAAACCCGGTGGCTTACCACTTGCCTACGTCCCATTATAGTCGGTATGCAGAAAAATTTCCGCATACCTGTATATATTTAGTAATTAAATTTCGACTGAGGTATCGTCCACATCGCCAGAGTCATATTTGTCCAATATCTCCTTTTGCAACTCAGCCCGGAATTCGGGATTTATGGGATGCGCTACATCCTTGTATTCTCCTGAACTGGTTTTCCGGCTAGGCATTGCAACAAATGCACCACTTTTGCCTTCGATGATTTTCACGTTGTGAACTACAAAACAATCATCAAACGTAACGGTAACATAGGCTTTGAGTTTCCCCTCACCCGCTATTTTGCGGATTCTTATATCTGTCGTTTTCATGACGCTCTCCTCTATACTAAAACTGTTTTTACTATATCATAACTATTTTTAAATTGCAAGGGGTAAAATGTGCGTGCTGACGATTTTTGCACTTTTTTCTAAATTCTTGAGAGCCTTTTTCACGCTCTCTTGCTCCGCAAAATCTTCCATATCTGACCGTCTTCGCCATATTCCAAAACAGCATGACCCGGACCCGGATAATCCGCAAAAGTCAGCGGCTTCCAAAGCCGTCAACATAACCCGATACGCATCCGCATGCTCCCCTTCTAATAAAATTGGCAAAAAATCATTGACAAATCGCCATTCTGAAAGCGATTTATCAAGCATCTCAACAATTTCTTTCTCTCCATGAGGTACGGACTGTCCTTCAATTTCTATAGCTTGCCTTTTCTCGTCAAGGCAGTGGAACGCTTTTTCAGTCCTGCTCTCAAAACCCGGATAAATGATGGACGCAAACAGTTCCTGTCGCAGATGGATAGGACTGACCCGTTCGCCTCTTCCTGTAATAAACGCAGGCGTTTCGTACAGGAAGAAGGGCACGTCACTTCCCAACTCGGCGGCAAGATCAGTCAGCGCCGTTAATGGCAATTCCGTATGGGTCATCGCGTTCAGCGTCCGTAATACAGCTGCCGCATTTGATGATCCGCCACCCAATCCCGCACCCACCGGAATCCGTTTCTCCACGAGAATATGGACACCTCCGTCCCAGCCAGTCCTCTTGCGGAAAAGTTCCGCAGCTCTGAAAACCAGATTTTCCTCTACCGTAATCGGCTTATGAGAAACTTTCCAGTCTATCGTTACGTTGACTCCGCGGCCGTTAAGCTCGAAAGTCAGCTCATCTCCAAAGGCAAGTGGAAGAAACACGCTCTCTATATTGTGAAAGCCGTCCGGTCTTTTGCCTTTCACGCGGAGATGCAGGTTAAGCTTGCAATATGCCGTTATCTTTACCATAGCTCCAGAATATATATAATAAAAGTAAAAAAAGTCAAGTTGCTTAAAAGAATAAGCATTAGTGTTTATGCTGCTTGTCAAGCAATATTTATAAATGTATAGTTAAGTTTTTAATTGTGAATTGCATAGATAGACGCAAATTTTCGCATTGTAAATTATACTTCAATTTGTGAAAATCAAGTTCTCCAAAAACAAATACATAATCTGGATTTTATTTGTCTACCATTCTATCGTACTTTTGAGACTAGAAATTCTTTTTTTAATTTTTAAAAAGTCTGTAAATTTTATGGCAATCCTCTTGACAAATTTATTTTTTTATTATAAAGTATTACTTCAATTGCCCTTGTAGCTCAGTCGGCAGAGCATATCCATGGTAAGGATAAGGTCAACGGTTCAATTCCGTTCGAGGGCTTGCCCAGGGAGGTAAAGAATGGCAACGAAAAAGACGGCTGTGGAACTTATCGCACTCCAGTGTGTGGAGTGTAAACGGAAAAATTACACCACAAAGAAGAATCGTAGGAACAATCAGGAAAAGTTTGAATTTAAGAAGTATTGTCCGTTTGATCGCAAGCATACTATCCATAAAGAAACGAAAATCAAGTGAGACGGTTTTCAGGTAACGTGTTTTCGCGCTTTGCCGAGAATTCTGTGCCTTTGTCAGAGTAAGTCAATTAGGCCAGTAGCTCTAATGGTAGAGCGTCGGTCTCCAAAACCGAATGTTGTGGGTTCGAGTCCTACCTGGCCTGTATTTTGCAGTGATATAGAGAATAACTCGTTGGTTGAAAGGTTGTCGTTAAGTTTTCAAACTAAAATATCATTCACTATTCTCTATAAATTAAAGGATAATTATGGATACCGTAAAGAAGAAGAAGGTAAATAAAATCATCTCGTTTGTGAAAGAGTCTTACGCTGAACTTAAGAAAGTTGTATGGCCCAGTCGTGAGGACGCTATAAGTTCTGTGAAGGTTGTTATAATTTCTACTGTTATTATAGCGATGGTTCTGGGACTTATTGATGTTCTGCTCCTACTCGGTATGCAGGCGATTTTCTAATTTCGGTCGTTCCGGAAATTTCGTTCCACCGGAACATTCTAGCGTTTGTGGTATAATGCTGTAAACGCTCCGTACTTTTAATAGGAAAGATATGGCTACAGGCTGGTATGTTCTCCATGTTTATTCAGGTTTTGAGAATAAAATAGAAAAGACTATTCATATTATGCTCTCCGTGGGTAAACTTGACTCGAATATTGTGAAAAACGTTAAGGTACCGAATGAGTCTATTGTGGAGATAAAGGATGGGAAAAAACGTACCCAAACGCGGAAGTTTTTGCCCGGTTATATTCTCATTGAAATGGACCTTCCGGATGACGGATGGAAAGAGATATGCCTGAAGATCAGGCAAATAAATGGCGTGACCGCCTTTGTAGGAACCCTTCCAAACAGGAAACCGCAGCCTTTGTCGACTGACGAGGCGCGGGCTATTCTCCAAAAAACAGGTGAAATCAAAGGCGAAAAGCCATCGCGCCCTTTATTATCCTTCAAGCAAGGCGAACAAGTCAAAATCGTTGGAGGTCCATTCGAGTCTTTCGTCGGTCTCGTCGAAGAAATCAGCCCAGAAAAGAGTAAGCTCAAGGTTATGGTTGGCATTTTCGGTAGAAATGCACCTGTCGAGGTGGATTTTTCACAAGTGGAAAGGGTATAGTATAGAATTAGAGAAAGTTTTTGTTAGTAAACGAAGTTTGTTAATTTCAGACAACTTCAATAATAACAATATTCTTTAATTTCAAATAGAGATGTAGGAGAAGTTTAATAGACTTCGCTCGACCTGGAGGTAAGCTGAAAAATAAATCGCCAGGTATTACTACAGAGGAGAAAATATGGCAAAGAAGAAAGTCGTTATGCAAATCAAACTGCAATGTCCGGCAGGCAAGGCAATGCCTACGCCACCGGTTGGTCCGGCACTCGGTCCTCATGGGGTAAGTGCTCCGCAGTTTGTTCAGCAGTTCAACGACCGAACAAAGATGATGGAGCCGGGGCTAATTATCCCTGTGATTATTACTATCTATGCTGATAAGTCGTTTACTTTCATTCTGAAAACACCGCCTGCGTCTGTCTTAATCAAGAAGGCGGTGGGTATCGAACACGGTTCCAAGGAATCACACAAGGTTAAAGTGGGCAATCTTCCCAAGTCAAAACTTGAAGAGATCGCTAAACTGAAGCTTCCAGACCTGACAGCGAACGATCTTGATGCGGCGATGAAAATTGTCGCCGGTACAGCTCGTTCGATGGGTGTGGAGGTGGAAAAATGAAGCACGGTAAAAAATACCGCGATGCTGTCAAAAAATATGACAGAGCGGTGATATTCGACCTTCAGTCCGCCTTCGACTTGGTGAAATCTCTGGCTTACGCGAAATTTGATGAAACTATTGACATTTCCATCAAGTTGAACTTGAAAAAGAGTCAGTCTGTGCGCGATACAGTGATTCTGCCTAACCAGTTTAAAGCGGAAAAGCGCATCCTGGTATTCTGTAAGCCTGAAAAGGAAGCTGAGGCAAAGGATGCAGGCGCGGTTTTCGTTGGTTCAGATGACCTCATCACTAAGGTGAAAGATGGCTGGCTCGATTTTGATGTAGCAGTCGCTACGCCGGATATGATGAGAGACGTGGGCAAACTCGGTATGGTACTGGGTAGACGTGGGCTTATGCCTAATCCGAAAACCGGTACCGTTACCTTTGACCTCAAGGGTGCGTTATCCGAACTCCGCAAAGGGCGTACGGAATTCCGTGCTGATAAAACCGGTGTGGTGCATCTGGCGATTGGTAAGCTGTCCATGGATAATGCAAAACTTGTGGCAAACGCAAAAGCCGTTGTTGTAGAGGTTAAACGCAAAAAGCCAACCGACGCAAAAGGTGATTTTATCACCAGCGTTTCTGTGGCATCCACTATGGGACCTGGTATCTGGGCCGCGGTGAAAGATGAATAGGAAGTTGGAGTTGTTTTTTGTTACAGAGTTTTGCTTAAATTCGGCAAGCTTTGGTTGCTAATGAAAAACCTATCCCTTTCTTTTACTTTTTCTAATAAAAAGGAGAAATAATGGCAATTTTAGCAAAAAAAGAACAGGAATACAAGGTTAAAGCGATAAACGAGTTGGAGGAAGCGTTTGAATCTGCACAGGATTTCATCTTCGCTGATTACCGAGGGTTGACGGTGAAGCAAATCATGGATTTGCGACGACAGTTGCGAGCAAAGAATGCAGTATTCAGGGTTGTGAAAAATAACTTCGCCCGCATAGCCTTTGAGCGACTTTCTACGTCGGACGTATCGGCTTACTTGCTAGGTCCTACGGCTGTGGCTATCGCGTCACAGGACTCAAACGAAGTGGCAAAGACGTTGTTTGACTTTATGAAGTTAGTGCCCTGTCTCAAAGTAAAAGGCGGCTTGGTTAATGGTACGGTTTACACAGACAAACAAGTTGAGGTGTTTTCTAAACTCCCCGGTAAGTTGCAACTTGTTTCTATGCTTATGTCTTGTATGAACGGATCTGTACGCAACCTTGTCAGCGCATTGAATGACATCAACGCCTGCCTTGTCCGCACGGTCAAAGCGGTGGTGGATAAAAAAGCCACCGGTTGAAAATAGGGGAGTAAGAGATTACAGAGTCGAGAGTAGGTTATGTTAGCAAACAAGCTTGTCTTTCAAGCAATGTTCAGTAACAAAAATATACTCTCAACTCTCGCCTTTTAATTCCTAACAATCCCTTGTCAGACTTCACGTAACTGTCCTCTGTCAAGGAAAAGCCCCATATGGGGAAAAATTTTATTTTTAAGGAGAAGATAATGGCAGTTAGTATTGACGAGATTTTGGAGACGATTTCTTCCATGACTGTTTTGGAGGTTTCGGAACTGGTTAAGAAAATGGAGGAGAAGTTTGGTGTTTCCGCGGCGGCCCCAGTGTCGGTCGCTACAGTTGCCGGTACTGCGGCGTCCGCAGAACCTGTTGAGGAAAAGACGGAATTCAACGTCCTTCTTAAGGCGTTTGAGGCCGATAAGAAGATAGCCGTCATCAAGGATGTCCGCGCCGTTACCGGTCTGGGGCTGAAGGAAGCCAAAGATTTGGTGGAAGGTGTGCCGAAATTGCTCAAAGAAGGCATATCCAAAGAAGATGCTGAAAAGATCAAGAAGTCTGTTACTGAAGCCGGTGGAACGGTGGAAATTCAGTAGTTGGGTTTATAGAGAATAGAGGGGGTTGGGAATAGGGGTTATGTTAGCAAACAAGATTTATTTTTTCAAGTAATGTTCTGTAACAGAAATCTATTCCCAATTTCTAACCCTCTATAAATTTTATTCCTTTTCTTTTAAAAAATTATAAACAAACACAGTAGAGGGAACCGTGGATAGAAGAGATAAAGAAAGAATTCTTATCGGAAAAGATATCCAAAATGGAGTTGATCCGAAAGATGTGATGGAAATGCCGGACTTGATTGATATTCAACTTTGCTCTTATGAGCGATTCCTGCAAAGGGAGCGGCTGAAACGAGGCGAAAAACTGGAGAATCAAGGGCTTGAAGAAGCTTTTTGTACGACATTTCCTATCATCAGCCAAAATGAAGAGACAATTCTTGAATATGAATATTATAGCCTTGACGAAGAAGGAGTTAAATTTAATGAACAGGAATGCCATCAAAAAGGACTCACTTATGCTATTCCTCTTAAAGCGCGTATAAACCTCATATTTCAGCAAACTGGTGAAATTCGACAAAAAGACATTTACATGGGCGATATCCCCATTATGACAGAACATGGAACCTTCATCATCAACGGAGCGGAACGCGTTGTTGTGAGTCAAATTCATCGTTCACCCGGTGTTATTTTTAACCATGAAAAAGGTATATTTTCCTCGCGCATCATTCCCTACCGTGGGTCGTGGCTCGAATTCGAAGTTGATCAGAAAAAGGAAATGATTTATGCTAAAATAGATCGTAAGAAACGTATCCTTGGCACCATATTCCTTCGCGCTCTGGGATACGGTTCTCGCGAGGAGATAATCAAGAGTTTCTACAAGACAATGTCTTTTGAAATAAAGGATGATGAAGAAACCAGAGTGAGAATTTCCGGTAAGTCGCTTGCGGCGCCGGTCTGGATTAGCGCGGATGAAAGCGATGAAACCACGGTCGATGGTAGAAAAAAACTCTATAAAGCTGGTGAAAAGATGCATCCCCATAATGTAGATAAACTTTTGGCGCATAGTATTCAAGCGGTGGAAATAATAGACTTTGAGGCAAAGGACTCCCTTAATTCCCCCATAATTTTGAACTGCTTTGAACGGGAGGAAATCAGATATCCGGAAGACGACCCGACGAAAGATGAACCGACAAAGGAAACATCTATCAGTGCAGTTCACAATGCGCGAATGCCCGGGGATTCAATCACCGTGGAAGCCGCGGAAAAAGATCTTATAACTCTTTTCTTCATGGTGCAGCGCTATGATCTCGGTAAAGTAGGGCGCTACAAGCTTAACAAGAAATTCAACCTCGGAACGCCGATGGATACCTTCACATTGACCAAAGAAGATATCATCGCTACGATGAAGTTCCTCATTAAAGTCTACATCGGCGAGGAAAACATAGACGACATCGACCATATGGGTAATCGGCGCGTGCGTTCTGTAGGTGAACTTATGACTGTTGAAATGAAAACCGCCTTTACACGCATGGAGAGAATAGCCAAAGAGCGTATGAGTCTCAAGGAAATAGAAACTATCAAGCCTCAAGATCTTATCTCTATCAAGCCGATTGTTGCGGCGATCAAGGAATTCTTCGGTTCTAGACAATTGTCGCAATTCATGGATCAGGTGAATCCACTCGCGGAACTCACTCATAAACGCAGACTGAATGCACTCGGTCCGGGTGGCTTGAGTCGCGACCGCGCCGGCTTCGATGTACGGGATGTGCATTATACGCATTATGGTAGAATGTGTCCGATTGAGACTCCTGAAGGTCCAAACATCGGGTTGATTGTATCTTTGGCAAATTATACCCGCGTCAATGACTACGGTTTTCTGGAATCGCCTTACCGGAGAGTGGTAAACGGCATCGCCACCAAAGATATTGATTACCTTTCCGCAATGGAAGAAGATCGTCATTTCATCGCGCAGGCTTCAGCAAAGCTCAACATGGACAGCTCTTTCGCAGACCATCAAGTTTCGTGTAGACGCCAGGGTGATTATACGAGCAGAAATCCTAACGAGATCGAATACATGGACGTTTCTCCACGGCAAATCATTTCGGTATCTGCGTCCCTTATTCCATTTCTGGAACATGACGACGCTAATCGTGCACTTATGGGTTCCAATATGCAGAGGCAGGCAGTGCCACTTGTGTTCCCAGAAGCACCTCGTGTAGGTACTGGCATGGAAGGTAAATGCGCCTACGACTCTGGTGTACTTATCAAGGCGCGGCGGGACGGCGTGGTCATCCATGTGACGTACGGTGAAATCATCGTCCAGCCGGACGATAAGCAAACCAAAGTGCCGGAGACAGACGATCATGGGTTTGATGTCTACAAATTATTGAAATATCAACGGACTAATCAAGATACGTGCTACAACCATCGCCCTATTGTGAAATTGGGATCCCGTGTGATCAGTGGACAGGTAATTGCAGATGGTCCTGCTACCCAAAATGGAGAGCTTGCTCTGGGTCGCAACCTACTTGTAGGTTTTATGCCCTGGAACGGGTATAATTACGAAGATTCTATCCTCATCTCACAGAGAATTGTGAAAGAGGATATGTTTACGTCCGTTCATATAAAAGAGTTTCCGATAGAGGTACGTGAGACGAAACTTGGCCCCGAAAGAATTACTCGTGATATACCGAATATGAGCGAAAAAAGTCTTGACAGTCTTGACGCTGAAGGTATCATCATCGTGGGTGCAAAAGTGCGGGCAGGCGATATTCTGGTTGGTAAGGTTACGCCCAAAAGCGAAACCGAAACCACGCCTGAATTCAAGCTGTTAAACTCTATTTTTGGCGAAAAGGCGAAAGATGTAAGGGATACATCCCTACGCGTACCTCATGGTATAGATGGTACAGTAATAGAGATTCAACGACTGTGTAGAGCTAACGGTGACGATCTGAATCCGGGTGTCAATGAAATTGTCAAGGTGCTGATTGCCACGAAGCGTAAGCTCCGCGAAGGCGATAAGATGGCGGGACGGCACGGTAATAAGGGCGTTGTCGCCCGCATTCTGCCAGAAGAAGATATGCCTTATATGGAGGACGGTACTCCACTTGATCTATGTCTCACCCCTCTCGGCGTTCCCTCTCGTATGAACATTGGTCAGCTTCTGGAAACAGAGTTAGGTTGGGCAGGGCTCAAGCTGAATGAGTGGTATGCTGCACCGGTATTTCAGTCCCCCACAACTGATCAGATAGCCGAAAAGCTGAAAGAGGCGGGTATATGCAATACAGATGAACATCTCCGCACCAAAACCTATCTGCATGACGGGCGCACTGGTGAGTATTTTGTTAATCCGATTTTCTGTGGAGTTATCTACTTCTTAAAACTGCACCACCTTGTGGATGACAAAATGCATGCACGCTCCACAGGTCCTTACTCCCTAGTGACTCAACAGCCACTGGGTGGAAAGGCGCAATTCGGAGGGCAAAGGTTCGGCGAAATGGAAGTGTGGGCTCTTGAAGCTTATGGCGCGGCAAATACATTGCAGGAACTGCTCACTATCAAGTCAGACGACATGACCGGGCGCTCCAAGGTTTATGAGGCGATTGTAAAAGGTGAACCATCTATGAGTGCAGGTATTCCCGAATCGTTCAATGTGCTGGTACAGGAGCTTCGCGGACTTGCCATGGATTTGACTATATTCGATGACCATGATAGACAAATTGCCCTCACAGAACGCGATGAGGAAATGATTGAAAAAGCAGGAAGCAATTTCTAAATTTTAGAAGGTTGGGGCTAGGGATAAGGAGTATTGTTACTAAATATTACTTGAAAGAGACAAGCTTTGTTTTCTAACAAAAAACTACTTTCTATTCTCTGCCTCTTAACCCCTCAAGAGACTACTCGAAATAAATGATTCATTGTTATAAAACAAATAACGAGGAGAAAAATGAGAGACATACAAGACTTCAATTCGATACAAATACAGTTAGCTTCGCCTGAAAAGATTCGGGCATGGTCTTACGGAGAAGTGAAGAAACCAGAAACTATTAACTACCGGACTCTGCGTCCGGAAAAAGATGGACTATTTTGTGAACGAATCTTTGGTACCACGAAAGAATGGGAGTGTTATTGTGGGAAGTTCAAGTCTATCCGTTATAAAGGCGTGATTTGTGATCGATGCGGTGTAGAAGTAACCCATTTCAAAGTGAGGCGCGAGCGTATGGGACACATTGAGCTTGCTGCTCCTGTTTCGCATATATGGTATTATCGATCTGTACCGAGTAGAATGGGACTCCTCCTCGACATGACAATGTCTAATCTTCGGTCCGTGCTTTACTACGAAAAATACGTGGTGATTGAGCCAGGCGATACAGAGCTCAAGAAGATGCAGGTTCTCTCTGAGGAAGAATATGCGGAGGCACAAGAACGTTATAGTGGCGGTTTTACTGCGGGTATGGGGGCAGATGCTGTCAGAACCTTACTCGAAAGCCTGGATATCAACGCGATGTCTACGGAACTCCGTAAAAAAATGATAGAAAAAGGCGTAAAGTCTGACAAACGTCTGCTGAAACGTATCGAGATTGTGGAAAATTTCCGTGCGTCAGATAACAAGCCTGAGTGGATGATTCTGGATGTTATCCCTGTAATACCGCCTGAACTTCGCCCTATGGTGCAACTCGACGGCGGTAGGTTTGCCACCAGCGACCTGAACGACCTCTATCGGCGTGTCATCAACCGTAACAATCGGCTCCGCAGACTTCAAACAATGAGTGCGCCGGAAATCATTATCCGCAATGAGAAACGAATGCTTCAAGAAGCTGTTGACGCACTTTTTGACAATTCCAAGAAAAAGCGCGTGGTAAAAGGTGCAAGCAATCGCCCTCTCAAGTCTATTTCCGATATGCTCAAGGGTAAACAGGGACGTTTTCGCCAGAACCTGCTTGGTAAACGTGTTGACTATTCTGGACGCTCGGTCATCACGGTTGGTCCCGACCTGAAAATGTGGCAGTGCGGGCTTCCTGTCAAGATGGCGATGGAACTTTTCAAGCCTTTCATAATGAAACGCCTCGTTGACAAAGGTGTTGTTTACAACATAAAAAAGGCGAAATTGCTCGTGGAACAAGAAACCCCTGAGGTTTTTGCAGTTTTAGACGATGTGGTGAAGGAACACCCTGTTCTACTGAATCGCGCCCCGACCCTACACCGACTCGGTATTCAGGCGTTTGAGCCGATGCTTGTGGAAGGTAAGGCTATTCGCCTGAATCCGCTTGTGTGCCACGCCTTCAATGCAGACTTTGACGGCGACCAGATGGCCATCCACGTCCCGCTCACCCAAGCCGCACAAATGGAATGTTGGACACTGATGCTGTCGGTTCGCAACCTGCTTGATCCGGCAAACGGCAAGACCATCGTTTATCCTTCACAGGATATGGTTTTAGGATGTAACTTTCTCACCCGCCCCAAGCCTAAATATGAAGATAAGACGAAACAAGCAAAAGGGCAAGGGCGTTATTACTCCAGCTATGAGGAAGTCCTTATGGCTATTGACGCGAAGGCACTTGATTGGGAAGCTCTGATTTTTACTTATCCAACAAAACTTCCAGTCTGGGAAAAGGTTGGTAAAGAAGCAGTAAACAAGAAAGATGAGGCGATTTCTAAATATGATTACATTGAGACAACTGCCGGGCGGCTTGCATTCAACGAAGAAATGCCAGACGAGATCCCTTTCATCAACTATGAATTGAAGGATAAAGAGCTTCGTTCTTTAATTGAAAAAATCTTCGAGACCAAAGGCTCGTGGATAACTGTGCTTATGGTTGACGCAATCAAAGCCACAGGTTACAAATACGCAACGCTTTTCGGCGCTACCATAGGCATTGATGATATAGTAGTACCTAAGGAAAAACCCTATATGCTCGAAAAGGCGAATAGGGAAGTCGAATCCATACAGAAACAGTATGAACAAGGTGTCATCACCGGACAGGAACGCTATGATCGTGTGATTGATATTTGGAACAAATGTAACGAAGACCTGACATCAATTGTAATGAAGACTCTCGAGGCGGATAAAAATGGTTTCAACTCGATTCATATGATGGCAAACTCAGGTGCGCGTGGCAGTAAGACACAAATTCGTCAGCTTGCCGGTATGCGCGGACTTTTGTCAAAGCCAAATCAAGAAATCATCGAATTGCCTGTGTGTGCTAACTTCAAAGAAGGGTTGTCGGTCATCGAATTTTTCATTTCCACAAACGGTGCGCGCAAAGGTTTGACGGACACGGCTTTGAAAACCTCCGAAGCCGGATACCTAACTCGCCGTCTGGTTGATATTGCCCAAGATGTAGTGGTAAACGAGGAGGATTGTGGCACTATCAACGGTATCGCTTACACCGCAATCAAGGATGGAGAAGAAATTGTCGAGTCCCTGCACGACCGTATTGTGGGACGCTATACATCGGAGCGGATCAAACATCCGATTACTGGCGAAATCATTGTTGACATAAACGAGGAAATCACCGAAGAACTTACAAAGAAGATTGATGAAGCCGGCGTAGAGACAGTGTCCATCAGGACAGTATTAACATGTGAAGCTCAGCATGGGGTTTGTCAAAAATGTTATGGCAGAAACCTCGCCACGAATCGTCATGTGAACATCGGCGAGGCGGTCGGCATTATAGCGGCTCAGTCAATTGGTCAGCCCGGTACCCAGCTCACAATGCGGACATTCCACATCGGTGGTGCGGCTTCAACAAAGGGCGAAGATAATCGCGTCTACCTCAAGTACAAAGTATACATCAAGGACATCTCTGGCAATCATGTAGAGATTAAGGATGGGCATTGGCTTTTCACCCGCAAAGGACAGGCCATTGTCAACAAGGTTATGGGTGAGTTTAAGCTGGAAAGGGGCGATGAAGTCCTTGTCCAGGACAATCAGCGAGTCTACCGTGGGGTTCCGGTAATTCGGCGAGGTGGAAAGGATATTTCTGCGTCTGAGAATGCTTATGCACTGAGAATCAAGGACACTCTTTATCTAATTGGGCAAGAGCAGAAGCTTGACATCCGCAACGGCTCGAATGTTGGCGTAAAAAAGGGCGACATTGTTCCCCAGGAGAAACCCATCGCTACTTTTGATCCATTCTCGGACCCGATTATCGCCGAAGAAGCCGGTATAGTACATTACAAGGACATCATAGACGGCACGACTATGAAGATAGAATTTGACGAGAACGGTAATTCCGAAAAGCGTATCACAGATTTGCAGTTGGAAAACAAACAACCGAGTATCGTCATAACGGATACAGAAGGCACGGAGCTTGCCTCCTATTTCTTGCCCGGGGGCGCTATTATCAATGTGGACGAAGGTGATCATATCGAAGCAGGACGTACCGTCGCCAAGACTCTGAAGGAATCGGCAAAGGCGAGCGACATCACGAGCGGTCTGCCCCGTGTAAGTGAACTTTTTGAAGCGCGCAAACCGAAAAGCCCATCTGTACTTGCTCAAGTGTCCGGTATCGCGCATTTCAAAGGTACTGTCAAAGGGAAACTCATAATTGACATTGAGGATGATTTCGGCAAGGAGTGTAAGCACCTTATTCCTGTTGTCAAACGTTTACTCGTACGAGATGGAGATACAGTTGAAGCGGGCGAGCCACTCTGTGTCGGTTCTGCGGATCCCCACGAAGTTCTGCATGTTATGGGTGAAAGTTACCTGCACCGCTATCTGATGGATGAAATCCAACAGGTTTATAGGCTACAGGGTGTTACTATTAATGATAAACATATTGGTGTCATCATTCGCCAGATGATGCGTAAAGTCTCTATCTATGAGGTTGGAGACACGCGATTCATCTACAGCCAGCTTGTCGATAAGTATCAGTTCCACAAGGAGAATGAGCGTGTCATCAGTGAAGGTGGTCAGCCGGCTATCGCCCGCCCGGTATTCCAAGGCATCACCCGCGCCAGTCTTAATATCGAATCATTCCTTTCTGCCGCGAGTTTCCAAGAAACCACTCGCGTCCTCACCAACGCCGCTATCGCTGGTTCCACAGACGTCCTACGCGGTTTAAAGGAAAACATCATCATCGGGCATCCGATTCCGGCGGGTACTGGGATGAAACGTTATCGGAACGTGAAGCTTTTCGGACAAGAGAATCAGGATTTAGACGTGGAAATGGATGAAATCCTCGAAAGAAGACGGCTTGAACAGGCTGTGGAACCCGATGATCTCCTAGATTTGACATACGACGATGACGACGAGTTTGACGACGAATTCCTACCCGAAATAATAGACGATATTATTGACGATGAACCTGATGACGACGACACTGATGAATAAAAAAACAGTAGGGAATTAAAATTTTGGTTAGCAAACGAAATTCTCTACCAATCCCCTGTTCTTTTCAGAACCATATCAATATGAAAATAGTATATCTCTTGTTCTTCCTTACTTTTTCTGTTCCTGTTTTTGCCTATATAGATCCCGGAACAGGCAGTATGCTTTTTTCTCTGCTTACCGGGTTGGCGGTAACGGCGTTTTTCTTTGCGAAGAACTTGCTGTTGCGGATAAAAGCGGGATTCTCTCCCCAAAAAGCGCTTGCCGCGATGCCTATTACAGGACGTCAGCGACTCGTTATTTTCTCCGAAGGTAAACAGTACTGGAATGTATTCAAACCTGTTATGGAAGAATTAAGCGCACGTGGAATCGTATGTATGTATTATAGCGCTGGAAAAGACGACCCCGGACTCGCCTTTGAGTCTCCATCTGTGCATACACAGTTTATAGGCAGCGGCAACGAAGCTTACCGATTCCTCAACTTCCTTGAGGCTGAAGTGTGTCTTATGACGACGCCGGGGCTTGACGTGTTCCAATTGAAGCGCTCGCCGGGTGTTCGACACTACTGTCATATACTCCACACACTCACAGACGCTACTACATATCGGCTTTTCGGCATAGATTACTATGATAGTGTGCTTTTAACCGGCGATTATCAGAAAAAGGACATACGCGCCTTGGAAAGGTTGCGCGGTTTGAAGGAAAAGACGCTGGAAGTCGTGGGTTGTACGTATCTTGATGTCTTTCAGGCGTATCTAGCAAACAGCGGACGGGACTCTCCGCTTTCACGATGCGTGCTTGTCGCGCCGTCATGGGGGGAAAACGCTATACTGAGACGCTACGGGCTACGTCTTCTTGAGCCGCTGGCAAAGTCGCGGTTTTACATCGTCATACGCCCGCATCCACAGACCATGATTACAGAAAAGGACGTCGTTGATAAACTAATGATAGCCTTGAAACCTTATAAAAATGTAGAATGGAATTTTGACGCGGAAAATCTGGACGTTCTTTCCCGTACAGACCTGTTGATTTCAGACTTTTCTGGCATTATATTTGATTTCGCTTTTCTGTTTAACCGTCCGGTGATTTACCCTCGCTTTGAATTCGACAAGCGTCCTTACGATCTGTCGGATATTGAAGATGAGGCATGGACTTTTCGCGCCATACGGGTATTGGGCAGTTCGCTTGAAGAAAGTGATTTTGTGGATATAGAACACACGCTTGATGTGGCATTGAACAAGGACAGGCAGGAAATTCAACTGCTGAAAGATGAGGCATGGGCGTTCCGTGGGCAAGCCGATAAGAGAACCGTTGATTTTCTTGAATCGTTACTGAATTCAGCAACAAGTATTGATTGACGTCTTATGGTTTGCGGGGCAAAACTAAGAGAAAAGGAGAAATAATGTCAGAGATAGCATTTGATATAGTGAAGAATTATGGAATACTTTCCGAAGAAAAAAGCGGGTGGAAAAAAGAAGTCAATTTAATATCGTGGAATAACCGCGACCCGAAATTTGACATCCGCGATTGGGACCCATACCATGAAAAAATGGGGAAAGGCGTCACGCTTTCGCGGGAAGAAGCCAAAAAATTGGTGGAAATGCTCACTGTTGCGTTATCCGAGACAAAGTGAGACCTTTTTTGTCGGATTATCACGTAAAAACTGCCTTTGTTATTGAAAATCGCACTTATACCATACCCGTGAAAATACTCTTTCGTATATAAAAGGTATAGAGCTATGAACAATAGATAGAACGCTTCATTCTTTAGACAAAATAGGGTATTCGGGAGACAGAACAGATCATTCGTTAGCCAGAATGAGTCATTCGTTAGACAAAATGAGTCATTCGTTAAGCAGAATGGATCATTCGTTAAGCAGAATGAGTCATTCGTTAGACAGAATGGATCATTCGGGAGACAGAATAAGTTATTCTGGACACAAAATGAGTCATTTCTAGATCAAAATGAGTCATTTCTAGATCAAAATGAGTCATTTCTAGATCAAAATGAGTCATTTCTAGATCAAAATGGGTCATTTCTAGATCAAAATGAGTCATTTCTGGATCAAAATGGGTCATTTCTAGATCAAAATGAGTCATTTCTAGATCAAAATGAGTCATTTCTAGATCAAAATGAGTCATTTCTAGATCAAAATGAGTCATTTCTAGATCAAAATGAGTCATTTCTGACACAAAATATGATGTTTTTATTGAGAAAGATGTGATTACTATACAATATATGTTATTCCAGAGTCAATATACGTCGTTTCATGGGGAGAGCGTCCCCATTTACCCCGATCCTCTTCACGTTAAAAATGGCATATTGCAAAAAAATCAATTATCGTATAAAATATAAAAGTTATTATAAAAATTGTTTTATTACCTTGTTCGCATGGAACACTGCAAATAGAAACATGAATAGCGTTTCTATCATTGTTCATGGAAAAAATTGATATGATTTGAGTCCCTTGTGAGCGTTAGTTGTTTTAACAAGGAAAATACGATAATTGAATTTTTTAAAATTCTCCCTGCGGGAACATAGTACATATTTACATTCTCATGCGAAGGAAACAGGGAACAGGGATTTGATGCCTCGTCCGCTGGTAAACATGGACTTTCAATGGTTTGCGGCTGAAGATGAGGGGCGTACCGAAGAACCGTCTGATTATAAGATCCGCAAAGCGCGAGAAGAGGAAGGGCGAGTTGCCAAGAGTCAAGAGTTCATTGGAGCCTTGGTTCTGCTTCTGCCTGCGCTTCTTTTGCTTTTTCTAGCCCCGTACCTATTGCGGACGTGTACGGAGTTGATAAAATTTTTCATTTCCCACGCGACATCTATAGACCCTACCAGAGATCGCTCTATTGCGGGCGTATGTTTGAGTTATTTCCTGAAATTATGTTTACCCATCATCCTAACCGCAATGGTAGCGGCGATTATTTCAAACATGGTACAGGTAGGATTCCTTTTCACAACCAAGCCACTTGCGCCGAATTTTTCAAAAGTTATCCCACATTTTGGGAAATACTTTCAAAAAACGCTTTTTTCATCGGAAGGTCTCTTTAATTTTTTCAAATCTGTTGTTAAAATGTTTGCCATAGGCTTGACTGCTTATCTCCTGATACGCTCGAAATGGGGGGTTCTGACGAATTTGCAGACCGCAAGCCTGTGGCAGGGAGTTAGCGCTGTTTCCGCGCTTGCGGCACGTATGCTCATTATGGCGGCTCTGCTGTTGGGCGCGCTTGCTATACCAGATTATATGTTCCAGCGGTGGCAGTATAGAGAGTCTTTAAAAATGTCCCGTAAGGAAGTTGAAGAAGAGCGTAAAAGGGAAGAAGGGGACCCGATGGTACGGGCGCGTCTCCGTCGGCGTATGCACCAGATTATGACTAAAAATATGGCTATCAATACCGCAAAGGCAGATGTAGTCATCACGAATCCCACGCATTTCGCAGTTGCCTTGGAGTACCATACGGGCGAGGGTACAGCCCCCATAGTAACCGCAAAAGGCGGAGATGAGATGGCGTTCCAAATTCGGCGCATTGCCCTTGACAACGGGGTACCGATTGTGGAAAACAAACCGCTTGCCCGCGCTCTCTACGCTGAAACCGAAGTAGGCGACGAGGTGCCTTTCGCCTATTGGCAGGCGGTAATACTAATTCTCCAGAAAGTATGGACGATTAACGAGGAAAGAAGGAGGAATAGAGCATAGAAAAGAGGGAATAGAAGATGGGTTGTGAGATTTCAGAGATGGATTTTCAAGCAACGACCCGTTTCCCGCTTCCATTTCCCGTTCCTTGTTCCCACAGATATGTCAGATGCGGTTTATATAGCAAATAACAACAAAGCGGCTCATGCCGGACCTTTGGGCAAACCCACGGATATAGCGATGGCGATCAGTGTGGTCGGGGCGCTTTTCGTGCTTATCATTCCACTTCCAACCCCATTGTTGGACGTGCTCATGGCATTGAATCTCACATTTTCTATTTTAGTTATACTTACCGTGCTTTACACGCAGAAAGCCATTGATTTCAGTCTCTTTCCTACCGTGATGCTCGTGCTGACCGTATTTGGACTCGTCCTCAACATTTCGTCCACACGGTTGATTCTGACTCAAGGAGCGCAGTTCAACGGGCGCATGATACGAGCGTTTTCGTCCTTTGTGGTTGGATCAGACAGCGCGATAGATGGGCTTGTGGTCGGCGCGGTTATATTTGTTGCGCTGATTGTGATGCAGGTCGTTGTT
Organism: Treponema sp.; assembly: GCA_031265825.1. Taxonomy (GTDB): domain Bacteria; phylum Spirochaetota; class Spirochaetia; order Treponematales; family Breznakiellaceae; genus JAIRKH01. Next base: position 18,908 of record JAISCD010000026.1, on the reverse strand, counting down.
ATCACCAAGGGCGCGACTCGTACCTCCGAGGTTGCGGCTCGTTTCACCTTGGACGCCATGCCGAATAAGTACATGGCAATCGACTCGGAATACAGTTCCGGTGTGATAACCGAAGAGGAAGCCCGCAGACGTAAAGGCGAAGTTCAACAAGAGGCCGATTTCTATGGTTCCATGGACGGCGCAAGCAAGTTCATTTCAGGAAGCGTCAAGTTCGGCATATTTATGACCGTGTTGAATATACTGGGAGGTATTATCATCGGTACGGCGATACACGGGGAGCCGATAGTCTCTGCGATGAATGACTATATACGATTTTCCATTGGAGACGGCTTGCTTTCCCAGTTTCCGACCCTTCTCGTGTCTACAGCGATGGGTATTTTAGTAACACGAGCCGCAACGCCGGGTGATTTAGGCGTAGAAGTGTCGATACAGTTCACGCGGGACGCGCGGATTTACTGGGTTTCCGCGTTTGTGCTGGCGGGATTGGCTTTCTTGCCGGGATTCCCCCACGCGATTCTGTTTGTGATGGCCGCGTTCTTTGGATTTTACGCCTATACTATCACGATGAAACAGCGAAAGAAAGCATTTTCCGATGCTACCGTGGCTCAGTCCACTCAGAAGCCCAAAGAAGACTTCGGTGAAATGCCAGCCATCATGCCACTTGAGGCGCTTTCTCTTGAAATTGGGTATGGGCTTGTCCCGTTCGTCGACAAGGATAAGGGCGCGGAACTTCTGGCTAGAGTACAAGGCGTGCGCCGTCAGTCTGCGATAGAACTGGGGTTGGTGATTCCAAAAATCCGCATTGTCGACAACATGGGGCTGGATCCTTCGGAGTACTGTTTCAAAATACGCGGCGTTGATGTGGGAACAGGGAAGATTCGCTTAAACTACTATCTGTGCATCAATCCGGGTCATGTAAGAGGGGAACTTCATGGAGAGAAAACGCGGGATCCTGTTTTTGGCTTGCCTGCTGTATGGATAAGCGACGAGAAGCGAGACGAAGCGGTGAGGCTCGGCTATACTGTGATCGACCCGCCCTCCACTATTTCCACACATCTCACAGAAATCATTAAGCGCAATGCGGCGGAGATCTTGGGTAGGCAGGAGACGCAGGCAATCATGGAGACGCTCAAGAAGGATTATCCAGCGCTTGTCGAAGAGGCAATGGGACCAAAAGGACTTTCATTGGGAGAAATTCAGAAAGTTCTGCAAAATCTTTTGAAGGAACAAGTCTCTATTCGCAATATGGTGTCGATTTTGGAAACTCTGGCAGATTTTGCACCGCTGACTCATGATACCCGCTTCCTCACAGAAAAAGCGCGGCAGAAACTATCGCGGCAAATCAGCCACAATTATGCGGATGAAAACAAGATTCTACACGCATTGACTTTGGATATGTCTCTCGAACAGAAAATCATTGATAGTAGAGTCGAAACCAATTCAGGGATTTTGTCCGCGCTGGAGCCATCCATTCACCGCGCATGGATAAAGGCACTCTCACGGGCGATTTCGACCATCGCGGAACATGGGTTCGTACCGCCGATTATTGTCTGCTCCGAGTCGGCACGATACTTGGTGAAGTTATCGACGGAACGGGAGTCGTCTATGTCTGAACTAGTGGTACTGTCCATACAAGAGATCGCCTCGGACATTATGCTTGAATACTTGGGGACGATTAAGTTGGATTAAGAAGATTAGAGTAGACTCGTTGGTGACAAAACTGCTTGATAATTTTAAGTAGTGATTGTAACAAGAATCTACTCCCATCTTCAACTTCCAGCATTTGATTTGGGAGAAAAAATGGAGTATTTTATAGAGCAGGCCGCTAACTATACCGAATGCCTGAACAAAATCCGTTTGAAGTACGGAGACAGAGTGACAATACTTAATCAAAGAAGTATACGCATGGGTGGGTTTTTAGGATTGTTTGCCAAAGACGGGGTAGAGATTGCTGGTTTCACGCAGAATAATTACGCGAAGGATGTGCGGATAGCTTCGCCGAGTGTTTCTCCTCAAGGCATTCCTCAACCCCTTGAGTCTAAAAAAACTATGGATTTTGAGACAGAAAAGAAGAAGCTCGTTGAGATGGGGACAACCGGTAAAAAGGAGTCCCCAGCATGGCTCAAGGCAATGTCCGACATAGCGGATGATGTCAAGTTGATCAAAGAGCGGCTTAACAAAAGCGATACAACCACGGAACGAGACGAACATCCATCTCTCGTCCGTTTGCAAGAGACGATGGAGCTGAACGATTTTTCATTTTCGTTTACTCAAAATATTATTGAGCGGTGCAAGAAAGAGATTTCCTTTGAAGGGCTAAACGACTACGATGTAGTTCAAGATAAGGCGCTTGGGTGGATAGGGGAGAGTATTCACCTTTACAAAGAAGAAAAATTCTATAAGCGCCCCCGCATCATGGTGCTGGTGGGCCCGACAGGTGTAGGGAAAACCACGACTATCGCCAAACTTGCCGCGATATTCAAGATTGGAAGCGGAAACGCATCGCCCATTTCGTTTTGTATGATAACGATAGATGCCTACCGTATCGGGGCAAAGGCGCAGATGGAAGTCTACGGTGACATCATGCAGGTACCTGTCTCCTATGTTGAGGATTACAACGATTTGAAACAGGCGATTGCTCAATATTCGGGCGATATGGACATGATTTTGGTCGATACTATAGGTAAAAGTCCGCGTAAGTCCGTGGAATTGGGAGAAATGAAACAACTCTTGGATGCATGCGGACCTGCTGCGGAAGTACATCTGGCGCTTGCAGCTACCACGAAATGTAGCGACATCAAGGAAATTCTGCGCCAGTTTGAGCCATTCAACTATCGATCTGTCATCATTACGAAGTTGGATGAGACTATTCGGATGGGCAACGTCATTAGCGCTCTTGCGGAAAAAAGGAAATTAGTGTCTTATATAACGGATGGACAAAAAGTACCGGGTGATATTCAGAAAGCATCTGTAGTACGTTTCCTTATCAACCTCGAAGGCTTCCAAGTAAAGCGTTCAAAGATTGATGAACAGTTTCCCATTGATGAGTCGGAACAGGTACAGTGGAGAAAATGAGTTTTAAAGAGATATGGAATAGGAGATTGGTTTTTTGTTAGAAAATCAGCAATAATTTTCTGACACCGAATCCGTTTCTCCTTCGTTCCTTTTACAAAAAACAAGAGGATTTTATGGAAGATCAGGCTGAAAAATTACGGGAACTCATGCGGAAGAGAGGAGAAACCCAAGAGAAACCGCAGAAAACATGGGACAAGAACAAATCCCGTATTATCACTGTAACAAGCGGGAAAGGTGGTGTTGGCAAGACCAATATGTCTATCAACATGGCGATAGTCTATGCGCGTCTGGGGAAGAAGGTTGTAGTCATGGATGCGGATCTGGGGCTTGCCAATGTGAATATCATGCTTAACTTAACACCGAAACACACCCTTGTAAATGTGATGCGAAAAGAGAAAACCATGAAGGAAATTCTGGTGGAATCGGAATATGGTATATCCATTGTCGGCGGGGCATCCGGCATATCTAAAGTCGCGGATCTCACTGGAGAAGAAAGGAAGCATTTTATTCAAGAATTGAGTACCCTTTCCTATGCAGACATCATCATCGTGGACACAAGTGCGGGCGTTTCTAAAAATGTACTTGACTTCATCGCAGCCGCGGACGACGCGATTATTGTTACCACGCCTGAACCTACGGCACTTACGGATGCCTATGCCCTTACGAAAATCATCCATTCCGAACTCATGGGACATATGGAATTGAACCTGAAATTGGTAGTGAACCGTACGCGAAACGCCGAAGAAGCGAAGCATGTCGCTGAGCGCATAACGGGTATTGCAACACAGTTTATGAATATCAAGATAGAGTACCTTGGTTTCATCTACGACGATCCTATCGTTTCTCATGCAGTTGTCGCCCAGAAGCCGTTCACGGTCATTGATCCACGTAGTAAAGCGGCGATTTGTGTTCAGCACATCGTCGAGCGCATGGAGAAGATGCCGCCTCGTCATACAGGGGGTGGATTCTCCATGATGATGAAGCGAATTTTTAACAGGGCGTGACTATGCACATGAGAACAAGTGGCATTACTGCGGGAGCGGCATTTGGATTGTCGTTTTTAACTGGACTTATTGGAGGTGTGAGTTTTTTCTGGCTCTTATTCCGCGCCTTTTTTTTTGCCGCTGTTTTTTTCGGCTTAACGGAAGTCATTTATTTCATTTCGGACAAATTCCTTGTTGATAAATCTCCGAAAAAAATTAATGATTCCCTCCAAAAAGGGATGGTAGTAGACATCTCTCTAGACGATGAGATGCAAATACCCAAGTCTGACCATTCCGAAGCCGCCGTCGTTGAAAATATTGTTAAAGACGAATCTGTGATGCCAGAAAAAACACCTGAAACAGAGCATACTGAAATGGAGCCGGCGATTGAAGCGGAAAAATGGACACCGACTCCTCCAATACAGGAAATCTACAACACAAAGGATAGCGACATAACGTCCTTGTCCGATGCATTCACGATAAATGAATATGAGGAGGTATTTGAAGCCCCTCGCGCGCCGAAGCAACCAGTTAATGATAAATTACTCAAAGAAGTGGATCCTATGAAGATAGTTAGTGCGATGCGGACGCTGATGAGGAAGGATTAAGGGGATGATAGTGACCCTCGAACAAAAAGACGAAGATGAACTGTGGCGTGAATACAGGGAGACAAAAAATGGTGATATTCGGGAAAGATTCGTCACGCAGTATGCGCCTCTGGTAAAGTACGTCGCCGGCAAGGTTGCTATAACTATGCCGCACAACATTGAATTCGATGATCTTGTAGGTTTTGGACAATTCGGGCTTTTAGATGCCATCGACAAATTTGACCCGAACAAGGGAGTCAAATTCAAGACATACGCGGTTGTCCGTATACGGGGCGCCATCATCGACGAACTTCGTTCCATTGATTGGGTTCCTCGCTCGATCCGCCAAAAAGCTCGCGAAGTAGAAAATGTCATTGGAATGCTTGAAGCTCAACTTAGCAGAATCGCCACGGACCGCGAGATCGCGGATGCTTTAGGCATGACCGAAGAAGACTATGGGAAAACCTTGATGAAAATCTCCTGTACGACTATGCTCTCGTTAAACGACGTATGGTTTTCGGGAGATGAAAACGATAAGATATCCATCGGTGAGAGTCTTGAAGCATCAACGAGTCTCAATCCGGACGTTATGATGGAAGCGACCGAAGTAAAGCGGGTGATCAACGAATCCCTTAAAGAATTACCCGAAAAGGAAAAGCAGATAACCGTTCTTTATTATTATGAAGGGCTTACCCTTAAAGAGATAGGACATATTTTGGGTGTTACAGAGTCACGGGTGTCCCAGTTACATACAAAGGCTATCATCCATCTGCGCTCTAAACTGACTCATGCGCGGCGGGGAATTATATAAGTAAAAAGGAATATACGTTATGGTAGATTTTGTCAAACTACAAAAACTCATGAAAGAGCAATTGGAAGTAGACAGGCAGATTCGCACAGTAGATACAGGAGGCGATTCGCTTGAGGCAGCGCTTATGAAGGCAGGTACACTGCTTGATATACCTGTAAGACGCATTGAATACGAAATAGTTGAGCATGGTTTCCGTGGTATATTGGGAAGTGGGAAAAAAGACTGGAAAATACGGGCTTACATCAAGGATTCATCTCAGATAGCAAGAACCGGATCTAGTTCCGTGAGTGAGACAGAAACAGCTAATAGCGTTGTTGCGGTAGATAAGGACGGCGAAGTGTTTGTTATTTTTTCGCCTGAAGGTGCTATGCTCAAGGTAACTACACCAGTCGGTTCCGGGATGAGAGTTACCGAAGACATGGCGATGCAACGATTGTCCGCTCGAAATGTAAAAAACATTGACAAGAATCTGGTTAATACGGTAGTTGAAGAAGCAGAAGGCAAATACATAACAGTCGGCTCTTTTGACCGCAATTATTCTAACGACAGCTTTTTGAAAATCGAAGTAACAGATTTTGACATGAAGGCGTACATTATCGTACAACCGCCGGGGACAGGTGGTTGCGATCTTACGGCAGATGCGATTATCAATTACTTACGAAATAATCAAGTCGTGGTTGGCATTAAGAACGATGCTATTGATGATTTCGTAGACAAACCAGTCTACAAAACACAAGTATTGGTTGCGGAAGGCTACAAAGAGGTAAACGGTAAAAACGCCTCTATCGAGTATCTATTTGAGACGAATTCGAACAAAGTGCATCTACACGAAAGTAGAGACGGAACTATTGATTTCAAAGACCTACAAATCATCCAAAATGTGGTACAGAATCAGCCGGTAGCTAGGAAAATTCCGGTGCAAGAAGGCGTTAAGGGCAGAACCGTGAAAGGTATATATCTGCCCGCGAAGGACGGCACAGACATTCCACTCCCTCTGGGGAAAAACGTTCACGCCGATGAGGACGGCATGACTATCCTCGCAGACATAAACGGACAGGTCATGCTTGTAGGCAGTCTCATCAATGTGGAGCCGGTGTTTGTAGTGCAAGGAAACGTGGGCATCAAGACCGGCAACATCATATTTTTAGGTACCGTTGAGGTTACTGGCAACGTAGAGGACGGATTCTCGGTGAAGGCGGCAGGAAACATTATAGTGAACGGCACGGTTGGAGGCACTGAGTTGGAAGCTGAAGGCGACATTATCGTGCGGCAAGGCATCGCTGGAAAATCCAAAGGAAGCGTGAAAGCGGGCAAGTCAATATGGGCGCGCTTCATTGAAAACGCCATCATTGAAGCAGGCAATATGGTCATCGTGTCGGACGGCATCATAAACTCTCAAGTGGATGCCTACAAGCGCATCGTGTGTCAAGGTAAACGCGCCCGCATCGTCGGTGGACAGTTGCGTGCCTCAGAAGAAATTAACGCTCACATCATCGGTAGTTCTGGCGGTGGAACGGAAACTATCTGCGAAGCAGGTATTGACCCTAAAATAAAAAAAGCAATCGAGAAACTCGCCGCGGAAAAGGCGGAAAAGGAAAAAGAACTCGAAACAGTAACAACTGAACTACAGGGACTCATTAATATCAAGTCTCAACGAAAATCCTTACCGGAAGAAAAAGAATACATGCTCAACGAGTTTATGGAACAAAAACACAGGTTGAATGAAGAGTTACAGCGAATAACAACGGAAATAACCGAACAACAGCAAGCCCAAGATAAGCTCAAGACTCGTGGGCGTATTTCTGCCGCGAACGCGATTTATCCCGGAACGAAAGTCCAGATACTCGACGTATCGGAAAACATACGCAGTGAATATAGAGCCGTTACCTTTGTGCTGGAGGAGGGGCTTATCCGCGCCGTCAAATACGAACCACCCGATGCGGAAGCTACACGAGGGATCGAAGGATATGAATAAAAGCGAATCACACGAATTAACTTATGTGATTCATTGATTTTTTGATTGTTTGATTATTAAAATGAGGTGAAATATGGCGATTCAACCGCTTGATTTGCAAATTATGTTTAACCAGCTCGATAGCGTCGGTAAGACTCAAGCCTCTCAACGGGAGGGCTTGACGATTCAGCAAACTCTTCAAAACCTTCAAGCACAGGAGAAGACTCAAGCTAATATACAAGCAGTCAACGAGTCTCCAGACACCGGCGATGGCGCAGAAGGGGTGAATGATCGAGGCGCGCGTTCTCAAAACGGTTCAGGACGAAATGAAAAACGGAAGAACAAACAGAAGAATGAAGAAACGCGATGTTCCTGGGACCCGCGTCTTGGGAAGAACGTTGATATTAGCGGGTAGACTATGGCTATAAGTACAATTATTTCCATTATAGCGTTAGGTTTATGCCTATTATTTTTTATATCTTGTCGGGCGTGGTTGAAAAAACGGACGGGGCAGGATCGCATCTTGACAGAATTCCACGAGGAAGTGAGCAAGCTCATTGCAGAGATTGACGCGGCGACAGACAGAGATGCGATGCTTATCGAAGACCGCATCAAGTCTCTCAAAACCTTGCTTGAAGACGTTGACAAAAGAATCATTCTACACGACGAAGAGATGATGCGGCGGCAAAGTCATGTGCAAACCTATGTGGAAATGGGTAGAAAACACCAGTTTGTCGGTGAAACTAAGGCGGTTATCGAGGCGAGACAGGCTATAGACGAGAAACCGACCGTTATCCACACGGAAATCGCGCAGACTCCGCCTACGCCGAAGACTTTACCCGAACAAGTAGCGGAATTATCCCGCTCTGGCTTCTCGTCCAACCTGATCGCCGCAAGATTAGGAGTGAGTATCTCCGAAGTGGAGCTTGCCATCGCTATAACAGGAAAGAAGGAGCGGTAAACCGTGAGAACCCCGCAAGAAATGGTGAAATATGTCGCTATAAAGAGCGCGAACTGTTGGATTTATCCAGCGTTTGGGCATAGTTTTCTACAAAAAAGAGAAGGAGTACAGACGCCCTGCGCGGTAATTGACCCCGGTTCTGACGCGAAACTCATCATAAGACAACTGAACGAGCTGAACGCCTATGTCCGTGTGTTTTTATTGACGCATGGACACTTCGATCATGTCGGCGCGTTGCCTGAACTTGCCGCTTATTATGCCGAACAGGAAGGCGGGGTTGAGATTGCCATTCACCGAGACGACGCGGCGTATCTTGGACCAGATTCGCTTGAGGTGCACCGACGATGCTGGGTACAAGCCGCGGGAAACACCGATTATATTGATAAATTCTGGCGGCTTATGCCTAGTCCCACGCGGCTTATTGGCGAGGGCGACTACGTTGGTTCCCTGCGCGTCTTGCATTTACCCGGGCATAGCCCCGGTTCCGTGGCGTTTTACGATGAATCGGCGAGCCTCGTCTTTACCGGAGACTGTCTCTTCAGATATTCTTTCGGACGTTATGACCTTCCCGGCGGAGATAAGGCTCGATTAGCTGAAAGCCTTCAGCGGCTTTGGGCGCTCGACGATGCGGTTTCCGTGTATCCCGGTCACGGAGAAGCCTCGACCATCGGCGCGGAACGACTCTACGGCGAAGACGCTTACTTTTTCCATTAAAAATATATTGACAAAACTGTTATTTCACCTTATAGTAAACACGATGAAAGCAAGAACAAACGATTACCCATATAATCATACCAAAGACTCTTTTATAAAGCTGTGTAAAGTCGCGGTCTTTATAAAAACTCGCAGGTGCCCCCCCCCCCCGAATTTTCTAATATATATATACAGCACACACAGATACCAATCCGCCGAGACGAACATCGCGCGGATTTTTTACTCTCAAAACTTCGGAATGATCTCCGCAGTTTCACTTTTATCGCCGAGTTAATAGGCGTTTCATGCTCATTGACGAACCCTTATGCCCGCGTTGGTGGGGCGGTAAGCAGTGGGGGCGCGTCCTTGCGTTTTGGGAAGATGGGCGGGCGCGGAGGCGTGCGAACCTCCGCCTTGACATAGGGAACTTGCCCGTATGGGCGGTTTATATAAAAAGAGGGGATTGCGCTAAACGTAGCTTGTCTTGTTTCAATTTGCGCTACAAGATGTTTGATCCTCTCGTTTTTTAAGGAGGACAGTTATGAAAAAGAAACTGTTTTTGATGGGAATACTAGCCTGTGCGCTGGTATTCGTGGCGATTTTAGCAGGTTGTGGTGACCTGCTTCACGCATGTTCCGACAAATCGGAGTGTAACGACGGCGATTATACCTACTGCGGCGATTCTTCCTGTGAATCGAGCGAGTATTATACTATCGGCGGTTCAAGATACTACTACACTTGCGATGGAGTCTGTGACGGCGACTGAGTTTCATGGCTGGAGCGGCGGCGCTGTTATGGGGTTGCCGCTCCGCCCTTGGGACTTTCGGTGGAGGGTTGTATGAAAAATCGTATCATAAGCGGCGTTGGCGCCGTTGCGCTGGGGGCGCTTATCGCGTTAGGTCCCCGGTTCCTTTTCAAGGTTTGCAGTCCGACCGCGCATGGCTTTTTGCGGTGTCATTGGTCGGCGCAAGGGGAAGTTGGCGTGGGCGCGTTGATAGCGGTATTGGGCGTTGGGCTATTGTTGTTTGCGGAGACTAAAGTGCGGCTTGGGCTTACCATCGGGGCGTTCTTTTCTGGCGTTATCGCTCTGTGTATTCCCCATGCGCTCATCGGGGGTTGCGGTATGGCGAGTATGGCGTGCCGCAGGGTTGCGTTTCCGGCGCTTACCGTTATCGGATTCGTATTGCTGGCTGGTATGGCGGCTAACGCGGTTTATCTTATCCGCAAGGAATGACTTTGTCCAGTCTTGCCCGTAGAGGGATATTTTTTATTTTTATGGAGGAATTATGAAGACTCTCAAGAAGAGACTAATTCAGGTCGCAGCGCTTCTCGTGTATGCGACAGCGGCGATTCTTACCGCATGCGATAGCGGCGGTAATGGAGACAAGGGCGATGCCCGAACAGGTAGCGTCAAAATCACTAACAAGATGAGCGAAGCCATCTATCAGGTAATCATCACCGGGAAAACGAAAGGAGGAAAGATATGTCTGATATAGACAAGTACGGTACAGGAGATATGCTCGCGCTGTTGAAACAGCAGAAGCAGGCGCTTACAGACCAAGAAACAACCAAACAGTTAGCCCGTTCCGCGTATGCAATAATAAGAGATACCGCCGGATCAAATTCGTTTATACAAGCTCTTACAGGGTTTGCCGGTTTTCCATTTAACCTTATTGTAGATGGTGTTGTACTTTTTACGCACTATGGAGCCATGATCAACAAAATTAGACTGGTATACAATCAAGACCCTGTTACACAAGATGAAATGTCAGCCGTAATCAAACAAATCTCAAAAGAAATCTTGTTTGATATAATCATAGACAAGGCATTGGGAAGTATTCCGATTATTGGCATATATCCTAATATGATTTGCGCTAAATATATGACATGGAGAGTAGGTATATTGTTTACGATGCTGTCAAGTAGAGGGGGCGACATTAGCAAAGTTGACGCTGAGAAAACGATAAAACTGATACGGATGGTGTTTCCACAAAGTGAGGCTTTGAAATTTACGACTCCTGATTATAAGAGTTATGAGAAATTGGTAATTTCTGTAACCGGTGCGTCAATCCCCGACTTCGATGAAAAAGTCAATAAAGCGCTGTCGGCAATGATGTAAAGTAAGGGGTATACATACGGAAAACCCGGGCGTTTTTTCGGTGCTTATCGGGATTATTGCGGCATGGCGGCTAACGCGGTTTATCTTATCCGCAAGGAATAACGTTGTTCAATCTTACCCGTAGAGGGGTGGAGATATATTTTTTAAGGGAGGAAAGTAATGCAAACTTTCAATTACCATGAGGGGAAAGAATCCCCTGCAAAAGGCGAAGATTGCGTATTGAAAAGCTGGGTAGCAAGAGTATTCGTCTTATTTATCGTCGGGTTGGTGGGCGTTTCATGCTCATCGACGAACCCTTATGCCCGCGTTGACGGGGCGGTAAGCAGTGGGGACTACAAATCCGCTGAAACCCTGTTGGAAGAGAACAAAACCTACATCTACAGTACGCGAAATGATCGCATACTTTACGAGCTGGACAAGGGCGTGCTTGCGCATTACGCGGGCAAGTACGATGCGTCCATAGAATTACTCCAAAATGGTGAACAAGACATCACGGAGGCGTACACGCAGAGCATAACGAAACTAACCAAATCCGCGATTGTCAATGACAACAGCAAAAACTACGACGGCGAAGACTACGAGGATGTGTATATTAACGCGTTCAACGCGCTGAATTACTACCATAAAGGCGACATGGAAGGCGCGGTCGTGGAAATTCGGCGCATGAATGAGAAACTTGCCTATCTGGAGACCAAATATTCAGCTTTGGAGGCGCAAATGAACACGATTGATCAAAGGGTTCAGTCCCAAGGCTTGTTCAGTTCCAAGTTTGCCAACTCCGCGCTTGGGCGTTATCTGGGCGTTTTGTTCTATCGGACTAACGGGGACGCGGATGATGCAAGAATCGACCATGATTGGCTTGTAGCCGCTTATAACAACGCGCCGGACATCTACGCTTTTCCTGTTCCCGGCTCGTTGGAAGAGGAATTGCACATACCGGCGGGCAAGGCGCGACTCAACATCCTCGCGTTTGCCGGGCTTACTCCGGTGAAACAAGAAGTTGTTGAGTATATTCCTATGGTTGTTACACCGGATAAGATAAAAATAGCTCTGCCGGAACTTGTTCATCGCCCGTCAAGCGTAAATAGGATAGAAGTCGCCATAAAAGGAGGACAAACCTTCCGATTGGAGCAGTTGGAAGACGTGGATGCTGTGGTGCGGGAGACGTTCAAGAACAAAATTGCATTAATAGAGCGAAAAACGGTGATCCGCTCAACCATAAAGGGCGTAACTTCAGTGGCGGCCCGCGAAGCGGGAAGGGGTTTAAGCAACAGCGACAATAGTAATCTAGCCGCGGCCGGAACACTTTTGAATTTTGCTGGTACTATCGGAAAACTCGCCGCTGACGCAAGCGAAAAAGCCGACCTGCGAATGTCGCGTTACTTCCCCGGAAAAGCCTACGCTGGGGGTATGACCCTTGATCCGGGGGTTTATTCCTTCGCCGTGTATTATTATGGCGTGGACGGTTCACTGATCGAGTCCCGTGAATACGACAATGTGTCGGTGAAAGCGGAAACTCTGAACCTCGTCGAAGCCGTGTGCTTAAAATAAGGAGAAAGTATGAGATTTCTTGCGATAATTGTTATTTTTACCACGCTGGCGCTCATCGGTTGTTCGACAACTGTTTATGGCGTGCCAGAGGAAATGCGCGTCTATACGGAAACCGTTGAGGTACCGGGGGTGATGAAGGAGAAACTGATGGAAACGGTACGAATCCAGCGAGTTTTCGCCATAAGTCAGAGCGCGAATGACTTCGCCATAAGTCAGAACGCGAATGACATGGAAGTAACGGTGGAAGATGAACGCTATACGGTAACCTTAAAGAACAACACCAAAACCATGGGATATATCGCCGCGATACTCCTATGGACGCAATTGCGTTCCCAAGCCGATGCCTTACGCAAGGGCGTATACACGGCGAGCTTTGCTTCGCTCGCGCAGACGGCTTCCGCATCCGCGCCAGAAGAAGCGGAACGTAGTCAGGAAATAGCTTTTCAAGCGAATATTTCTGGTGATCTTGCGGGGCAATATCTTTCATGGGAAAGGAACGCCGCGTCTTTTTATGCGGGCTACAACTTCACTTCAGCGCGGATAAGGAACGGGGCGAGTGGGCTTGAGTATATGTTAATACAAGATGAGCGGGATTTACGAACCGCGCAGGAGAGAATGATCCAAATTCGGACGCTTGCGGCGCAAAAAGGCGTAAACATCGCGCCGTCCGCGTATGAAAACCAGAGCGTAGAAAGGGCGCAGAGGTAGGAGGGAGAGATGAAAGTATTTTTACCTTGTTTTATTTTACTATGCGCGAGTTGCGCGACTGAAACGGTGATAACGTATCCGGCAATAAGCTACAAGGAAAAGCCCCAGGGCGTGTATGTTGGGGTGGTTTCTCTGGGCGCTGAGGCAGAAATCCTTACTAAAGGCAAACCCGTGTTCTTAAACGCGGAAGGCTCGTTGTTTTTACAAGGCTTGATTCACCATTGGTATGAAGAACCCCATGAATCTGCGCGGAATCCCGATGCAGGTGCGATAAATACGCTGGTATCGTTGATCGCTTCTGAAGAGTTGCCGCCGAATACTGACTCGCTTTACCTTGTTATGCAGGGAAGCGGGGCAGACGCGATGGCGGCTGGGCAAACCATCGGGGGAAAGTGGGTTAAAACATACACGCTTGACGCGGGCGTTGAGGAAATAATAGACGCAATAGTTGCTCGTGTTGAATGGGAAAAGACTATTGCCGTATATCTCGTGTTGAATGGAGAACAAAGCGCAGAGTCTAGCTTTATTGCAGGGCTTTCCGAGAAGGCAGTTTCGGAAGCGGCAACGCCCCGTACTGTTTTTGCTTTAAATATTCTTCAAACGCCAAAAAAAACGATCCAAATAGACGGAAAAACCACGGGAACGAATTGGCTTATCTTTCTTGGCGTCATTGGCATAATAGCCATTTCCGCCGCATCTGTTCTTTAAGAGAATCATTCGTTGAATGATAGAGAAACGCCGATGGGCGGCGAGGTTGCGGGCAAACTCCGCGAAACGCAAAGGAAGGATTTTATGAAACATAGTCATGTTTTTATAGCAATCATGACAGTCGCGCTGTCTGTATCTTGCGTGAGTATTAAGATGGAAGAAGAAGCTGGTTCCAGAATCACATCAATGATCGAGCCGGAATGAGCCTCAAGAATTTCGTCGTGGGCAACTAGTTTTCTTAACAAAGAGCGCCGATAAATGCCCGTCCCTCGGCGCTCTTCTAATAACCCGTCCGAATCAACGCTTAACCCGCCTAAATACCTGCCTAGCCCTCCCGAATACCCGCCGACCCCTGTCTGAGAGTGTCCGTCGGGTCTCTGAGAGTATACTAATCCCTGTCTGAGAGTGTCCGTCGGGTCTCTGAGAGTATACTAACCCCTGCCTGAGAGTGTCCATCGGGTCTCTGAGAGTGTCCGTTGTCAACGAGTTAAGGCTTCATATTATTTTAAATATTTGAATGATATTCTTGGGGATTTTTCAAAACACAGAGTCAAATAGGCAAAATAAGTTAAATGAATAAGGGAAAAGAGTAGTTTATAGCGGAGTTTACATGAGGAAAATAAGTTTTTTAATGGGTATTATATGAAAAAAGGCGCCGCTGTGCTTGACAAACAGAGCCTTTTTCCTTTTCTTTCTTTTTGTGGTGAATATTCAGAGATCACTAGATAGGTAAGGTTTGCACTTTTACGCCGAATTTGGCGGCAATTTTCTCCGCGTCCGCGGAGCCGGTAATAATACAAGCGGAATCTTCCGTTTGAACAAGGGATTTTGCGACAGAACAGATGTCGTCCGCTGATATATCGATCAAATCTCGCAGATTGCGTTCCCTATGCTCGTCCGTTACCCCGTAAAGGAGACGTTCAAAGTCAAGAAAACCCTTCCGCGTCGGGGCTTTTGGAACCGTGAGTTTGGAATACGTGCCGATGACCGCCTTTTCAAGCGCGATCTTGTCAATTTTCCGCTTGCCCGCCTTCTTGAGCGCGTCCAAAAACACGGAAAGAGAGTGAGCAGGCGCGGGATCGCGATAGGAACCGAGCGTAAAAAGGTGTTCAAGAGCGTTTATATTGGCAAAAACCACATAAGCGCCCGCGTTCATGCGGATTTTTTCCCAAAGTTCCCCGGTGGAAAGATGATGCGCCAGAAGAAACCCGGCGGTTTCCGCACGGGAATTGTAGGGCGGAGAGGCAAGCGCCTTGCCTGCAAAGCCTATTTGTAAGGAAGGCGAAGCGAAAACCTCCGTCTTGCCCGTTTCCGAGCCGTTTTCACACCCCGCAAGCGCAAAAAACCGCGAGAGATCGCGGGAAAGCGCGGGTTTCGGTGGTCCAAACGAGGCATATTCCCGCTCTACCGCGCGTAAACAGGACGGCAGAGCTTCATCCGCACAAGTAACGTTGATAATCATGCCAGAATCCGCGATTTTATCCCGAATGTCCGTCAGTTTTCGGCTGATTTCCCCGGTATCCATCTCCGACAGCGTGCTGACGAACCGTAATTGGGTCAAACCGTTCCAGATTTCGTCCAAAGCCGCGGCTTTTGAGGCAGAACGGCTCGCGCGGCACATCGCGTAATAGTGCCCTTCCGGCGCAAGAGACGCGGACGCATCGTTTTTGAAGCCTAAAACAATGTCGTTCAGGCGGCGCAGGTCTGAAAAATCAGCCTGCGTGATGATTTTCTTCGCTAAACTCAGCCCATCTGCAACGCGCTCGTCCAAAGTCTTCAATAAAAACATCATCCAGTCCCGTCCGCGTAGCTCAAATACGCCAGAAGGTGTGGTAATTGTCTTTTCCGCGCCCGGAACGAAGGAAGAAGTTCGGGCAAGCGGGGTAAAATCGCCCACGGTGCGCGCTAAAAGCCCGGATACCTCCGCATAATCCATGCCGGGTAGCCCTACGCCCGTAATGGACCGCGAAAAAAGCGATAGCCAAGGGTAATCTTCAGGCGCAAGCGTGTCCGCCGGGAACGCCATCGCAATGTACGTAACCCCGTTGGTAAAAATGTCGTGGGTTACAGCGGGAATTCCCCCGGCGTCGAACAATGCGCGGGGGATTTTCGCTATATCCTCCGAAAGATCAGCGCGAGTCAGGTGCGGAACAACGTCAGGTTCCTCTTCGGTCTGAATCTTTGCCAGCTCCTCGTTCTTCTTGTTGATGGTTAATATCTCTTTGCGTGAAAGTACCGCCTCCTTCGCGGAGAGTTTTTGCGCGAGTTCCTCAGCTTTCTTCTCAAGAAAGTCCTTTTGCGGCTCAACGCAGAGCAAGGCGCGGTGATTGTTATTCAAAAGGTAGCGTTCCACCTTCTCCTCGAAGAAGCGCGGGTTGCTGGCGAGGTTCGCCTTGATCTTCTCGAAGTGCGGCACAAAGAGCATCGTTTCCCAAGGCTTGGTATTGTGGAGCCAGCCGTTAAGCGCCCGTTGCATCCAAGAGAGCGCGATAGGCCCGCCCGGTCGTTTCAACTCCTTGTGCGAGAATTCAAGGAGGAAAAGCGTGGACTCGATGTCTTCCCGGCGAATGCCGTCCCGTACAAGGCGGCGTAATTCGTCGAAAATAAGCGCCTCTACGTCTTCCGCCCGCGTTTTTATGCCGCGCAGACCGGTAACGAAGAGCGTCTGGCGCAGATAATCCGCAAATCCGCTCGCCGGCGACATATCCTCCCCTAAACCGGACTCCACGAGCCGTTTGGATAGCGGAGAACCGTCGTGTCCCATCAGAATTTCAGCGAGACAGACGAGCGCCATCGTCTCCTCCGCATCCCTCCCGTCCGAGCAGAGCCAAGATACCACCGCGGTTGGCTTCTCGTCCGCACTCGCGGGGCAGGGAACGTGTAAGGTAAGGGGTTGTTCCATGGGAAACGCAAGCGGCATGGGCGGCGCAGGCTCTCCGGCAGGCAATTCACCGGGGTTCTTTGTGAGAATCTCGTCCAAGAAATCGAGTTGCGTCTCCGTAGGGATGTTGCCGGCCAGAAAAACGCGGCAGTTTGCCGGCGTATACCGTTTGCGGTGGAATTCCTTGAACGCCTCGTAGGTTAAATCCGGTATATTCTCCGGGTCCCCTCCTGAATCGTGGACATATTGCGTGCCGTTTGTTACAGCTTTCATCGCCCATTGTTCAACGTAGGAGTCCATTGACGAATACGCGCCTTTCATTTCGTTGTATACAACGCCGGTGAGCGCAAGTTTCGCGTCCTTAAACTCCAATCTCCAGCCTTCTTGCATAAACGTCCACTCGGAGAGCAGAGGTTTGAAGACCGCCTCCGCATATACAGACATGAGGTTGAAATAATCCCGCGTATTGGTGGACGCGGCTGGGTAAACGGTCTTGTCCGGGAAAGTCCACGCATTCAAGAAGGTCTGGAGGCTTCCGTTGGCGAGCGCCAGAAACGCATCCCGTAAGGGGTATTTCTCCGAGCCGCATAACACGCTGTGTTCTATGATGTGCGGGACGCCCGTGGAATCGGTCGGCGCGGTGGAAAACGCAAACGCGAAAAGGTTTTCCTCGTCGTTGTTCAGTACGTGGAACACCTCGAGCCCGCTTTTATGCCGCGCCCACACGCCTTTGGCGTTCATTTCTTTCAAATCAATAGATTCAAGTATAGAAAAATTGGTTGTCATGGTTTTACTATATTGAAAATCGGTTGATCTTGTCAAGGCGGCGCTCTTCACACACGGGGCGTACTAATAACCGGGCGAGCCTGTCGGATAATGTCCCGTGAGAAGGTGTCTGACACCTGAAGCCCGCTCCGCTTCCTCCGTGCGTAGCCGGTAACCGGGCGAGCCTGTCGGACAATGTCCCGTGGGAAGATGTCTGACACC
This sequence comes from Treponema sp., assembly GCA_031265825.1. GTDB lineage: Bacteria > Spirochaetota > Spirochaetia > Treponematales > Breznakiellaceae > JAIRKH01. The sequence goes on along the minus strand of JAISCD010000026.1, from coordinate 890 downwards.
CGAAGCCCGCGCCGCTTCCTCCGTGCGTAGCCGGTAACCGGGCGAGCCTGTCGGACAATGTCCCGTGGGAAGGCGTCTGACACCTGAAGCCCGCGCCACTTCCCCCGCGCGTAGCCGGTAGCCGGGCGAGCCTGTCGGACAATGTCTCGTGAGAAGATGTCTGACACCTGAAGCCCGCGCCGCTTCCTCCGTGCGTAGCCGGTAAACGGACAATGTCCCGTGCGAAGGTGTCTGACATCCGAAGCCCGCCCCGCTTCTCCCGTGCGTAGCCGGTAAACAGGCGAGCCTGTCGGACAATGTCTCGCGCGAAGGTGTCAGACACCTGAAGCCCGCGCCGCTTCCCCCGTGCGTAGCCGGTAGCCGGGCGAGCCTGTCGGACAATGTCCCGTGCGAAGGTGTCTGACACCTGAAGCCTGCGCCGCTTCTTCCGTGCGAAGCCGGTAGCCGGGCGAGCCTGTCGGATAATGTCTCGTGGGAAGGTGTCTGACACCTGAAGCCCACGCCACTTCAGCCGTGCGTAGCCGGTAACCGGGCGTGCCGGTCGGACAATGTCTCGTGCGAAGGTGTCTGACATCCGAAGCCCGCCCCGCTTCCCCCGTGCGTAGCCGGTAAACAAGCATGCCTGTCGGACAACGTCCTGTGGGAAGGTGTCAGACACCTGAAGCCCGCGCCGCTTCCCCCGTGCGTAGCCGGTAAATAGGCGAGCCTGTCGGACAATGTCCCCTGAGAAGGTGCCTGACACCAGAAGCCCGCGCCGCATCCTCCGTGCGTAGCCGGTAGCCGGGCGAGCCTGTCGGACAATGTCCCGTGGGAAGGTGTCTGACACCCGAAGCCTGCGCCGCTTCAGCCGCGCGTAGCCGGTAACCGGGTGTGCCTGTCGGACAACGTCC
>JAISCD010000005.1 GCA_031265825.1 Treponema sp. | reverse complement strand
CTTGCTTTGCAAGCGGATCCTCCGCGTTATCTGACCTCGCCGCACGGCTTGTCATTACTCATTACTCTCTGCTCATTACTCATTGTCCACTCCGCGCGGCTCGTTGTCCACTCTGCACGGCGCAGAGTATACTCCGCGCGGCTCGTTGTCCACTCTGCATGGCTCGTTTAGCTAGATTAGCCGCTCGTTTAGCTAGATTAGCCACGTTTCTATAAGAGAGTATCAAATATTTTGATTTTATACTAGGCGAATACAAAATTGGAGGGAGTATAAACGTTGTGTGTGGGGAAGGGGTATTATAGCGGCTGATGGGAGTCGAACCCACGGCTCCAGCTTGGAGGGCTGGGGTATTACCGTTATACGACAGCCGCGATAATGATTCACTTTATCAAATTTCAGAATTATTGTCAAGACAAAATATCATTTTTACAGTATAATAATGAAAATTATGAAAATATTTCATCTTATTTCATTTCTTTTTATTTCAGGTTTCTTGTTCGCGCAGGAACCTGTGGACGATGTTCAGATCGCGGATGAATTAGCATCGGATTCCTCAGAACAAACAGCGGCGCAAGAGCCGTTGGAGTCCGCCCCGGTCGATGAGCAGGCGCTTCTTTTTATTGCGTGTGTTGATGGAAACATCGAACAGATCAGATCGTCTCTAAAGACAGGAGTTGACGTTAATATAGAAAAAAACGGTATATCACTGTTGATGTTTGCGGTATATATAGGCGATATGGACCTTGTTAAGACGTTTGTAGACGCGGGCGCGGACGTTAATTTCAAGAACGCGGACGGTGTAAGCCCTATCCTCATAGCCGCCTATATGGGTAACAGCGCTATTACGAAACTCCTCTTGAGTTCAGGCGTGCACCCTGAAGATAAAAACGCGGCGGGGCATATAGCGGCGCTACGGGAGAATTCAGACGTTGTGGAAGTCTTACGTCCGTCCTATGGTTCTCTTGATTATCGTAAACTGCGGCGTAATGAGTATAAAATAGGAGACGAGTTCAGTGTCTTCTTTACGGTCTCTCATATCTATGTGGATAAAGATAACGTATACCGCGCCTCTTGCCTCCTTATGTCAAATAAAGACGCTGTTCCTAATAGCAACTACGAATTCTTCATCGAATCCAAAAACCGTTTCATATTTATCGAAGGCGACGTTATAGAAGCTAATATCTCTTATATTTCACTGCAAAGCATTGTAATGAGTGAAATGCCCTATCGTGCAATAGAGCAAGCTTTGTTTCAATTAAATAAGATAATTGATATATGGTAAGGGAGAGAAAAAGCAATGAAAAGAGAAGAGAAAATAAAAGACCTCATATCTAATATGACTTTAGAGGAAAAGGTGTCGCAACTCACTTATACGAGTGCGGCGATTCCACGACTCGGTATTCCCGAATACAATTGGTGGAATGAATGTCTTCACGGAGTCGCGCGCGCAGGGCTTGCGACGGTGTTTCCGCAGGCTATCGCGCTTGCGGCGACCTTTGATGAAGGCTTGGTTGGCAGAGCGGCATCCGCTATTTCGGATGAAGCCCGCGCTAAATACAATGAGGCGGTTAAATGTGGTAATCGTGGGCAGTACTGGGGTTTGACCTTCTGGACGCCCAATATCAACATATTTCGCGATCCGCGTTGGGGCAGAGGTCAGGAAACCTACGGCGAAGACCCTTATCTCACCGGCAGAATAGGGCTTGCCTTCATGAAGGGTTTGCAAGGCGACGATCCAGATCATTTAAAGCTTGCGGCGTGCGCTAAACATTTTGCGGTTCACTCGGGCCCTGAAAAACTGCGCCATGTGTTTGACGTTCACGTCTCTAAGAAAGACCTGTTTGAAACCTATTTACCGGCGTTTAAGTTGCTCGTAGAAAACGGCATAGAATCCGTCATGGGCGCTTATAACCGCACCCTCGGAGAACCGTGTTGTGGCAGTTTCTATCTTCTCAAGGAGATTTTGCGTGAGAGATGGCAATTCAAGGGTCATGTTGTGTCGGATTGTTGGGCTATTCGTGACTTCTACGCAAACCACAAGGTAACGGCGACCCCGGAAGAATCCGCGGCTCTCGCGCTTTCCGCTGGTTGCGATCTTAATTGCGGCTGTACCTACCCGACGCTTACCGCGGCTTGTAAACAAGGCTTGGTAACAGAAGAACAAATAGACACCGCGCTTACGCGACTCTTGCGGACGAGGTTTAAGCTTGGTATGTTTGATAAGCCTGAAGAGGATAGATACGCGGACTTGAACGGTAGTATCGTCAACTGTGAAAAACACCAACAGCTTGCGCTTGAAGCGGCGCAGAAGTCTATCGTTCTCCTCAAAAACGATAATGGACTTCTGCCGTTAAAGTCCCCCATGAAGAAGATTCTTGTCATGGGCCCCGCGGCAACAAGCGCCCATGTGCTTCTTGGCAACTACTATGGCGTTAGTTCCCACCTCATTACTATCTTGGAAGGCTTGGTGGAAAAGACTCGGAACAAGTTTGACCTTACCATTGACTACCACCAAGCTTGCATGATGTACGATGAAAACCACAACTCTGGGTGGACGGTGGGGATGGCTGAATCCGCTGACGTGGTCATCGCGGTGTTCGGCTTGGACAACGCCATGGAAGGCGAAGAAGGCGATGTCATCGCGTCTGATGTCAAGGGCGACCGTCAATACATCGAGCTTCCTCCGTGGCAGTTAGCGTACCTCCGCGAGCTTAAGAACCGTGGTAAGCCTGTTGTGCTCGTTCTTACCGGCGGAAGTGCCATCGCCATTCCAGAAGACATTGCGGACGCGGTGCTTTACGTATGGTATCCGGGTGAAAAAGGCGGTACGGCTGTCGCGGACGTCATCTTCGGCGATGTTTCTCCTTCCGGGCATCTGCCCATTACTATTCCTGCGTCAACAGATCAGTTGCCTCCCTACGAAGACTATTCAATGCAGGGCAGGACGTATCGCTACATGACGGAGAAGCCGCTTTTCCCCTTTGGCTTTGGGCTTTCCTATACGACGTTCAGGTTCGATGCTATAGAGCTGTCGGAGGAGTCTATCGTTGCAGGCGGTTCTGTTACTGTTTCGGTAACGGTTTCCAACACGGGCGCGCGGGACGCGGACGAGTCGGTTCAAATCTATGTAACTAAAGACAACCGCGCCGAAGACGAGCCTCTTGTGGCGCTTCGCGGCTTTAAGCGGGTGTCTGTGCCCGCGGGCAAAAGCGCCACCGTTGCCTTCAATCTGCCATCGTCCGCCTTTGACAGTGTTAATGCTGAGGGTGAGAGTATCCTTGTTCCCGGAACCTATACCATTATCGCCGCTGATGCGGCGCCGCTTGCGGTTTCTGTGGAAAAGGGCGCTTCAAAGCCCACTCAAGTGAAAATCAACGTAGTGTGATTATTCTAAACAAATTTATAGAAAGGCAATGAAATATACAAAAACCTAATTCATTGTCTTTCTATAGGTATCTTTAAGTAAAAAACAAGTCTTCAGAAATGCCTGTTCCCTATCATGTTCCCAGAGGTTTAGTTTTCGGGTACCGAAGTTTAAATTTAGGGTACCAAGATTTAAACTTCGGGTATCGAACTTTGATTTTAAGGTACCAGAGATTCTTTTTCGGATGTCCGAGATTCTTTTTCGGACGTCCGAGATTCTTTTTCGGATGCCGCGGCTTACTTTTCAGAAGGGACAGCGCCAGAGACGCGGTGTCAGAGGGTTGGGGGGTGGCGGAAGACCCCGAAGGGGGCTGGAGACAGGGGGGCGCACCACAAGGGCGTCTGTGTGCCAATCACGTTTAGGGAAAGACGCGCCCCCCTCCTTTAACCTTAGCACCAATTTTGCGCTTGTCGGTGGGTAATTGCCCGCTAAGATTCTTTTTACATTACAAGGAAATCATGATAATCGGTGGTAATAAATGAAAAAAAAAGACAGAAAGACTGTTTTTCGCTGTTCAAGTTGTTCCCATGAGGAACCAAAATGGCTGGGGCGTTGCCCCGAATGTGGGGAATGGAATACGCTCGTTGAAACAGCGAGCGTAAGTGAGCAAGCGGGTGGATTTTCCGCAAGAAACAACAAACCTGCGCAATCCTTGCCTTTGTCCGTGGTTGACCCGTCAGAGGGTATCCGCATTTCGTCCGGGGTCGCAGAATTTGACCGCGTGTTGGGGGGCGGCGTGATGAAACGCTCGTCGGTTTTGCTCGGCGGGGAGCCCGGCATCGGGAAATCAACGCTTCTTCTGCAAATTGCCGCATCAGCGCAGACAAACGGGCGTATTCTCTACGTCTCTGGCGAAGAATCATCTGGACAGTTGCGTATGCGGGCGGATAGGCTCGGACTCATGGGAGACAATCGTAGCGACCGTATCGAGGTGTGTTGCACAGGCGCACTCATGGAGATTGAGACTGTTTTGAATGCGGTCAAGCCGGTTATGGTGATTGTGGACTCCGCTCAAACGTTGCATACTGACGAAGCGGGTCCCATACCCGGCACGGTGAACCAGATGAAGTTCTGCTCGTGGGAACTTATTTCTTGGATAAAGGAACACGACGCGATTCTGTTCCTCGTTGCCCATATTACCAAAGAAGGGGTCATTTCAGGCCCGAAAACGCTCGAACACATGGTAGATACGGTGCTTTATTTTGAGCAAAACGATGCGGATTCGCGTTTCCTGCGAGCGTCCAAGAATAGGTTTGGTTCGGTTGATGAGATCGGTATATTCACGATGACGGAGAAGGGTTTGGCTATGGTTGAAGACCCGTCGCACTTATTTCTGGTGCGCCGCGAGGGGGAGTTACCGCCCGGCGTGTCTATAGCCGCGGTTATGGAAGGTTCACGCGCCTTGCTTGTGGAGATACAGGCGCTCACCGTGCCTGCAAAGGGGGCAATGAACCGCGTGTTTTCTGACAGGATAGACAGCGCTCGCGTGTCGCGTATCGCGGCGACGTTGGAGAAACACCTGAATCTGCGTCTTTCCGACCAAGACCTTTATATCAATGTTGCAGGCGGCATACGTATCTCCGAAGTAGGGGTTGATTTGGCGCTGGCGACTGCGCTTTATTCGGCGCGTACCAATATCCCCGTACCCATGAAGACGGTGGTTGCCGGCGAGCTATCCCTTGCTGGCGAGGTGAGACCTCTGCGCCGCTTGCCTGTTCGTGTGAAAACCAGCAACAGTATGGGCTTTGACAGGTTTGTCGGTCCCGAATCGGAAGCCGAAGCGGGGAAAAAAGCATCCATCGCAGGTATCATCGCCGTCAAAGACATAAAGAGCGCGGTGAAAGCAATATGGAACAAATAGCAGGGAGTAGGTAGCAGGTAGTAAAGAGTCGCGGCGGTGTCAGACGTGCGGCGGTGCCAGAGGCGGGGCGCGGTATCAGACACGCGAGGGCAGGCACACGGGGACAAACGCGCGGGAACAGACACGCGGTGTCAGGCACGCGGGGAAAGACGTGCGGTATCAGATGCGCGGGAACAGGCACGCGGTGTCAGACACGCGGGGAAAGACGCGCGAGGGCAGACGTGCGGTGTCAGGCACACGAGGGCAGACACACGAGGGCAGGCACACGGGAACAGGCATGCGGGGACAGACGCGCGGTGTCAGGCACACGAGGGCAGGCACACGGGAACAGGCACACGGGTACAGGCATGCGGGGACAGACGCGCGGGAACAGAC
>JAISCD010000090.1 GCA_031265825.1 Treponema sp. | reverse complement strand
TCCGAAAATCCCTTTTCTCCAAATGGCATGAAACTCATGTTCATCCCTCCTCTAAAAATACTCTATGAATTCAAAGTCTGACTCTATGAATTCAAAACTTGACTCTATGAATTCAAAGTCTGACTCTATGAATTTAAAACGTGACTCTATGAATTCAAAGTTTGACTCTATGAATTCAAAACCTGACTCTATGAATTTAAAGTCTGACTCTATGAATTTAAACTTTGACTCAATGAATTTAAAACCTGACTCCATGAATTTAAAGCCCGAATCCCCGCATAAAGCGTCTGGACGAGAAGCCTTCCACGCCCTTTCTGGAATGAGAATACCCGCGCGTTTGCGGGTTTGTCTGTATTGGTATAGTACTGATCCTACGGGGGGGGGGGTAGACAGAATTGCTAGTCCATTGGACGGCACCGCAAGCGGCGTGCCGCAGTCTGCGAGATTCTTGTTTTGCTAACACGTTTTTTCTGCATAAAGATATAATTACTCAAAAAACAAAAATTGTCAACACCCTTCGGGTGTTTAAATACTTCACAAGGGGTGTTGTCCGAAAGGGAGCGCCGCTGTCCCCGCACCCTTCGGGTGTTTAAATACTTCACAACGGGTGTTGTCCGACAGGGTGTACCGCTGACCCCGCCTTGACGGTTACGCTTGTAAACAAGCGGAACCTGTTCAATGTAAGCAAAGAGTAAGGATGAAAGACGGGCGAGGGAGTCAGGCACGAGGGCGTGGCGCGGTGGTGTCAGACATCGAAGGCGGGGCGATAGCGTGGTGTCAGACGTGCGGTGTCAGACGCACGTTGGGACGGCGGCTCACAGGTCGGTGTCAGACACGAAGGCGGCGGGGCGGCGAGGTGTCAGAGGCGGGGGAAAGAGCAAGAAGAAAGACGGGCGGGCGGGGTCAGGGCGCGAGGGCCAGGCGCGAGTGTCAGGCATCGGGGCATGGCGGTGTCGGGGCGAGGCGTGCACGTGAGAGCAGGGAGGAAAGACAGGCGTTGGGACGGTGGTTCACGGGTCGGTGTCAGACGAGAGGAAAGACGGGCGGTGGTATCAGACGCGCGTTGAGACGGCGGTAGCGCGGCGTGGTGTCAGAGGCACGGTGGCTCACGGGGCGGTGTCAGGCACGCGGCGGCGACGTGCGCGGCGGTGTCAGACGTGCGGCGGAGTCAGACATCGAAGGCGGGGCGGCGTGGTGTCTGACGTGCGTTGGCAGACGTGCGTTGGGACGGCGGTAGCGCGGCGTGGTGTCAGAGGCGTTGGGACAGCGGCTCACTGGCGTGCGGCGGCGCGGCGGGGTCGGGGCGAGGCGTGGACGTGAGAGCAAAGACGGGCGGCGGTGTCTGAGGTGCGGCGTGCGCGTGGACAGGCGTAGGGACGGTGGCTCACGGGTCGGTGTCAGACACGAGGCGGCGGCGTGTGCGGCGGTGTCAGACGCGTGGGGCGAAGGCGTTAAACCTGCGTGCGAAGCCTGTTTAACCACAAGAAGTAAGGGGGCGTTGCGGGGTCTCCCCGCAGAGGGGGGAGCGGAATACACGCCGAAGGCGGGTATGGAGCGCGGGGGAGACTTCCCCCTTCTATTTTTATTCATGGAGCAGGAAGTCAAAACATGAGACTTGACAAAGAATATACGATCTGTTATGCTATAAAACAATAAAACACGCGAAAGTGGTGAAATTGGCAGACACGCTAGATTTAGGCTCTAGTGCCGAGAGGCTTAGGGGTTCAAGTCCCCTCTTTCGCAGAGTTTCCTTATTTTGGGAAGCGATAAGGTTAAAAGTAAATAAAGTTTGATAATTCAAGGTAACAATTAGCATCCGCGGTATATTATAACTTTTAGAAATCATTAGAATCTGTAAACACGGCATTTAGCCGCTGGAAAAGCGCTGTATTTTGGGCAATTTATACATGGATACCAATGGCTTCCCTAATGGAGTCCACAAGCGTTTTCCCGCCCTGAATCTTGCCCATCATGCCCGGTATTTCTACTACCAGCGGGTACTGTCCTGACAATTGCCACTGCAACAATATATCGCCCAACCACCCAGCAATTTCCTGCGTCATGATAAGGATACGGCAACCTTCTGTGGGAATGGACATATTACTGACTTCATCGAAGCCTTCAGTAATTCTGCGAAAAGACTGCCGCGCCGAGTCTGCGTTGTCCACAGATAAACCGTCAATGCCCACAAAACGGAACGCCGTTACTAATTCGGGATCACCGATAAAAAAGTAGTCCATTGTTTATTAGGAATTGGAAATTGGGAATATATTCCCGTCAACAAACGAAACTTATTTCATTAAGCAGTATTCAAGACAAGGAATTTATTCCCAACTCTCAATAATCCTAATTCCTCCCTTACAAGATCAGAATGAGCAATCCGACAAGGAAGCCCCAGAGACAGATACCTTCGGCAAGTCCCACAAAGGGCATGGCTTTGCCGGAAAGTTCGGCGTTTTCGCTCATCGCGCCCATAGCCGCGGCGCCGATTTGTCCCACAGCCAAACCACCGCCTATACAGGCGATACCCACTGCGATAGCGGCCGCTATGTACTTAACAGCAGAACCGCTTTCTGCCTTCTCCGCTTCTTGGGCAAACATAAAGCCTGCCGCAAATAGAAAAACCACAACAAAAATAATCTTTTTCTTCATAAAATCCTCCTCTTATTCCTTCCGAAACCTGAACGGAGCGAATTTCACTCCTGATTTAGTCCAAAATTTACTAAAAAATTCGTAATACTGTAACCTCGTTACCTGAATTGCCACTATCATACCTTCAAGTACGATGATAATCAAGTTACCAAAAATGACAATCACTACCGAAAACATAGACCCAAATAAAGAATCACGTCCCACGAGTTCCGCCATCGTGAATGTAATAAACGACAGAACTGTGTGCGACAAAGCAAAAGCACCCACGCGGAGAAAACTCACACTGTTAGAGATGTAGCTCGAAAGTGTTTCCAATATCTCCACGATACCTTCCATAATAAAAACCAAAAGCCCCTCTTTCTTCTTGGACTTTTCGCCCGATAAGAACCGCCAGAGTAAGGGACCAAAGAATATGCACAATAATGGCACGGCAATACAAGGAATGTCGAACCAATAAAGTCGTCCACCAGCAATCATCCGTACCGCTATGCCAATGATCCACCAAAAGAATAAAGTACCTGCCAAACCAGTCTTTGAAAATAAAGCGCTTTCATAATTTTTAGTAGAAAACTGATTGGCGATATTAAAAATAAGCCCTACCGAGTTCAAAATCACACCCAAAGATAACGTAAATCCAAAAAAGTAGAACAGCTTGTCTATACTCCCCTTTTCAGGCATAAGGTGAAGAATCTTGCCTGTTTCGTGGATGTTAAGCAAACGTCCGAAGTCGGTGTCAGCCAAGAAACCGGTCAACGCCCGTGTCGGCGCTTCTAAAAACGTCTCGTTGGAAAACACCCCGCCGTAGAGAAGTCCCATGAACATAGAAAAGATACCTACATAGACCAAAGGATCGCCAAAACTCTTGAAACTTGCCAGAAATTTAATTTTTCTCCGTTTGATGAGAAGTCCTAAAAGCAATAGAACACAACCCTGTCCCACGTCCCCGAACATGATGCCGAAGAGTAGTGTAAAAAATATGGCGACAAAGAAGGTCGGATCAATGGAGCCGTAGAGGGGCGCGCCATAGGAGAAGACCAGAGGCTCGAAACTGGAAGCGAATTTTCCATGACTCAGAGCCGTTGGTACTTTCTCTGCACCGTTTCTCACGGATTCGACTTCATTGGGATCAAGGACACGTACACCGATTCGCCCATTTGTAATACGGAGAAGCTCCGCGGTCAGGTTAGTAGCGCAGTCGGCAGGTATCCAACCATAGAGAAAGCAGACATTTTTCGTAGAAACTAGTTTCGCTTTGATTTGTCCTGTAATGTCGGCCATTATGTAAGAAGCGATAAGGGAAAGCAACCTGAATCCGTATGTGATTTGCATACGCTTCTTTTCAACAACGATCTCTTGTAGTTCAGCTTCGATACTTTTTTGGCGTGCTTCAAGCCCTGCGAGCAAGTCCGCCGGTATACCCTTGTAGTCTTTCGGAATAGCAATGGACGAAAAATTCTGTTTTTTTAACTCGGAATCAAGAGCGAAACGCCCCTTGCGGGAAGATGCAACGAGAACCCGCCCATCATCCAAGGGTATGATTGCCGCCCTATCCGTAAGATTCCTTCGCACTGCATCAACACCTTTAGGATCAAGCCGTCCAACACGCAGAGTGAGATAAGAGAGCTGGTCCAACTCAGAGAACGGCGCATTGAGGTTAGCAAAGGCTTTGGATTCGTTCTGAGCGTCTTCTAGTTTCTGCATCTCGCCGGTTTCTTCATATTCTCGCTCTTTCAAACGGGTAACACGCACACAAATGTCATCCATATCCCGTTCGTCTTCTTGAGTGGGAAGACGTGTAGACTCATAAGGTTCGGTCGGCAATTCGAGTCCCAAATACAAGGCGGAACTCTTGAGTCGTTCCAGTTTCTCTTCTATGAACTTGAATTCAGCTTCCAACTGATTCTCTTCTAGTGGAAGCGTTTTTTGAACAGGAGAGAATTGTATAAGTCCACGCCTACCCAAGAATTCGATGACCGTATCCGCATCTTTCTCAAGAACTGTAAGCTCGATATGCTTCATCTTCCGAGGTCTAATCATATTGCCCCCAATAAATTCAAGGACTCAGAAGCAGTCATATTGAAACCAAAACCCTCCGCTATACTAGTAAGTATGTCTTCTTCAGACTGCTTGAGTCGTATGAAACAAAAGACCGAATCAAGAGTGAATGGTCTTATCCTAAGACTGTGATAGGTGCTTTTGTAGAGAAAAGCAGATGCTTGATTCTGGAAATGTCGGGGATCTATCTTCCAGTAATTGCCTGTTTCTTCTTCATTGATAAATGCCGCCCATTTCCACTTAGTCCATTCTGATCGCGCATCTAAGACGAAATTCAATGATTCAAGCGAATCGTCGGTAAAAGTCTTTTTTCCTTCTATAAAAATGAGCATATCTCTGATTTTCTCAGGCTTCATGTTGTAATAGGCTCTCAGTCGTAATACCCACGCCGCATTGCGAAGACTGATTTCGTCTCCAATAATTTTTTCAATGCCTTTTCTGTCACTCTTCGGTAATCTTGATAAGGCGTTCCATACGGCGGCGTAATAATGGCGATCGAGCTTCGTCTGCAAAGAAACAATATCCGTCATGTCTTCTTTTAATAAAAATTCAAATTCCGTTCCTTTTAACATTTTTTCAGTATCAGGGTAAGCTTCAAAATTAACGGTACGGAACTCGCCAATGTCGGTCAATGATGGAGGTTTTGTCTCTCTATCCACTAGCGCTGATAGAACAGCTTTCATATCCGCGTATTCATAGGCACGTACAAGTAGAACAAGGAATTCTGGTGGTTCTTTAAAACATTCGATAATATTGATGATTTCCCGTAATGTTTTTTCAGCGATGCGTCTTTCCAAATCAGGAAGCAACTCGCGTTCCGGCAAATCTCTATTCGCGCTGGGGAAAATAACCCGATCCAGCTCCGCAAGTCGATTTATACCACCAAGAGCTGAAACCCGCTTGCCTACAAAGGATTGACCGATAATTCCGCAAATTTTGGCATAAATATAGGCTCTTTCTCCGGATATGATCATGTTTTTCAGGAGTTAAGAATTGGGACTCTAATTGAAAAATTATTGCTAAATCTCCAAACAATGATCCCCATTTCTAACTATCTCCCCTCCTCTTTAAAAGAGAAAACTCTCCATTAGGCGGTTAAAACCGTCTTTGTATTCCCTCATGCTATCCAGCCCCTGTCGGAAAACGTCAAGCTTCTGTTGGTAAGAAACCTGTACAGCGACGATATCACCATTGTATTTCGCTTCGCATTCCGTAGACGTCTTTGCAAATTGCTCTTCGTAACGTAGATAGTTCTGTTTTTCAGCCAAGGCTATGCGCCTGTCCGCTTCCATTGCCGCATCATTCGCCAAGGATGCGGCTTCAGCCTCAACCTTCAACAAGTGTTGCAGAACGTCTTTATCTTCCATTGTTTTCCTTCTTAAATATTTAAAGATTCAAGAATGGGGCTTTTTATTAGTAAATATGATTTGGCATTTCAAATCTCTATCCCCAGCTTATAATGTCGTTCTCATAGCACTTCAGAACCGTACTTACACCGACTGCGTCTCTTTGCGTAATTAAATCTTTGTAAAACTGAGGATTCGACAGCAATTCAGCCAATCGTTGCAAAATACGCAAGTGTTTTTCCGAGTTTTTCGGCACAAGTATCATAAAGAGGAGGTGGACAGACTCTCCGTCCAACGCTTCGTAATCAATGCCCTTATGTGAAATTCCCATCACCCCGTAGAGGTCATCAAGACTGTCTATCTTCCCATGGGGGATAGCGATGCCTTTCTGTATACCGGTTGACATAAGCTTTTCGCGCTTGTGCAAACTCTCAAGTATTTCACTCCGCTTGTTGAGATTTCGACGACTACAGAAAATATCTACCAATTCCTCAAAAGCTTCATCTTTATCGTCCGCATCTAAATCAACTTTGATGAGGTCTGGAGGGAATATTTCATTTAGTAACATTCCAATCCTCATTTAATCAGCCGGCTGTTCTTCGGTCGCAGGCGCAGTTTGTACCGAGTCAGAAGGAGTAGATGAAGATTCAAGAGTCTTCCCGCTGATTTCCTCATCAATCCATGAATTTCCCTCTTGCTCCGTTGAAAGCTGTCTACCTGCGGCTTCCACGCCGCTTCCACTCGACGTCTTGTTCACTAGCGCTAGTCCCAGACTCAACACCAAAAACAAGGCGCCTAATACAGAAGTAGCCCGTGTCAGAATATTACCTGACCGCGAGCCAAAAGCCGAAGAACTTCCACCTGCAAAAATACCGCCTAAACTATCGCCCTCTTCATCCTGCACCAACACCAATAATACCAAGAGAACCGCCGTAATAATAAAAAAAACCAATAAAACCGTTCCAAGAACACCCATTAGCCACTCCGATGATGGACGCGGAATAAACAGTCCGTATCCAGCGTAATTTTCTATAAGTTTACAATAAAGCAAAGATTTGTGCAAGTCCCTAGAATGAGCCAATCAAAACTAGAGAATAGATTTTCATCAAAAACATTCACGTTATTCCACGAGTAATTAAAAAACCTTTGACCACACGAGTTAAATTCATAATACTAAAATAGATTTCGCTTACAATAAGGCATGGTTAGCCTCTAAATAAAGGCGACACCCTCGCATCTTTCCAATCGGAGTAGGAAACTTTTTCTTTCCAGACCGCCGCCATAGCCGGTGAGCCCACCGTCTTTGCCGATGACGCGGTGACACGGTATGATGATCGAGAGAGGATTACGTCCCACCGCTCCTCCGACCGCCTGTGCAGACATACGCGAAATACCCATACAAGAGGCTGCTTCTCTAGCGAGTTCACCGTAAGAAGTCGTTTTACCGTAAGGTATCTTTTTCAATAAATCCCACACCGTTTCCTGAAAGGGTGTACCATTTGTCTTGAAGAGAATCGGAATAGACGGAACTTGTCCCGCAAAATAGACATCCAGCCATTCATGAATATTTGAAAAAAGAGGGTGAATAGACACAGGTGTTCCATATTCTATAGAAAAAGGACAACGATCTGCGAACCACAATCCTATCAACGCATTGTCAACGGCGAAGACCCTCACCACTCCCAGCGGTGTATCTATATTAGCGGTATACACGATTTGCGACATAGTCGGGATGGGCGGATTTGAACCGCCGATCTTCTGCTCCCAAAGCAGACGCCTTAGCCACTAGGCTACATCCCGCAAATAAAATATTCTGTTTGCGATATACAAAGTATGATTGAGTTCGCCATAGCGAACGTGTAATTTACAACTAAATTATTGTACAGCATCACCCGATTGAAAAAGATAGAGATCAGGAAGTTTGAACGTTCTGTCCCTTGAGAAAGTACTAATACTTCGTATTTCGCTTGTTACAGGAATCTTGAAGAAATGATTTAGCTCTTCGAAACCGAATGTCTTGATTTTGACTGAGAATTCAAAATCTCTAATTACATTGGTACTTTCAGCCTGAATCGGTGAAGGCCAAAAAGTGAACATTCCCTCGCAGTAGGACGAAAATTGATAAGGATTTTGCCAGTTATTGTCAATCATAGTAACAATGTCTCCATTACACCGAAGCTCAATCTTTATATCCTCTGTTATCGGTGTAAAATTTATCCCATTAAGGAGACGCCCTACAATAGAAGGTATATTGAATACAGGTCTATTCGTATCAGTCAAACTATTTGTATAAATACCGTGGGAGAATACACGGCGGTTCTTATTTATCTGCTTGATACCCTCGTGAATTATAGTAATAATATCTACCTTTTTCTGCTGTTCCTCAATACTCTCTTGTTCTATCCTGATAACCCCTCGATTAGAAACAATATAATGCGGTTTAATACGGTTAAGCACATAACAAGCCGTGTCTATGCGACATTGTGCACACGTACAGATATTGTCTGGGTTTCCACTTTCTTCTAAAGAGTTAAAAATATTTGTTACCTCAGAAATAACAACATCCTCATTTATATTGTGAAGTTTCATAGATAATTTCCTTCGTCTTTCTTGTTTATAATATAGAGTATATCAGATCCTTGCTAAAATGCAAGGGGTTAAAAAGAGAATCGTGCTTTTTTGCGACAAACACGCGCACCGTCCTCAAAACCTTTCTGAACGCCCTCACCATTTCCTTCTTGAAAAGCGCAGAGCTTTCTGAAAAGACGCTATTCTCATCCGTTACAAGCAAACCTGTCTCAAAAGAGACCGTTTCTGGAACATCAATTATCACGTCATCCTGTCCAAAAGCCGTTTTAGCCTGTTCGGTGATTTTCTCCGCCAGCTGTTCCTCGAACAGAGAACGCTTGTTAATATCGAGAAAATCAATGTTCTGCGCAATATGCGCCATCTCGTCAAACGGGAATTCGACTATAGACTCATAAATCCGCCCATCTCTGACCTGTTCTCCAAGCGACAGAATCGGCAGACGGCAGGCGCGATCCCGCATCAAGATGAAAAGTCCCTGATCGTCCAAGTTATAAAGCTCTTCTTCTGTAATGACGCTCCTTTTAAGCCCGTCAATGAGCGCCTTCTTGATCATACAAGTCGCGGAACGTACATCTCGATGCCAATAAACAGTCCTGTACATAAGATACTTTGAGAAAAGAATAGATTCCACACAAGGAATCCCCTTGGAGTCAATATCCACACCGCGTTCCACATGAGGCTTGAGCCGCGATAGGATGAAATCAACGTCTTGAGCCCCGTAAGGAACGCCTGCATAGTACGCATCCCGATTCAGATAATCGAGCTTATCAGGATCGAGCGCGCCTGAAAGCAGTTTGCGATAAAAGCAAGTCTCCGCGTCCACTGTTTCAAGCTTCGCGTCAATGATAGCCGCAGTCATGGCTGGGTCAGCGCCGCTTTTCCCCACGAGGCTTTTCAGAGGCTCAGCCAGAATCGCCCTACCCGTAAGTTCCTCGTGCGATATGAGAAGCAATTCTTTGAGGGAATGGGCGTAGGGGAAATGACCAATGTCGTGAAGCAGACTCGCCGCGAGAAAAGAACGGACGCCGACTTCTGTGAGCCACTCGTCCGCGCCGTACTCTGCAAGCGTCCGTATAAGCCTATGCGCCAGATGAAACACCCCGATAGAATGTCCGGCGCGAGTATGGGTCGCTCCGGGATATACGACTGACACTGGCCCCAACTGTAGAATACGGTGCAGGCGCATAAACGGCGGAGATTTAACGATGTCTTCTAACTGTGGGGTAAGATAGACATGCCCCCACAACGGATCCCGGATAGGACAGTTGAAGCCTTCTGTTAAAGCAGCTCTGATGTTATTTCTCATAGCGCTGATCCCTTATCGCAAGTTCCGCAACAGGGACCGCAGTTCGGGGTTAGCGAGTGTTTCATTTGTTGCGGCGGAGGACTCTTCAGGATGAAGGAATATTTCGTCTCCTACGGCGATACGGTCGAAGAAGCCGTTTCTGACGACAATACCAGCCGCGACCTCTTCGTCGACCGCATTGATAGTCAGCTTACCCACCACGTCGTCAACCGAATAAAGCGCGCCGACGCTATCGTTCTTGATGACAACCTGTCCCTTTTGAACCACGTCGAACACCATGTCCGCTTTAATGCCGTCCACTCTACCCTTATCGATAAGCCCCTGTCCCTGTTTATACTGCAACAATTCCGCGCGCAACGGCAAAGACGCGCTCAAACGCTCCACAAGCCCGCGGGATGCGTTACGGAGTCTATCCGTGCCTGTGCGATAAGTCGAGAAGACGCTCACCGACGCGCCGGTACGTGCCGTAAAAAGCTCGCCTTTCACCGAGATGTCTCGTTTATTCTCGTTCACCGACACGATCAGAAAATAATCCGCGCCCGCAGTACGCGCGGCTCGGAAAGCCTGAGAGAAAGACGCTTGTTTCAACTCCAAGTCCATAGGGGCGATGTTGCGATCATGAACCAGAACGTCTTTAAGATAGGAAGCCGCGAGCGCGCCTGCGTCCGCATGAAAGACGCTCGACTGGGAAACTACAGAGAAGATCGCCACATTCCAATGCTTTTTCACATTAGTTGTGGGATCAGCCTCCCATTGTCTCGCAAGAGCATCCGCAAGAAGCGCATTGTAAGCCTCAACCGCGTCGTCCACGGTCTTATCCGCAATGCCAAGTTCCTGCATGAACCGCAATTCTTCCACATAACGTGCGGGGTAGCCTTGAAGTTTAAGAATATCGGCGTATTCTTTGCGATCCTTTGCGTAAGGATTGATCCGCAAGCCCCGTCGATATTCAAAAAGCGCTTGCTCGGAGAGGTTCTGTCTCTTATAGGCACGGGCGTGGTCAAAATGGAAAGCCGCCCACCGTGCGCGAAGGGGGTCTTCGAGGTTTGTATCCTTTATGATGCGATCTTCAAACGCGATACGAATGAACTCGTCGTTTGGATCGATAGCCAAGGCGCCTGAGAACACAGCTCTTGCTTCCGCCAGCCTACCTGTTTCCTGCAAAGCCATACCTTTGAGATACCAAGCGTTTATATCCTTTTGATTGAAAGCGATAGCTTCGTCTGCCAATCTACTTGCCTCGGCGAACTGACCGGTTCTATAGCGCAGATTAGCGAGTAAAGAATGAGCCGCGGGGAAATCGGGTTTATAGAAGAGCGCCTTTTCCGCGTAATAGATCGCGGAGTCGAGAGCGTCTGCGGTTGCGTCAAGGTAAGCCGCGTAGTAATAGACGCGATAGTCGTCGGGGTGTTGAAGCAAGGCGCGTTCAATATAGCCCCGCGCCTGCTCTGTCTCGCCGAGGGAACCGAGTACCAGAGCGAGGGAGACTAACAGGCGTCTGTCGTCAGGGTAGCGGCGCACCGCGTCTCGATAGCGTTGTACTGCGTCGCCCATGCGCCCGCGTGCCAAGTCCAATTCGGACGCGGCGAATAGCGCCTCCTTATTATAAGGCTGGCGGACGAGGGTTTCATTGATAACTGCGGAGGCTTTTTCGAGTTGTCCTTGGGAGATGAGGGTGAAGGCTTCGAGGTTAGCAAGGCTGATATTACCGCGGGCGAGCGAGCGTGCCTTTTTCACCCAGACGAGCGCCTCGTCGAACTCTTCTAATGCGTAGTAACACTCCGCAAGAGCCGCGGTCGCCTCTGCGTGGTTGGGCGCGAGGCGCAAAGTCTCCAAGAAGGCTTCGGAAGCGGAATACCAATCCTCCTGTACCATGAAGGCGCGTCCTTGTTCGTAGTACGAGGCTGGAGATTGGGCGAAAAGCGAATAGTTTAATAGTAGTAATATGATGATTTCTTTATTTTTCATATAAATCCATAAGCCTTATTGATGGTTTTCGTTTGCATTTTATATTTAGAAGAGTATAGCAGTAATAATGAGTTGCGTCAATACTATATAATAAGAAAGAACAATGAGCAAATAACAATGAGTAAAGAGTAATGAGTGAGTATGTCGCGTCCTGGAGTAAAGTAGACACCAGAGGAGAAGAAAGATGCGAGATGTGATAAGATACAGCGAGGCGTTTAAGCGCAGGCTGGTGGAGGACGTGGGCAACGGAAGTATCAGAGCCTAAACGAAGCGAGGCGCAGGAATGGGATTCGTAGCGATTCGACGCTTAGCAGGTGGCTGAAGCAGTATGGGCGGGAGGATATGCTGCCCAAAAGGTAAAGGTGGAAATGATGAACGAGCTAGACGAACTACAGGCAGCGCGGTGGAGAATACGGGAATTGGAAGCGGCGCTGGCGGATGCGCACATGGACTATTGTCTTGAGAGTGCGTTTTTGGATATAGCGTGCAGACAACTTGGAGTCAGCACGGAAGCGTTAAAAAAAAGAACGTTATAACGTTTGCCGAACGGCGTAAGACAAGGGGGCAGGAATGAGCTGGCGGTGCGGGTCGGGCGGTTGTGCGACAAACTCGGGATGAGCCGGCAGAATTATTACAAAGTGCGGCGGGAGCGGCAGCGGCGGGCGGTGGACAGCGGACTGATAGAGCAGGTGGTGCGAGCGGAGCGGGCGGTCCAGCCGCGGCTCGGCGGGCGGAAACTGTTACATATGCTCAGCCCGAAACTGGTTGCAGCAGGGGTCAAGCTAGGACGGGACAAGTTCTTTGCTGTACTGCGGGGGCAAGGGCTGTTGCTGGACAGGCTTCCGAGTATACCGAAGACGACGAACTCGCGGCACAGCCTGCCTGTGTTTCACAATCTGGTCCAGGGGCTGGAGGTGTCCGCGCCTAA
>JAISCD010000071.1 GCA_031265825.1 Treponema sp. | reverse complement strand
CCCCGCCCAGACAGCGGTCTCGCCTCCCCGCCACGCCGCTCCGCCGTCGTGGTGCCAGTCGTATCGGCTCGGCGGCGCTCGGCAGCTCGGTTTCGTGGTGCCAGACGTATTGGCTTGGCGGCTCGTCCGTTTTCGTGGTGCCAGACGTATTGTGAAATAAAACAAAAAAGGCGGAGAGTACTCCGCCTTTTGAAGGTAAAAAATATGCAAACCCTTTTACAGAGGGCGCAAAAGGATATTATAACGTTTCGGCTGTTTACGACGTTTCAACCGATAAGCCCAATTCAAGACGGCAATTATGACGAGCCTCGTCTTCTCTATCCTTGAACGTCCGCATCCGTTGCATCATATTATCAAAATCCACCTTATAACCGTCGAATTCGGGACCGTCTACGCATACGAACTTCGTTTCGCCGCCCACACCGACACGGCAACTGCCGCACATACCGGTTCCGTCAATCATAATAGTATTGAGAGAAACCATTATCGGCACGCCGAATTCCCTAGCGGTTACGACGCAAAACTTCATCATAACAGGCGGCCCGATGGCGACGATCATATCAGGCTTCGGTATTTGGGAACACAATTCCTTGAGCGGTTCCGTAACAAGCGCTTTCCTACCATAAGAGCCATCGTCCGTAACAAAGATAGCCTCGTCAGCCGTCCGCCTTATACGTTCCTCAAAGACGATCAGTCCTTTGGTTCGCGCCCCAATAACCGCGGACACGCGATTGCCCGCTCTCTTCATCGCTTGGATAATGGGGAAGAGCGGCGCGCTTCCTATCCCGCCGCCGACACACACAACCGCGCCGAATTGCTCAATATGAGTAGGATTGCCCAAAGGACCCAGCACGTTATCAAGGCTATCCCCCGCATTTTTAAGCGCCAGCCTCATCGTCGTCTCGCCAACCGCTTGAAACACGATAGTAACGGCGCCCGCAGACTCGTCCACATCGGCTATAGTAAGCGGAATACGCTCGCCGAACTCGCCCAACTGCACGATCAGAAACTGCCCCGCCTTGCGCGAGTGCGCTATGAGCGGCGCGGATAAAACCATTTCATACACATCAGCCGAAAGCTGTTTCTTTACCAATATCTTGTTCACAAGACAAATCTAACAAGAAATGAGAAAAAATGCAATGGGGAAAGGGAAAGTTTGATAATCGCCCGCCAGACGGCGTTCATATATACGGCGCGTTTGAACGACTCGCGCTTACGTAGGAGTGACTCATTCCTACGCAGGAGTGACTCATTCCTATCTAGGAGCGACTCATTCCTACGCAGGAGTGACTCATTCTTACCTAGGAGCGACTCATTCCTACGCAGGAGTGACTCATTCCTATCTAGGAGTGACTCATTCCTGCCTAGAAACGGCTCATTTCTACCTAGAAACGGCTCATTTCTACCTAGAAATGACTCATTTTTACCTAGAAACGGCTCATTTCTACCTAGAAACAGCTCATTTCTACCTAGAAACGGCTCATTTCTACCTAGAAATAACTCATACGGAGCGAAGGACGTTTTGATCTTCCGTCCCCTATTCGCTCCATTGTCTTCTTACTTCGTAGAACAGAATACCCGCCGCAACCGACACGTTAAGGGAGGAGATTTTACCGAAAGAGGGAACCGCGACGAAGCCGTCGCAGGTTTTGCGCACCAGACGCGAAAGACCAGCACCTTCGCCGCCGAATACAAGGGCGATCCGACCAGAAAGTTTCTTCTCAAATACAGATTCACCCGCCATGTCCGCGCCGAAAATCCAGAAGCCCGCGTCTTTCAGTTGCTCCATAGCCCGTTGCAACGGCGTTTCTATCACCGTCACCCACGCGGACGCTCCAGCCGATGTTTGCGCGACTGTTTCACCGCGTTTGGCGATGCGCCTGTCCCGCGTTATCGCAAAATCCACGCCGAATTGGTCGCACGAGCGGACGATTGCGCCGTAGTTGTGCGGGTCTGTGATCTCATCCATTATTGCGACAAGGACGTTCTCCCTGTCTTCCAGCTTCGCAAGTGCCGCCGTGAGTGTCAGACACGAATCGCCGCCCATTTCCTTCACTTCTAGCGCAACGCCGCGGTTATCAGGGGCGAGTCGATCAAGGTCGAAAGTCCCTACTCGATGCACCTTGATCTTGCGTGCCACAGCCGCGTCCAAAATCTCCCGCGCGCGCGGACCAGCCTTGGCGACTAAGAGTTCCACTCCACCGCCAGCTTTTATACATTCTTCTATAGCATGAAAACCTGTTAAATACATGGTTTCAGAGTATAGTCGTTTCTTAATGAAACAACAAGGGCAATAACTTCAAACGATATGCCCTAATGGGCTTTCTCAAGTCCCTTTTGCGGGAAACTTCGGAAAAAACGTATGAAAGACTTGACTTTTTTGTTTAAACATGGTATAAATTGAAAATCAAAGGGAGGGACTATAGCTCAGTTGGTTAGAGCTGCGGACTCATAATCCGTCGGTCCCAGGTTCAAGTCCTGGTGGGCCCACAAACACGATACTTAAAAGAAACTTGATGTATACGCAATTTCATTGCGTCCGAGAGAACAAAGTGATAGTCAGAAATCCAAACATAGCAAATCTTAAAGCAGGGTATCTTTTCCCTGAAATCGCAAGGCGGCGGCGTGAATTCGCCGCTACACATCCGTCCAGCGTCCGTATTATAAGCCTTGGTGTGGGTAATACCACAGAACCTCTATTGCCCCACATCTGCGCTGGGCTTGTCGAAGGGGCGCAACGGCTCGGAACTGTTGAAGGCTATTCGGGCTATCAAGACGAGGGGCTTCTCGAATTGCGTGAGAAAATATCCGAAGTTTTCTATGGGAAGAAGTTTTCTGCGGATGAAGTATTCATCTCGGATGGCGCAAAATGCGACATTGGGCGGTTACAGACGCTTTTCGGCACCGGAACAAAGGTCGCTGTGCAGGACCCGTCCTATCCGGTCTATGTGGACGGCTCGGTTTTAAGCGGCGCGGCTGGCGCATGGGCAGGCGATGGTTATTGCGGCATTGTCTATTTGCCTTGCACCGCGGAAAATGGTTATTTCCCCGATCTTTCTCTCGTATCTGAAAACAGTCTTATCTACTTTTGTTCTCCAAACAACCCCACGGGAGCGGTTTCTACGCGGGAACAGCTTTCAGAGTTGGTCAAAACCGCCTTATCAAAAGGATGCATCATTATTTTTGACGCGGCGTATAGCGAATTCATCCGCGACCCTTCCCTTCCTAAGAGTATTTTTGAGATAGACGGAGCGGAACAGTGCGCTATCGAGGTTCAGTCTTTCTCAAAACCCGCGGGTTTTACCGGCGTACGGCTGGGCTGGAGTGTTGTCCCCAAGGCTTTGAAATACGCGGACGGCGAAAGCGTCAATGGAGACTGGACGCGGCTTTCAGGTACCGTCTTCAACGGGGCGTCCAACATCGCTCAGGCGGGCGCACTCGCGGCTCTGGATTCAGAAGGCGTGCAGGAAATACGGCGGCTTACAGATTTCTACTTGGGAAACGCTTGCCTTATCAAAAACGCCTTGCAGGGGCTTGGCGTTTCGAGTGTAGGCGGGGACAATTCTCCCTACATCTGGGCGCGGTTTCCGGGTAGAGACAGTTGGGACGTCTTTGCGGAAATCCTTGAAAAATACCGTATCGTTACTACTCCGGGCGCGGGTTTTGGTCCTTCAGGGCGATCCTTTATCAGATTCTCGGCTTTTGGTCGCCGCGCGGACGTCGAAGAAGCGTGCGAGCGGCTGAAAGATTCTTGATGCCAATAAACGGCGGCGATTCCATTTCTTGTCATTACAACCACAACGTCGTCTTTGAGGTCTGTCATATTTTCGTACTGCTCGAATATATTTATAGCCGCTAACTTGGCGGCTCTTTTAATAATGGTAAATAAATGGCTGATTTTGATATTCTGAAGCCGTGGGTTATTTTAATTAGCGGCGCCTCGGAAAGCGTAAACAGCGTGGCTTTTGAGCTTGCCTCTTATATTGAAATATTGCGCGCTGGTTTTCGGATCAAACAGAAATCTCTTTCTATCCTTAACAGTAAGGACCCTTCCGCGATAAATTACATGGGACAGTCTCCACACATCGTTTTACGTGTCGGTGAGGGCAAGGAAAACGGTTTCTCATGGCGGATGGATAAATTCCGTCTTGAAATCATCGGCGAGAGCGGACGCGGACTTTTTAATGGTATGTTTGACTTTCTTTCGGCGTTGGGTTTTAAGTGGAAGACTCCGGGTAGTGAAGAATTGCCGCGTCGGAACAGCTTCGCCCCGCATATTCTCCCCATGCGAACAGCGGAAAATCATTATAATGGACAGAAACGGTATCTACTTTTCAACGCTAATCAGAAAAAGGTGGAATCATGGATACTCTGGGCCGCGCGGAATAGAATAGACGCGCTGGTTTTTCCGCTCGCAAGCAAAGCTTTCCGCGTCTTCTTTAAAGAACTAATCCAAAAAACGCGGAAATACGAAATTGGTGTCGAAGCGGGCGGATGGGAACTGCCGTTACTTGTTCCGCGTAAGTATTTTTGCTTTCATAAGGAAATGTTCCGCATGAACGAGGGCAGGCGGGACAAGAAGATCAATTTCTGCCCAACCTCTCCAGAAACTATACGGATTATCTCTCAGGAAGCGCGGAAGATATTTTTAGCCCACCCGTATACGAGGGTTTTCCATTTTTGGCCCACTCGCGGGCATGAACAAGAATGGTGTTCCTGTCCCACATGCCGCGCTTTCACCGCGGAAGAACAGAACCGTATCGCAATCAACGTCGCCGCAGATGTACTGCACAAAATCCTCCCGTCCGCAGTCCTTTCATATTGCGAATTATCAACCGAAGAATCGAGCATTGATCTGCGCGACAATGTAATTAAGATGAGCCGTATTTTCGATACATTTGGACAGGAAATAAGCGGATGGTTTTTTGCACAGGCACAGCCTGTTAAATGACTTCTTAATGGGTGTTGTTTGAAAGGGGGCGCCGCTGTCCCCGACACGCACAGCGTGTTAGACAACTTCTTAATGGCTGTTGTTAGAAAGGGTGTGCCGCTGACCCCGACACGCACAGCGTGCTAGACAACTTCTTAATGGGTATTGTACGAAAAGGGGCGTGGCACGCCCTCGGTAAGGGACGCGACACGCCCTCGCTAAGGGGCGCGATACGCCCTAACTAAAGGACGCGGCACGCCCTCGGTAAGGGACGCGATACGCCCTCGGTAAGGGACGCGGCACGCCCTAACTAAGGGACGCGGCACTCCCTCGCTAAGGGGACTGCCACTCCCTAACTAAGAGGACTGCCACTCCCTCGCTAAGGGGAGTGGCAGTCCCTAACGGAGAGGAGCGATACTGCCCCCTCCGTTCCAGCCTGCTTTTGGCGGTCTTGCGTCCCCAGGCGGGGACTAGCAAGACGCTTTTAAACACACGAAGTGTGCCGCAGGGTGTGATTGCCTAGACTGCAATCAAGTCTTCAAACGCGGCGATGCCATCGCCGTCCATAGCTCTGCCGATCTCCTTGCCGTCATTGGACAGCAGGATCGCGGTCGGCGTTGAAAATACATTGCGTTTCCCAGCTTCAGCGAGTCCCGCGTCAGTATCCGCGTTCACCATATCCACCGGTATACCAAGCCTATTCGCCGCGTCTTTCGCGGACGGACACGCCGGGCATTGAGGGCGTACAAACAAAAGCACACGCGATTCTCCACTTGCCGCTCTCTGCGGCGTACAAACCGCCTCTTCTTGCGGCACAAGCCTGATAAAGGGCGTAGACGCTTGCGCGGTTGTCTCGCGGGCGGTTTTTTCCGCTATTCCATCATCGGAAACCTCGTAGAGCTTCCGCTCGCCGTATTCCTCACGCTTCCCTTTGTTCCAATTTCGCACGGAGCGATAATAACCCACGATGCGGCTATAAACTTCCGCGGGCCCGCCTTCCACATGGGCAAGGGATTCCCTCGCCTCAGTCAAATCTCTATCAATTTCTTCAATAGTTCTCATTGTATTCTCCTTAATAAACCAAAACGGGGAATTGTAGATTCTTGCCAGCGGCAAACGCGCTGGTTTCACACGTTGTTTCAATGAACCCAATTCCCAATAATAACCCATCCTTTCAACCACCGTTCAACCAAGCGGTGTCAGACGTAATCTAGCGGTGTAAAACTTCCGCTCGCTCTTCTTCCAAGCTGGCGATCCGCTCGCGCAGAACCGCCTCTTTTTCCACCTTACAGCGCGGGCAGGTAAAATGCTCGCCTTTCAGGTATCCGTGTATAGGACATACGGAAAAGGTTGGGGAAATGGTGTAATACGGGATGCGGTAGTTTTTAGCGATGGTTCTAACCAAATCGCGGCACGTTTGCCAATTTTCAATAGCCTCGCCCAAAAAGGCGTGGAACACCGTGCCGCCGGTGTAGGCTGTTTGCAGAGACTCCTGCAAATCGAGCGCGTCAAAAACATCCTCCGTGAGCATGACCGGTAGTTGTGTGGAATTCGTGTAGTAAGGCTCATCCGTTCCCGCGGTGATGATATTCGGAAATCGTTTCTTGTCGTGCTTGGCAAGCCGATAAGACGTGGACTCCGCAGGAGTCGCCTCAAGGTTGAAAAGCTCGTTAGTTTCTTCCTGAAAGTCCGACAGTTTGTCCCGCATGAAGTCAAGCACGGCAAGACTGAACGTCCGCCCCTTCTCTGTGTTAATATTAACGTCCTTCCCTAAAAAGTTTTGCAGACATTCGTTCATGCCCACAAGTCCAATGGTGTTGAAATGGTTGCCAAGCTGTTTCAAGTAACGCTTGGTGTAAGGGAAGAGTCCGCTTTCCAAGAGCCGATTCACCAACTTCCGCTTAATCGAAAGACTCTCCTTCGCTAGTTCCATTAGATTTTCAAGGCGTTTGTAAAAGTCCTTCTCGTTCTTCGCAAGGTAGCCGATACGCGGGAGATTGATGGTAACAACGCCGATAGAACCAGTAAGTTCGTCTGAGCCGAAAAGCCCGCCCCCGCGTTTACGGAGTTCCCGCTTGTCTAAGCGCAATCTGCAACACATACTCCGTACATCCCCCGGATTAAGGTCTGAATTAACAAAGTTCTGGAAATACGGGGTGCCGTAACGCGCGGTCATTTCAAAGAGCAAGCAGGCGTTTTCGCTGTCCCAGTCAAAGTCCGGGGTAATGTTGTAGGTCGGGATG
Organism: Treponema sp.; assembly: GCA_031265825.1. Classification (GTDB taxonomy): domain Bacteria; phylum Spirochaetota; class Spirochaetia; order Treponematales; family Breznakiellaceae; genus JAIRKH01. Next base: position 4,672 of record JAISCD010000071.1, on the reverse strand, counting down.
GGGTATTGGAAACCGCGCCCTTCCGCATCGCCTTCAAGCATAAGCTCGATGAACAGGCGATTAACCCTGTCCATCTCAGGCTTGCAGTCTCCATAAGTAAAGTCCATCTCCTTTCCACCCACGACCGCCTTCATGTCCTTGACGTCTTCAGGGCAGGTCCAATCCAGCGTGATGTTGGTGAACGGCGCTTGACTCCCCCATCTGCTCGGCGTATTCACCCCGAACACAAAGCTCTGTAGGCATTGCTTTACCTCTTTGTCATTCAAATTATCGGCGCGCACAAAAGGCGCAATGTAAGTATCAAAAGAAGAAAAAGCCTGTGCGCCCGCCCATTCGTTCTGAAGACAACCTAAGAAGTTGACCGCCTGTTGCATCAAGGTTGAAAGGTGTTTCGCTGGCTTGCTGGTGATTTTATCCGCGACGCCGCCCAGCCCTTCGGCGATGAGTTGCCGCAGAGACCAGCCAGCGCAGTACCCAGAAAACATAGACAGATCGTGAATATGAAAATCCGCGTTACGGTGCGCCGCCGCGATTTCCGGCGTGTATACGTTTTTAAGCCAATAATTCGCGGTGATAGTACCGGAATTATGCAGAATCAAGCCGCCTAACGAATAGTTGACGTTGGCATTCTCATTGACCCGCCAGTCTTCCTGCCGTAAATAGCCGTCCATCGTAGAATCAATATCCAACATAAGCCCTTTTACATTTCGTATTGCTTCATGTTTGGCGCGGTAAAGGATGTACGCCTTTGCTACCGCGACTTCCTTTGCCTCAATGAGGGCGTTTTCAACCAAATCTTGAATTTCTTCAATAGCCGGAATCGAACTTAGATGACGGCTCTCCATTAACTTGTCGATTGCTTCTTCAACGCGGGCAGTAATCGCCTCTATGCTATCCGTTCTTTTGTCGGCGAATTCCCCCCCTACTGCCACAAACGCCTTAGTTATAGCATTCTTTATCTTATCGCGGTCGTAGGTTTCAATCTCCCCAGACCGCTTAACCACGTATTTTATCATTTTCTCCTCTGATGATTATTAGAGTTTGACGACTCCCTTGCTTAAAAGCGACGTTTTTAGGCGCCGCTATCCTTCCCTAGTTTCTGTATTTCCACGACAAATTCGTCTATGGTTTCAAAACGGCGGTACACAGAAGCGAAGCGGATATAGGCTACCTTGTCCAGCTCGTTCAGCTTCTCCATCACCAAGTCGCCTATGGCGCTTGCCATTATCTCGTTACTTGCCTTGCCTATCATCGCGGCCGCATCTTCGACCTCGTTCACAAGACTTTCAATATTCATTTGAGACACTGGACGTTTTTCCACTGCTCTCTGAACCCCACGCTCGATTTTAACCCGCTCAAAAGGTTCGCGCCTACCGTCTTTCTTAATAACCATAAACGGCTTGATGTCAATCCTTTCGTAACTGGTAAACCTGAATCCACAACTCAAACATTCGCGCCGTCGGCGTACCGCATCTCCAGCCGCCAGTGTGCGCGAGTTTGTTACTTTGTCGTCAAGACTGCCGCAATTCGGACATCGCATGACTTCCTCCTCCAAATCTTTGTCTTATAAAGAAATGTTGCTATATTGTCTACAATATGTAGCGTTTTTACAAATTTCTCTTGATTGAATATAGTATATATAGTATCATATTTTTATGCAAGAGGTTTTGACGCTTTTTTTGAAAAAAATATCAGTGTATCGTACACCAATATTTCACCCCTTGGTGTCCGTATTATACGAAACGCCTCTTGCATAATTTTATAAAAGTAAGTATAATTAAAAATTATGGAGGAATTATGAAGAATATAATACCTTTTCTTTGCGCGCTAACTGTGTTTGGTTTTTCCGGATGCGGGCGTTCTGCAAAGATAGACTATCGGATGAACGTTGCCGGACCAGACAACGGGAATTATTTCAATTGGAGCGCAGGTAGTGCTAATGTAAAAGATGGTTTTGACCCGTCTGCGCCCGGAGAGAACGGAACTACCGGCGCCAGTAGAGGTAAGTCTACCTCTCGTTTCGACGCGGCTGTTACCTACGATATCCCTTCAAACGCGGCGAAACACACAGGTTACGCTCTGCCAGGAGGGTTGCGTGGGCTGTTTCTCTACCCGGTTGCGTCGGACGACACCCGCACCAACGACCAGTTGTCTGTAACGGCAAATGGTAAGGAGCTGACCATCCACTATATTCACCGCGACTCTGCGTATGAAATCAAGACCGATACGGCGGGCAAACTAGATGTAACCACAGCCGTTAAAGTCGCGCGCGGCGTCTGCTCAACGGAAGATCAGCACACATTCACTTTGAAGCCGGAGTTCTCTAAAACAGGCTCTGCGTCGCCTAATATGGGCGACTTTGACTGGACGAAGGCGGTGTTTACACCGGATAGGTTCAGTGACAATGCAACACGCCACTATACAGGTTCTCTTGACACCGATTTTGCCGGCAACATCCTCACAATCAAGGGGTCGCTTAAAGAAGTGAAGTGATTGCCAGCTGAGTCATAGCATCGCATTTTTCGTTGAAAATATTGCCTGCATGACCTCGTACCCACATCCATTCGACAGAAAGTGAAAAGCCGTCCAGACGTTGCCAAAGGTCTTTGTTTTTTACTGGCGTCTTGGCGGCTGTAATCCATCCATTTTTTTTCCATGTATATATCCATGAAGTTATACCCTGACGAACGTATTGTGAATCCGTGAAGACAACAGAGTCCAGAGCGTTGTTATCGGGTCTCATAACAGACACGGCTTCTAAAGCGTTTATTACAGCGAGAAGTTCCATGCGATTATTTGTAGTGTGTTTCTCCCCTCCGTATTTTTCCGCGACTATACATTTAGATTCATCAAGTATGATATACGCCCACCCACCCGGTCCTGGGTTTCCGTGACATCCGCCGTCTGTATAGATACTTATCTGCATGACGCCGCCTTTAGCAAGGATAGCGATTTTTCCACCCGCGCAAGAGCCTTTTCTTGACCAAGCAGACGGAGGCTACCAAGGAGTGGTGGACTCACCCGCGCCCCGGTGATCGCCACGCGGAGAGGCATCATTACATCCCCGATTTTTACACCGGCAACAGCCGCGACTTTCTCTGCTTCTTCTTTGAAGAAAGCTTCCGCCTCCTCGTCGTTTTTGGGGTACGAGGCAGATGCAAGAGGCTTTCCTAGTTCCAACAGTTCCACAGTCTTGGCAAGATCAGCCTTTTTCGGGAAGAACTCGGACGGTTCGGACAAAGGCGGCTCTTCAAACAAGTAAGCGATCTTTGATGGAATCTCCGACAAAAGCGAGATTCTCTCTTTTATAAGAGCCATTGCGCCGATGAAAAGCGTCGAGTTTTCTTTTACTAACCCCTTGCAATAAGGCAGGGCAAGCTCCGCAAGTTCCTCATTGGTTTTCGTCCTTATATACAATCCATTGAACCAGTCGAGTTTCTTGTAATCAAAAACAGCCGGCGCTTTGTTGAGCTTATCAATATTGAATGAGGCGGCAAACTCTTCGAGTGTATAAATATCCTTGCCTTCCTCGTAAGAAGCGCCCAACAGCGCCGTGTAATTCAACAACGCTTCAGGCAGGTAGCCCTGCCGCCGAAACTCGTCGATGCTCGTTGCGCCATGTCGTTTACTCAATTTCTTACCATCGCTTCCCATGACCATAGGCAGGTGGCAAAACTGCGGCATATTCCACCCGAAACTCTCGTAGATTATCGCGTGTAACGGTGTTGAGGGAAGCCATTCTTGGGCGCGGAGCACATGGGTTATATCCATAAGGTGGTCGTCAACTACATTCGCCAGATGATATGTGGGAAACCCGTCCGATTTGAGTAGGACAGGGTCGGGGTTCACATCCTCGTTCTTCCATTCTATATCGCCTAGAAGGTGGTCGTGAAAACGGGTAGACTGTCCCAGGGGGATTTTTAGCCGGACGACATACGGCTCACCGGACTTTACCCGCGACTTAGCAAGGTCTTTGGGGATATTGCGGCAGAGTCTGTCGTAGCCTGTTTCGCCTGAATGGGTTGCCTCTCGTTCTTTTCTCAGGTTTTCGAGCCTTTCCGCGGAACAGAAGCAGTAATAAGCTTTGTCCTTGTCGAGCAATTCTTGGGCGGCTTTCTGGTAAAATGCGGTGCGTTGTGATTGAGTATAGGGTTCGTAAAGCCCGCCTATGTCAGGTCCTTCGTCCCAATGAAACCCAAGCCATTGGAATGTATCAAACAAGTTTTGAACAAAAGCGGGGTCTGACCGTGCGCGGTCTGTATCTTCCATCCGTAAGATAAATGCACCGCCTTGTGATTTTGCGAAGAGGTAGTTGAATAACGCTGTCCGTATCCCTCCGATATGCTGTAATCCGGTAGGGCTTGGCGCGTAACGATTTCTTATTTTCATAAAAGTAAAGATAGCGCAAACAGACTAAATGTTCAAGCTTGCGGCAGCCGAAGGCTGTTTTAATACTTCGCACGGGCTGTTATCCGAAAGGGTGTTCCGCGTCCACTGGCATGACGGTTGCGCTTGTAAACAAGCGGAACCTATGCGTTATCTGAATGTCTGGCTAATCACTAATCATAAGCATGAAGGGGGCGCGGTTTTCCCTAAACGGAGGACGGCAAACAGACGCCCATGTGGTGCGCCCCCCTGTCTCCGGTTCCCCCTTGCGCGGTCTTCCGACACC
>JAISCD010000024.1 GCA_031265825.1 Treponema sp. | reverse complement strand
CTGTCGGATAAGGACGCTATCCTGTCGGATAAGACTGCTATCCTGTCGGATAAGGACGCTATCCTGTCGGATAAGGACGCTATCCTGTCGGATAAGACTCTTATCCTGTCGGATAAGACTCTTATCCTGTCGGATAAGGACGCTATCCTGTCGGATAAGACTCTTATCCTGTCGGATAAGACTGCTATCCTGTCGGATAAGGACACTATCTTGTCGGATAAGACCGTTATCCTGTCGGATAAGGACACTATCCTTATATTGAAACTATTCATATTCTCGTTTTTGGAACGCCTTCCGCACTATACGCTGTTACGTGGGCGTATCCCAGCCGAAACGCTTACCATTGCGTCCTTCCGTATTCAGCCGTGTTGACAACGGCGCACCCTTCGGGTGTTTCAGTACTTCACATGGGTTGTTGTACGAAAGGGTGCGCCGCTGTCCCCCGTCTTGCTTTGCCCACTGTGTGGGTGTGGGGGGTGGCGGAAGACCGCACCCTTCGGGTGGTTTAATGCTTCCTGCTCCGCCCCACCTTGTTGCGAGGATGGTGCGGTCTGGAGACAGGGGGGCGCACCACATGGGCGTCTGTTTGCCTCCCTCCGTTTAGGGAAAGACGCGCCCCCCTCCTCCTATGCTTTAAAAGGGATCAGCGGGTACACATTTCATCTTTCCACTTCCATTTTTGAATTATCTATAGTATATTTTAATAATGTCAAAAGTAAAAGTGATGAACCTTCACATCTTCTACTTTCTTGGTTTCTTTACCCACATCCTTAAAGGCACGGGACGGTTTATAATCAAAAGGCAAATCTCATTCAAGATACTGATAATGCAGATACTCTTTACTTTTGTAGAAGCGTTGGGCATCGGGATGTTGTTAGCTATCGGATTGGGCGGAGCGATAAACATCATCGTAACGCCGATACTCGCCAGCTTCTCTCAAGAAAGACTCATCTATCCGGTACTTATCGCAGTGATAACGCGGGAATTTGGTCCCCTGCTTACCGCATTTATCATCACCGCGCGTTCCGGCACGGCTATCGCCACGGAAATAGCAGGTATGGTGGTCTCCCATGAAATAGAAGCCTATATCTCCGTAGGCATAGACCCCATAGAACACCTCGCGGTTCCCCGCTTCCTCGGCGTTACTATATCGCTATTCCTCCTCAATATCTATTTTTCAATCTTCGGATTAGCAGGCTCCTTCATAGTTTCCATGTTATTCAATTCCATGCCTCCTAGCGTTTATTTCAATAATTTGTTGCAAGTCTTGAGTGTCAATGATATACTTATTTCCATCATAAAGAGTATTGTCTTGGGCATGGTCATTTCATCGGTGGCGCTCTACTACGGGTTCGAGGTAGAGCGAGCAAGTACGGAGGTCCCTGTTGCTGGACTCCGCGCCGTTACCGCATCATTGGGGTGGTGTATATTGTTTGACGTTTTGTTATCAGCCATCTACTATATCGCTTGAGGTAAGTTATGGTTGTGGAAATGAAGAATACCTATTTTTCAGCGCAGACGCAAGAAATCGTACATGACTTTTCAATGGGGTTTGAGGAGGGAAAGACGACAGCTCTGGTGGGACCATCAGGCAGTGGGAAAAGTACGGTGTTGAAGCTTGCGGCTGGGGTAATTGTGCCGAGCGCCGGAACGGTCTTCTTTCGAGATAAAGATATATGGCGCATGAATAGAGAGCAGAATCTGGCGTTCCGTAAGGAGTCTGCGATGGTCTTTCAAGATTCCGCGCTCTGGGCTAATCAAAGCCTTTATCAGATCATGGAACTGCCTATGAAACTCCATTTCCCCAACATGGGCAAGAAAGAACGGGATATGCGAATGAACGAGCTAGTGGAACAAGTGGGTTACAGACGACAACTTACCTTGCGTCCCGCGCAACTCTCCATGGGAGAGCAGAAGCTCATCGCCTTTGCGCGGGCAATGCTTTGCAATCCCTCAGTGCTGTTCCTTGACGAATGGACAGAGTCGCTGGACGATGCCTCCGCGCAACGCCTCATTGACCTTGTACAAGAACGGCAGAGCCTGCACAATACCATCATCTTTGTAAGCCATGACTTCAGAGCCATCAAAAAGCTCGCTGATTACATTATTATGATAATAGAGGGGAGTTTGAGTCAGGTTTTTACGAGAGAGCAGATTATGGAAGACGCAGATTTAGCTCAACATCTTCAAAAAGGAATATCACTGTGAAATTCAAGATTCGTTTCGCAGACCAAATCGTCGGGGTTTTCACTATCATCGCCCTTACCGCAATAGTACTAGTCATTTTTCTACTCGGCAGTAAACAGAGATGGTTCGTCAACGACCCGACCTATAAGACCTATTTCCTAAGCGCGTCCGGTCTTAGTGAAAATATGTCCGTGCTTCATAAAGGATTCATCATTGGAAACGTTAAGACGTTCAGGCTTACCGAAAATGACAACGTTGAAGTGATCTTCTCTATACACAAAGACTACGCCGACCGCGTGAAGAACGGTTCTTTAGTCGAGCTAAATGTCAGCCCCATCGGTTTAGGCAACCAATTTCTATTCTATCCGGGGCTTGGTGAAGATGTGGTCGCCAGAGGCGAGTACATTCCCACGGTCAATTCCGCGCAAGGACAGGCATTCGTTCAACTCGGCTTATCCTCGGTTCCAGCGAAAAACGACAGCATCTCGAACATACTCTCCCAAGTAGATACCCTCACTAAGACGCTCAATGTTACCTTGCAAGACGTACAGACCGCGCTCGAAGGAACGGACGCAACGACGCTGGGACGCTCGCTTCAAGGCGTGGAAAATATCATCGTCGGACTCGGCGGACAGTTGAATCAGGTTGTTGACGAAATACCCGCTCTCCTCGTTAATCTCCAAACTTTCACGGAGGAACTCGACGCAACCCTTCAAGTCGTCAACGATGCTTTAACAGGCACAGACGCTACAACGTTGGGACGCGCCTTGGGAAGTGTAGATACCACGCTCGCCAAGCTTAATGAACCTGACGGACTAGTGGCGTCTGCACTCGACACGAATGGACCCATCTACACAGGTTTAACCAGCGCTATAGCGTCCATAAACGGTATTCTACAAGACATCGATGCGACAACCGATATACTCCCTTCTCAAACACCAGCTATGCTCATGGAATTGCGTGCGCTACTCAAGAAAGTAGACGACATTTTGGTATCTGTCCAGAACAACCCGATCTTCAAAAACGGTATACCAGCCAAAGTACAGATTCAATCAACCGGTATGAACCCAAGAGAGGTAACCTTCTAATATGCGACACAGTAGTATTTCAACATTTATTATTCTCTATATTGCCGTTCTCTGTTCCTGTTCTTCCGCGCCGAAGAGACCAGCGCAAATTATGACGACGCGGCAGATGGCGGAGGGACAGCTCCTCCTCGTAAACACAGCCGCAGAACAAGGCGACTTCAGCAAAGCGCTTGCCCTTTTGGTTGAGGCGAGGCGACTTGCGGTGAGTACGGACGACCCCAGCCTCCGCGTCCGAACTCAACTCGCGGAGGGGAATATCCTCGCGGAACTTGGACGCGGCGAAGAGGCAAACGCCGCATGGAACAAAGCGCTCGCAGAGGCGGAAACTTCGGCACAGACGGAACTCATGGCGTTGACCCGTATCTATCTGGCGCGGAACGCGTTAATTACAAAAGAAACAACGCCCAATGAGGTGAAAGCTTCTGTGAATCGGGAGATAGCGTCTATTAAGAACGACCAGCTTGCGGTTGCGCTAGGGTGGACAGTCATCGGGCTTGCGGAAAAGGAAATCGGCGGCTTTTCCGCGGCTGAAGCCGCGTTTAAGAAGGCGCTAGACATTCACGCCAAAGACAACTATTTGGAGCAAGCGGCTTATGATTGGTATCTTATCGCGTCCGCGCGCTCACTATCTGGCAACCACGACTCCGCCATATCAGCCCTTGAAACAGCGTTAGACTTCGACAGACGCGCCGAAAACACCTTTGGACTCGCTTCAGACTGGCGACTCATCGGCGACATTCATCAGAAGTTCGGCAGAGACGCAGAAGCCTCCGCCGCGTTCACCCGTTGTAATGAAATCCTCGCCGTATTAGGACAGGAACGAAAAGCGCAAACCCAAGGGTTATGAGGACGTCTGACACCGCGCTTGCGTCAAGTTTAGCCTGTACAGTGGTGGGCTTCGACGTCTGACATCAATCCCTGATTAAGGCTGATTAAAGGCAAGACCCGTCGCTTGTCGTCCGGGTAATTGATTCAATAAAATACTGCATCGCAAGGATACTCTATCCGATCACTAATTTACTCTGTAAGAGTACTAATTTGGTATGACCGAGTACTAATCTGCTATATACGAGTACTAATCTGTTCTATCCGAGTACTAATTCACCACATACAAGCACTAATTTAGTCTGACCGAGTACTAATCTGTTCTATACGAGTGCTAATTTGCTACATACAAATACTAATTCGCTCTAGTTGAAATTAAACTTCAGTTTTGCCTTTCGGACGAAGCAGAGGAAGAGCTGCTTGAACTGTGGTTCAAGCAGACTCATGTCGTCATGGTCAAGCTTTGACGTACCATGATACGCCGCTCCGTCTTGGAGTCTTCGTAAACTTCTCATACCCATACTATGGAACTGCCGTGGAAATTGCTTTGTGTCTGACACCAACTCCAACCCATTCACAACCTTTTACTAAAACTTGTCTGAAAAATGAAAAAAGTAAACAGCATTTTAAGAATACATACCTGTATCATTGGAAACAAAATCAAAGGAGTAAGAATGAAGATTGGACGTTTATTTATCAATTTAATCGTTATTTCCCTCGTATCGTGCAATATGTTTTCCTCGTCCGACGGTTCTGACGGCGTATACCGCGAGAATAATCCCAATGGATTTGAACAAGTCGTCTTGAATAAGAAGAACATGAGCAGGCTATCCTTCGGCACAAGTTCGCGTGAGGCGAACGGCAGTAGCGGGGCGCACATACCGGGTTGCGTAATTGACGCAGAAGATTTCAACGACGACGGAAGCGGAACCATTACCATTACATCCACCAATTCCAGCAACAACGCGGGTAAGATAGCGGGCAGTGAAGACGGTATCGCTTATTACTATAAGAGAGTAGACAAGGATAAAAACTTCCGCATGAGCGCGGATTTCGAGGTCGTCATCTTCGGGCTTTCAAACGGGAAGGCTGACCTGAACGGACAGGAAGGTTGGGGCATCATGGCGCGCGATTACGTGCCGCAATATGAAGCCATCGGTAACACACCCGTTGACCTAACTATAGAGGGACTACAAGCCGATCCCATTAACAACGCCACTAACGGTATGTATTACGCCGGCAAAGACAGAACCGACGGGCCCGGCGGCTCAGGCAACATGATAATGGTAGGCGGGGTGAAACGCGGCGTGCGCGTCTACTACCGCTATGGCGTAACCGACCCGTTGGGAGACGCGATCTCAAATCCAGATACGGTTGCGGACGCTTCTCACGCGAAATTCTACTATCTGCCCCGCGAATTCGCGGATTATTCTATGTATTCGAGCATACAAGCCCGTCCCGATTACCCGTGGGGAACCCATGTTTTAAGTAGCGGCACTGAAGTTCCGACTGGATTGTCTGTTCTTAAATACAGCCTTACGCTCGAAAAGACGAACAACGGGTTTAAGGCAGTCATAGACGCGCCGGACGGAGAGTTTCCCCTCGACGGGGAAAAGGTTTCCAAGGGAATAACGGCTGATCGCTCGCCGTCTCCGGGAGCGAAGATTGAATACAGCGACATTGATACAAGCACGAGAAAAGCGAAGGAACTCGGCGGCGCGGCGATTCGAGATTTGTTGTTCAGCATTGATAAGGACTATTACTATGTGGGCTTCTTCGCGTGTAGAGATGCAAAGGTCAAGATTTCCAATATACAGTACTGGGAAGCGTCTGTGGAATCGTGCGCCCCGCAAATTGAGGTTGAGCCAGAAATCGTGGTTCCGTCTTTTAACGTAATGTCGCCGGCGACCGCTTCGGTAAAAGAATACACCTTCGCGGCGCGGGCGAATGTACAAGGAACGCTTGCCTTGTCCTTAAACGGACAGGCGTTGCCGATCCGACAAGGAACATGGACGACCGAGAAATCCAATGCAAGCGCGGAACCGTTTGAAAACTTCGAGTTCCCCAATCTTACCTTGAAAGAAGGGGAAAACGTATTCTCCGCCCTATTTACCCCGTTGACCGATAGGAAGCCCACGGATCCCCAAGAAGTTGACATGGACGACGCATATCCCATTGAAGGCTATCAAGTGCTTGATCGCGCGCCCATAAAGCAAGTATTCACCGTGAACCACAAGAAGATAGCCGGCGATGGGGGTAAACTCTATGTCGCGCCTAACGGCAGAAGTTTTAACAAAGGAACCAAGGATTCCCCGCTTGACCTCATAACCGCCATAGACTTCGTTCAGCCCGGTCAGCATATCGTTATGACGGATGGGGTATATTCCTACAAACACGTCAACATCCCGCGTTACAACAGCGGATTGCCCAAAGAATACGAGAGCGGGCTTGCGCGAGTAGCGGAAGTACCCAAGGATTATCATAACTTCAAGTACCTAGAGGCGGAAAACCCCGACAGGGCGGTCATTGACTTTGGATGCCCTGAGACGTTGAAGCCCGACTTGCCTGACGTGAAAGGCTTTGAGTTGCGCGGGGATTATTGGTGGATAGAGGGGCTTCATATTCGGAACACATCAAACAAAACGAAGGGGCTTAATATCTTCGGCAAGCACAACGTCCTGCATAACGTGAAGGCGTATTTCAACGGGGACAGCGGTATCTCCATTTCTGGAGCCAGCACGGAACCTAAAGCCCTCTGGCCTTCGGATAATACGGTGCAGTATTGCGAGTCTTTCGCCAATATGGACAAATCCCGTGAAGACGCGGATGGTTTCGCGGACAAGTTGACCGCGGGAGAAGGCAACAGGTTCCTCTATTGTATAGCGCATCATAACGCGGACGATGGGTGGGACTTGTTCAGCAAGAAGGAAACAGGCGGGATTGGAGCGGTTTTCTTATACAGATGTATCGCGTATATGAACGGACGTTGGCTTGAGCCGGGACCCGACGATGACGCGGCGGATGGAGACTATTATCCTAATTGGCACTTACAGAACGAATCCACGAAGTCCGGCGGTAACGGCTTTAAGATGGGCGGCGAAGGCATCGCGGTTCTGCACGAAGCGGTTGACTGCTTATCCTTCCTGAATGACGCGGACGGGTTCACGAGCAACTCCGATCCAGCTATTCTGCTGACGAACTGTACCGCCTATAACAACGGCGGCACCATAGACGAAAGCGCGGCGAGCCGTCCGGGTAACTTCGCCATCTACGGCGCGGGCGCGGCGGGCACGACAGGGCTTGACGCGGTGTTGACGCAGGTAGTTTCGCTTTATGCGATTGACACAGACGAGGGCGGGGATCGAAGCGGGTTGCCGGCTAACGCGGATCGCGCGGAAATCAAGACCACCGCTACCGGCTATATATGGGACGGAACCAAGACTGCCAATAAGCCGCGTCGAGAGTTGTCTGTAGAAGCCAACGTAGTAAGCAAGGTTCCGCCGTTTGCTAACTGGAATGATAAAGATACGGTAGCCGCGCCTTATATACCAGATTCGGTACGAATAGTGACAGGCTCGTCTTCGTGGTTTGCAAACAATATCAAAGGAGCTTTCCTTGAACGGGACGAGGACGGCAAAGGCTATAAACTGAACAATTTTATGCAACTTAAAGATGTGATTGGAACGGTTCCGGGCGCCCAAGGGCTATGGTAGGAGTGGATATGAAGAGGGTGATATTAGCAATCATTGCTATAACAGTGGTCGGTTGTGTTCAAGAAGAACTAATACCAGAGGATATTAAGACGGAAAACAACGGTTCACCGGGTAGCGGCGAGGGCGGCGGAGACGAGGAAGACCTGCGAGGCGGGAAGATAGTTGACGCGGGATTGGCGTTCTACAATATGCCCGGAGGAATCTTTGACTTGGAGGAAGGAACTTTCGATACCCCGGAGACCTTTGGGCGGACGCTGACGGCGGACGATCCTGAGGTCGACAAGCCTAATCCGAGTGGGGGAACATACGTCGTGGACGAGGATGTGAGAGCGCGGGCTAAATACATAGTGAGAGGACCCAGCGAGGTTTCTACTTCTAAGTTGGACTCAGGCGGGTTTACCGACGTCGCTTTCATCTATTATGACACGCCCCTGACCGATGAATTTACCATAAGGGCGCGGGTGTTGATAACCGCGAAGGCGGGCGACAGCAGTAGCAAGGGTTATTTCTTCGGCGCGTTCACCGGCGAGCCGGTGCTAAAAGCCGATACCGGAGAAGTAGATCATGTGGAGTTTAAAACAGGAGAACGAGGAGCTGGTCTACTCTTTCGTACCAATGATACGGCGGACAGCAATACTGGCGGTCCCGCTATACGTCCTTATTTCAAAGATGCGAGTTCGTCCGCAGGTACATGGTCAACAGGTCCGACAAAGACTTCCAACACAGGTGAGGCGCGGCCGGAATATTGGCTCAATGCCCGCCAGCCTACTTACAAGCAGGAACGGATTCTTGAAGTTGTGCGCCAGCAGGCAAATCGTGTAGCGACAGACAGCACAAACAGGGAAGTGGCTTTTATTTTCCGTATTTATGACAGTAAGACCGGTAACAAGATCAATGAAGCGTTTTTGGATACTGCTTCGGTTCATGAAGACGTCCGTCTTGGACAGAAAGTCTACGCGGGCATTGCTCTGCTTGGCTCATCTGTAGAATTCTCTGAAATAAGCCTATGGAACAGTGTGGATACGAGCGGAGAGCCTATTTTCCAGACACCTAAGACAACGGCCGCCTATGTAGATGTAGAAAGTGTGAAAATCGGGGTAAGTCGCGACGGTGGTACTCTGATTACTAATTACGCCAATTCTTCACGTCTTGCTAATTGCGGTAGGTATGTTGTTACCACCGTTGCGGATGCCGAAGATCGTCCTATCTCTCTTACGGCTGTAATTAATCCTATTTACGCGGATGAGCTCTTTGTTGATTGGCAAATAGTAATTGATGATTCTGACGGTAAAATAATTGTTACTCCCACGGACGGAGACGCAAGTACAGGATGGAAAAAGGCGGATGTTACCATCACGGGCGCCGGGTCGGTTATCATAATGGCGACTTCCCGTGATCCGAGTTTGTCTGACCATTGTTTGGAACTAGTAGTAAATGGGTGAAATAGAGGTTCTCTCACACATAAGTGAGAGGACTTCTCACGCAGTGGTGAGAGAGTCTCTCACGCATAGGTGAGAGTGCTTCTCACGCGTAGGTGAGAGTACCTCTAACACATAGGTTAGAGACTCTCTAACGCAACAATAATGGGTAAAACCGGCTTTGCCGGCGAGTTCCTCTTCTAAAGAGGGACATAAATATTTTCATTAGGAGGAAATATGAAACGATTAAGAATTATGACAGCCGTTGTAATGACGCTTTCCGCGTTGTTCTTCGGTTGCGACACTGGCGGCGATGAAGATACGACCGTCAAAGTAACCAGCGTTACCATCAGCGGTAGCGATGTTGAAAACAACGCCGCTACGATAGCTGTTGGTGGAGACCTTCAGTTGACCGCGACGGTTCTGCCCAACAATGCAACCAACAAAACGGTTACATGGTCGAGTAGCGACACCGCTAAAGCCACTGTTAGTGCTACTGGACTCGTACACGGTGAAGCGGCTGGCTCAGCGGACATTACCGCAACTGCGGAGGGTAAAAGTGCGACTGTTACTATAACGGTTAACGCCCCTGCGAAGGTTACGGACGTCGTTATTAAAAAAGACGGAACCGTAGTAACAGGATCTGTTCTTCTCGCCATAAATGGGACTGTAACGCTGACTGCGGAAGTATCGCCGACTAACACGACAGAAGCGGACAGAGTTGTTACGTGGATTAGTAGTGATGAGGAAGTCGCTACTATTGCCAATGGCGTAGTAACCGGCGTTGCGATAGGTACGGCGACCATCACTGCGACGACCGCGGGTCTTAAAGCAGACGGCACTACTCACGCAACCGCGACCGCTACTATATCCGTTACCGAGGCCGTGAAGGTTGAAAGCGTCGTCATTAAGAAAGACGGAACCGCAGTAACGGAATTCGCTCTTCTCTTAGATGGGACTGTAACGCTGACTGCGGAAGTATTGCCGACTAACACGACAGAGGCGGACAGGGTTGTTACGTGGACTAGTAGTGATGAGGAAGTCGCTACTATTGCCAATGGCGTAGTAACCGGCGTTGCGATAGGCTCAGCGACCATCACTGCGACGACCGCGGGTCTTAAAGAAGACAGCAATCCCGCAACCGCGACCGTTACTATATCCGTTACCGAGCCCGTGAAGGTTGCAAGCGTCGTCATTAAAAAAGACGGAACCGCAGTAACGGAATCTGTTCTTCTCCCCGTAAATGGGACGGTAGCGCTGACTGCGGAAGTATCGCCGGACAACACGACAGAGGCGGACAGGGTTATTACGTGGACTAGTGACGCTCCTGCGATTGCCACTGTTGCCGACGGAGTAGTAACGTGGCATGCGGGAGGTACGGCGACCATCACTGCGACGACCGCGGGTTTTAAAGAAGACGGTACTACTCACGCAACTGCGTCTGTTACTATAACCGCCGAGACCGTGAAGGTTACAGAGGTCGTCATTAAAAAAGATGGAACCGCAGTAACGGGACCTGTTCTTCTCGCTATAAATGGGACTGTAACGCTGACCGCGGAAGTATCACCGGCCAATACGATAGAGGCGGACAAGGTTGTTACGTGGACTAGTGACGCTCCTGCGATTGCCACTGTTGCCAACGGCGTAGTAACATGGGTAGCCGAAGGTACGGCGACCATCACTGCGACGACCGCGGGTCTTAAAGCAGACGGCAAGCCTGCAACTGCATCTGTAACAGTAACCGCGCAGGGAACGCCCAAGTTGGTGATATTTAACCAGACAGGAACGCTTGAAGGCACAACAGCGGCCGGAGATGTAACGGACGCCGATTTCAATGCGACGGGCAGACTCACTGTCAAGAATACCAGTACTACCTCGGGCTGGGGAACTACACTTGATAAGATTGCGGGTGACACGTTTGTCTATCTGGATACCCCCTTGCAAGCGCCCTTTAGTGTCAGTGCGCGTGTGAAAATTACCCAACTGGTTGCATCTTCCGGTACTGACAATGGCGTTCTCATCGGAGCTTTTACGGATCCAACAGTGGATAATTCTACTCCTGATGCCACGGATCCCTCTACATTTATTGCGCTCGCAGGTGTGAATATTGCTACAAGCGGACGCAGAAGCGTTTATGCAACCAGATCCAGCGACAATACTAATTCAGCAACCTCATCAACCCAGTTTATTGAAAGTGTTACTAATGAATATGTGTATACCGTAACGCAAGCAACGGTTGGTACCTATAATATAAAGGTTGAAGACGATGCTTTTGATCCTACCAGACCTCACACGCCTTACACCTCAACAGGTATAAACCGGACAGGAGACGCCGCGATTCATTCCGTTCTTGGAAGGGCGGCGGCAGGAGATGTGCCAGAGATTAATGATCCGCTATACCTTGGCTTCCTGATCAGCGGCGTGGAAGCTGAAATCTCCAACATTATCATCAAGCAAGGTGATACAACGGTATACTCAAAACCGGCGCCGGCTACCCCCTATCCACCGGTTCAAAGTGTTACTATAACGAATGAAGCTGGCGCTTCCGTTGAAGTTGGTGGAAATTTGCAGATGACGGCAAGCGTAAGTCCAGAGGGAGCATATCAGGGTGTTACATGGGAGATTGATCCGGAAGATGTCCAATATGCGGAAATTGACCCTACTAGTGGTGCATTGAAAGGGCTTGATATAGGTAGTGCCAAAGTCTACGCGGTTTCAGTTGATAACGGCGCAGGTGGAACTCCGGTAAGATCGGGGGCTTTTACGGTTACTATAATAGGATCACAGGAGTTACCGAATAGCCGTTCATGGAATTTCCAAGAGATACCGGCTGGATGGACTGATGGAGCTTCTAATAATACAACAGTCACCTATACACAAGGTATGAACTTACTTGGTTCTATAAGAACATCAACCTTTAATAGTAGCTTTACTGCTCCGGCTGACAGTGGATTATCTAACGGTTTCATACAACCCGGTGGTACAGCGGCCAATGGATTTGTTTCAATTGCTTCCGTACAAGGACCTTTTAATATTACGCTTAAATATGTTGCTAATGCTTCTGATGAAAATGGACGATACCCCACGCTTAAAATCGGCGAAGAGGGCAAAGGCTCCATTGAACCCAGTACCACTGCTGATAGCGAGTGGAAAACGTATTGGGATTCAGTTGAGGCGGTAGAGAATACTACAGGAGGATCTACCGGTACTAGTGACCCAAAAAGCTTTACACATAATTACACTGGTACGGATAAAGTTGATATTTTACTATTATCGACAATGAATCCTGGACGTCTCTTTGATGTAATTATTGAGTATACTGGGCAATAGTCGCCTTAAAGCGCCCGGGTGACCGGCGCTTAATGCGGTGAAATTAGTACTTGGTTAAAGGCTTAACGCCTTACTGACTCAAGCCGCCTCCTAACGGGGGCGGCTTTTTTATTGAGAGGGCGCGTTGACGTTTGCGGTCAAACCGCGTATATTAAAGAATATGGAGGAAATTATGTCGGATACAGCGATAGACTATGAGCGAGGTCTCACTTTCGAGAAAGTTTGGGCTATGTTTCAAGAGAATGGTCGTCAGATAAAAGAGTTACGAGAGGAGTCCAAAGAGACGGATCGGAGGTTTCAAGAGACAGATCGGAGATTTCAAGAGACTAGTCTTCAAATGAAGGAGACTGACCGCTTGATAAAGGAATTACGGGAAGAGTCCAAGGAGACCGACCGGTTGATAAAGGAGTTGTCAAAGAATATCGGCGGCGTGAACAAGACGTTGGGGAATTGGGCTGAGGAGATGATCGCGATCAACCTCTGTAAGAAGTTCAACGCGCTGGGGTACGACTTCATTTCGGCGAATAGAAACAAAGAGTGCCTGAAAGATGGGCAAACCTTTGTGGAAGTGGACGTTTTTCTGGAGAACGGGGAATACACGATGCCTGTAGAAGTTAAAGTTACCCTAACGACGGAGGATGTGAACAGGCATTTGCAACGCCTCAGGCGACTGCGGGAATGGATGGACTGGCGGAAAGATGGGCGGCGGTTAATAGGCGCGATGGCAGGAGTGATAACGCCGGACAATGTGAAAGAGTACGCGCAGAGTAAAGGGCTTTACGTTGTTACGCAGTCTGGGGATTCGGTGATGATTGCGCCTGTGCCTGAGGGTTTCGCGCCACGTGTGTGGTGAAGACGAGCCGCCTCCTAACGGGGCGACCTTTCGGAGTGTGATTCAATGATAGGAGACGTTTTTACGGCAAAGACGGAAAGCATAGCATCCACCGGCGCGGGAGTGTTGTCAAAGATGGGACAAAAGGTGTTCACTGACGGCGCCGTTCCGGGCGACATCGTGTACGCGCGCATCACAAAAGAACAGAAAAGCTGGGCGGCGGCGGAAGTTATCGATATTGTAGAGCCGTCTCCAAAAAGACGAGCGCCCCTCTGCCCCTTGTTCGGTATATGCGGCGGCTGTTCTCTTCAACACCTTGCCTATGACGCGCAGCTCGAGGCGAAGGCGGCTATTCTCAAAGACGCATTCACCCATATTGGCGGTTTATCGGAATTGCCGGAATTAACAATCAGATATAATAACGAGTTCGGGTACAGAAACAGGGTTAGGTTTCATGTAGACAGGCGGGGACAAATCGGTTTCAAGGCTAAAAAGAGCGAGGAAATCGTCCCGCTTTATCAAACAAATCCACCTGAGGTTAAAATCTGTCCTGTGGCGGACGCGGGTATTAACGCCTTTCTCAAGGGCAATCCTTCTCTCAAGAGAGAGACGACCGTTTATTCATTCAAAGATACTTTGTTAATTGAAGGAGAAGAAGGAAAGAGCCGCGGCAGGATAAGAATCCTCGACAGGGATATTATCTTAGATGCCGGGGTGTTCTTTCAGAGCAACGCGGCGATGCTTGAGGAGCTTATCAAAGACGTCCTCTCTCTTGCAAGAGAAGCCAAGGGACCCTATCTGGATGTCTATTCTGGGGTTGGTACATTCGCCGCGTTTCTTCAAGGTCTTTCTCCCGCGCTTGATATTGTCGAGGAAAACCGAGACGCCTTAGCGATAGCGCGGGAAAATATCGAGAACATGGGGGAGTTATTCGCGGTTTCGAGCGATAGTTGGGCAAAAACGCAAAGCGCGGAAAAATATGGGCTTGTCCTTGTCGATCCTCCGAGACAAGGACTTTCGCCGTTTTTTCGTCATCATCTTTGCAAAGCTCATCTGCCTGTTATTATCTATGCGTCTTGTAACCCCGCCACGCTTGCGCGCGACGCTCAGGCGTTTATCCAAGCGGGCTACCGACTCGCCTCTCTTTCTATGTTTGACTTTTATCCACAAACCGCGCATATCGAAAGCCTCGCGGGATTCTTTTACTAAAGGGCCTCATATAGCCGAAGACGGGAGTGGGGGTGGCGGAAGACCCTCGAAGGGGGCTGGAGACAGGAGGCGCACCATAAGGGCGACTGTGTGCCGCCCTCCATTTAGGGAAAGACGCGCCCCCTCCTCCTTATGACACCTGCCTTGCCGCCAGCGCACCCTCTAAACAACGCGTAGGTTCCGCTTGCCTGCAAGCGCACCCAAAGGGTGTTCTAAAAGTCGTCCTGTCGGGGACAGCGGCGCTCCCTTTCAGACAACGCCCGTTGCGAAGTTGTCTAACAGGCTTCGCCTGCCTTTTCGGACAACACCCCGCGTGAAGTTGTTAAACACCCGAAGGGTGCGGGGTCAGTGGCGCTTCCTTTCGGATAACACCCTTCGCGTGCGAACACCGCGTAGGTTACGCTTGCAAAGCAAGCGTAACCGTCATCTCAGTGGAAGCGGCACACCCTTTCTTATAACACCCCGCGTGAAGTGTTGAAACACCCGAAGGGTGTGTTAGCCTATAGCGGAAGACCCGGACTCGCCCGTCCTAATGCGTATACATTCTTCGATGGGAATCACAAATATCTTCCCGTCTCCGATTTCCCCACTTCGGGCGGCGCGTATGATGGCGTCCACTGTGGGTTTTACGAAGTTATCGTTTACCGCTATCTCGATACGTATCTTCTTGAGGAGATTCACCTCGACTTCAACGCCGCGGTAACTCTCCAAATACCCTTTTTGTTGTCCGCAACCCATTGCGTTAGTAACAGACATCTTGTAAACTTCAGCCTTATAGAGTTCCTGCTTCACCTCGTTCAAGGCGTGCGGCTGTATATAAGCGATTATCATTTTCATTTTAACACTCCTCGCTACATATTGCTAAATATCTGGAAGCCGGTATAAGCTTCAGCCTTATGCTCTGTAATATCGAGACCCATGAGTTCTTCTTTAGGCGTTACCCTCAAACCAACGAGCGCCTTGATAGCCAAGAAGAGAAGAAGACTGAGAACAGCCGCCCACGCTCCGACAACGACGATACCCACGAGTTGTATTCCTAACTGATGAAAACCGCCGCCGTGGAGAAGACCCACTACGCCGGCGGACGGCGCGTTGCCCCAGATACCGACCGCGATAGTTCCGAATATACCGCACGCCAAATGCACGGAAGACGCGCCGACAGGATCGTCAACTTTGAGAACCTTGTCGATGAATTCAACCGCGGCGACCACGAGGATCCCGCCGAGGAATCCGATAACAATGGAAGCGCCGGGTGAAACTATCGCGCACCCTGCGGTAATTGATACGAGTCCTGCCAGAAGCCCATTGAGCGTCATAGAACAGTCAGGTTTCTTGAACCAAATCCATGAGAATACAAGAGCGCCGATAGCCCCAGCCGAAGCCGCAAGGCAGGTGGTAACAGCCACTCGCGCTATGTTAAGCCCGCTCCAAATTCCGCCGTCTCCCACGGTGGCGACTCCTGTAGACGCCGCATTAAACCCAAACCACCCGAAGAACAGCAACAGTACGCCAAGCGCCGCATAGGGGATGTTGTGTCCGGGAAACGCCTTGATTGAAACTCGTCCGTCCGGGTTTTTTACATATTTGCCGATACGGGGGCCAAGAACAATAGCGCCCATAAGCGCGGCCCAGCCGCCGACAGAGTGAACCACTGTTGAACCGGCGAAGTCATGGAATCCGAGGTTTGCGAGCCAGCCGCCGCCCCAGACCCAATGTCCTGAAATGGGATAAATGAACGCGGATATGAAGCAGGTGTAGATTAGATAGGATTTGAATTGGGTTCTTTCCGCCATTGCGCCGGACACGATAGTCGCCGAAGTCGCGGCAAACACGACCTGAAAGAACCAACTCTTGTAGAAATTCCCATTCTCAATATTCAGTTCCATGGGGGCGTGAAAGAATTGATTGGTCCCTATGAGTCCGCCGAGGGCGTCTTTCCCATACATGAGTCCCCATCCTATCATCCAATACACGATTGCTCCAAAACAGAAGTCCATCACATTTTTCATGGTGATATTGACGGCGTTTTTCGCGCGGGTAAGACCTGTCTCAAGTAGGGCAAAACCGGATTGCATAACGAAAACCAGAATCGCCCCAATAAACAGCCAGATCATATCGAGGGAAAAGCTCAAAGTTTCAATACTCTCCTGAGCGAAGAGCGAGCTTCCCATAATCATCATAAACAGAGTCAATATATTTCTCTGCATTTTTTCCTCCTAAAGTGAAATACTTGTCTCTCTTTAGAAGCAAGATTCGTGCCACACCCGAAGGGTGTTTAAATACTTCGCAATGGGTGTTGTTAGAAAGGGTGTACCGCTTCCACTGACAGGACGGAACCACGCTTGCTTTGCAAGCGTAGCCTACTCGTTATCTGAAGAAAAGGAGCGCCGCTCTGACCCCGATAAGTGAAGCGAAGTCGTACAGGCATAATAAGGAGGGGCGCTATTTCCCCACGCAAGGCGTGTTAAACGACTTCACATAGGGCGTTGTACGAAAGGAAGCGCCTCTGTACCCCACAGGTAAAGCTAAATAATCAGAAGGGGGGCGCTATTTCCGAAGCTTTTCGGCACACAGTCGCCCTTCTGTCGCGCCCTCCTGTCTCCAGACCCGCTTGCGCGGGTCTTCCGCCACCCCCCAAAGCTCTAAATTTTTAACCCCAAGCCGAATAAGTCAAAGAAGTTCAAAAGGTTTTCCCCTTCACTCCTTTAGTTCTTATACTTTTTCGACTCCTTTGACTTTGTGGTAAATTCTTTGCGGTAATTTTTATTCACAGTATAGTGTAAAGCGCCACTCTTATGTTGTAAAACTACGACTATATGACTCATAACTACGACTATATGACTCATAACTACGACTATATGACTCATAACTACGGCTATATGACTCATAACTACGGCTATATGACTCATAACTACGGCTATATGACTCATAACTACGACTGTAAGTCTTAAAACTATGGCTTCAAGTCTTAAAACTTACGGTTATAAATTACAAATCTACGGCTATAAATCTCAAATCTACCGCTATATGTCATAAATCTACGGCTATAAATCTCAAATCTACGGCTATAAATCTCAAATCTACCGCTATAAATCTCAAATCTACCGCTATAAATCTCAAATCTACCGCTATAAATCTCAAATCTACCGCTATAAATCATAAGAGAGCGCCCTTATGAGTTAATCCGAGAGAATAATACGAAAATGTAGTAATAAAAATATCGTCCTACATTTTTGTAGATTTATAAGACTTCCAATTGATGGCGTAATGATGAACCCGGAGACCCATTTGTCTTTCTGTAATGCCTAGTCTGCGGCTTGCCGCGGACATATTACCTTCGCTGATTTTAAGAGCCTCGATTATAAGCTCTTTCTCAAGCCGTGAGAGAGCGGCTTCTAGGGTGGTAGTAGGTTCCGTCTGAGTAGAAGACGGCGACTGAAGACTTGGCGGTAAATTATACGCATGGATTACCGAATCGGTCGAAAGAATTACCGCACGCTCGATACAATTCTCAAGTTCCCGTACATTTCCGGGCCATGAGTAACTCGTCAATAAGTCAATAGCCGGGGAGGAGATACGCTTGATAAGTTTGTTATTCTTTGCGGCGTATTTTTCGGCGAAATGATCGGCTAAAAGCACAATATCGCTCTTTCGTTCACGCAAGGAGGGAATATGCAAAGGAAAGACATTCAGACGATAATATAAATCTTCTCGGAAGATGCCTGTTTTCACCGCTTCATCAAGGTTTTGATTCGTCGCGGCAATCAGGCGGACGTCAACTTTTATGGTAGCCGTCCCTCCAACCCGTTCAATCTCCCTTTCTTGAAGTACACGGAGCAGTTTCGCTTGTATTTGCGGAGAAAGTTCGCCGATTTCATCAAGAAATAACGTTCCCTTATGCGCTTGCTCGAACTTGCCTTTGTGAAAATTCACCGCCCCGGTGAATGCGCCTTTTTCATGCCCGAAAAGTTCGCTCTCTATGATAGATTCGGGTAGGGCGGCGCAGTTTATTTTGATAAAAGGAGCCTTATTCCGCGGAGACAGACGATGCAATTCGGCGGCCATGAGTTCCTTACCTGTTCCACTCTCGCCTGTGATGATAACGGTCGCGTCACTAGGCGCTACCTGCACGAGCAATTCATAGACTTCGCGCATGGCGTTACCCGTCCCTATGATGGCGCTCCCTTCGGCTATATGCACATTCAGCTCTCCACTGCGGGAATAGCCGCTCTCATCACGGTCATCATTATTACGCAAGTGAAATTGTTCTTCCAAAATCCGCTCGCGCAACTTCGCGGAGTCCGAAATGATAGACGCTGTCTTTTCGAGGAAAGAACGATCCCAAACCATTTGTTGTTCTTTATAGCCATCGTTATTAAGACGACGCTCCGCGCTAAGAGTGCCTATGACGGTCTTACAAGAACAGATAGGAATACAGTAATACGTGAGACCTTCAAGGTCTTTCTGCTTTCTGTTTTTTGCGCGGTTCAAGAAGCGAGAATCTTGCGATAAATCCTCCACGGTAATGGGAAGACCTGACTCAAAGACTCTGCCTACAAGTCCTTCGCCAAGACGATAGCACCCACGCGACTTTTCCTCAGAAGACAGACCATAAGCCTCTTCTATCTTGAGAATACCTGTAGCCCTATCGAGAAGGGTTACCATGCCCCATGTGAGACCTGCTCTTGTTTCAAGAAGGCTGAGAAGCGGTCCGAGCGCGGACCTCAATTCCACATATTTATCAAAAGTTTTCGCAATATCAAAGAGCAATTCCAGCTCTGCTTTTGAGTCGTTTAACATAACTTCCTTATAGTAAATTCTTTAGTCAACGAAGGGAACATTTGCATAGTGTTTCGGCTGTATATGGCATCTTGACGGCCCCGAATAAGGGCTTTGCGCAAAGACCAGGGCTGGCAAAATATGGGTAGAGTGAGGCGTAGAAGCAGAACGTAATGGAATGACCGAGCCGAACCTCGGAGACACCGAATAACGGTAAGCATATACAGACCTGTTATGCGAAGTAGGGGGCGTACACTATTATCCATTATACAATGCACCAATCCCAAAATACTTCCCTTTCTGAGATTGATACTGATCTGTAAATTCTACCGATTGTCTTCCACTTTCCAATTTCTTTAAACTATTCCACAACAGTGTTGTCTCCGGTACAGTGTCAGAGGAAATATCATGGTGTATGATTATTCCTGAATATTCCCTGACCAGCATGTGGTCTTTTAATGCGCCAACAATCCTATGATCGCCGTCAATAAAAGAAATTTCCGGTTTCTTTTCATTTACCAATTTAATAAATTCTTCCGATGTTGACGATCCTTGAAAATACAATATATCAAACCCGCTGTTTTTTGTTAATTCCATATACCGTTCAATGAAAGGAGGTTTTTCAATAAGGTCGGCGGCTATTGCCCATTTGAGATTTGGATTTACCCGACGAAGTATTTCACAGACAACAATAAATGTTCCACCCCATCGGCATCCTATTTCGAGATAAGATGAATATTTTTGAGCGTTTTGCAACATCCATATTATATACTTTGAAAATTGCCTTGGATTTTGCCAAATATACAGCCCTCTTCCACAATATGGTCTTAATTCCGGCGCTATTTCCTCCAAACCTTCTTGATTTAATCCGATTTTTTCAATGACGAATCTTTCCATATATTCCTCATCATAGAGTAAATCATCTGATATTGAACGAAATTGTTCAACAAATATATCAACATTTGCCGCAATTCTTGAGAAATATTCCCGTACTTTCATCGTAGTATCTTCTGAGAAAACAGTTTCCGGCAAAGTTTGAAAATCTAAACACATTTTTTATGCCTCCATTATTTACTGTGTTTTTGCCAACGAGCGGCGAAGCCGTTTAACCCTATTTTGCATAACTTCTGTTATCAGTGTTTATCGGCTTAGAAAAATCTGTAAAAGTTTTACCATAGAGTAAATCTTTTTATAACCATCCTCTAGTCTTTCAAGAATCGGGACTTCGGAAGATGCTTCGAGTTCCTTCCAATTCATAATAAATTCGTGTAAAGGTTTTTGTTTATCGTCGATGAAGGTTCTAAAAAATTTCCCTATAGTAATGAGCGACTGAGCCATGTTGTTTATGATATTTTGTGCTGATGTATTTATCATTTTAAAGAGATTGTTTGCGTATTTCACATGACTTTTCTCTTTTTCAGCCTTGGATGCGTAGATTCTAAGTTTATCTCCATAGTCTCCTGATGAAGATACCATTGTATCGAAAGCTTCTATTTTTTGCGGGATGTCGTTTATCTTGTATATGGCATCTGACATTTGATGGGATAGTGCCTGATTCTGCCATTGTCCCTTGATTAAGAAAATGTCGCACAATGGGTGTAAGTCTTTCTTGAAAATCTCAAGCAAGAAAGTCTTTAAATACGCAAGCTCTTGAGTATGGCTAAACCCGTCTAAATTTTTCTTAATATAGTCTTCATTTGCCGCTTTGGTGTAATGCTTGAGGTGATTGATTTCCATCTGTCCGAATATATCTTGCACAAGGGGCCCGATAGTCTCGTCTTTCTTCGCATCGATAATTTTCTCAATAACTTTCTGCGTATCGGCGCGTTTCTTTTCAAGCCATTCTTCAATGATATATTCATTAGGAATATGCGCCTTTACCTGAATAGTCGGATTTCTATCAACAATCCGCGTTATGAGAAGCAATATGCTGGATTTCTGAATATCGTGGAGATGGGTAAGTAGCCTATGCCATTGATCTACGCTGATTACTTCCGCATCTTTGTATGTGTTAAGTATCTTTATCGCTTTCTTCCAGTCCTGATTCATGTCCATAGCATAAGCCACTTCCATAAAATCCTTCAACTGATCGCTGATGTACTCGCCTTGAACATCGGCAAATTGGGGTTTATAGATAAAATTGTGTTCCGAGATATTTCCATCGAACTTCTTTACGACGCTGTAAAAATCAAACGAAACAAAATTGATGAAACGCAGTATGGTATTATAACAATCATTTATTTGTTCTATCCTATCCGTATTGAAAATAGCAAAAAAGCTCTCCATATCTTTTTTTATCTCATCCATTAACTGTTGCGACGGTATCGTCTTGGCGCGAGCTTCTATCGCGGCTTTGCTGAACTTGTCCGCTGCCTCAATTTCTTTCTTATCTAAGAAGCTTTCGATAGTAATTGTCTTTAGATGAGGTGAAGCCGTGGCTTTTTGCATGGAAATCTGAGCTTTTGAGATACTTTTGTAGATAGTGTAGAAAAACTTCCCTACTTCGCCGTCAACCTTTCCAAGTGAAGGCTTATAGAATTTCTTGTACCTGCTTTGAGCAATATCTCTCGCTACTATTTTAAGCAGTTTTTTCTTTTCTGCCTCCATCTTATTTTTGGGTTTGGCGCTTGAAGAGAAAATTCTCTGTATATTATAGAAAAAAGGAAAAGCCATGTTTTTATAATACCGAAAAATGAATAGAAAATTCAAGTAGTCTAAATTTGCTCTTGATAAGAAGGATAGACGCGCTAGGCAACGGCTAGAGAGCCACAAAAATTTAGAAAAAACACAAAAAAACCCAAGCAAAATCCAGGAGACTTCCATAGTATAGGTGGAGGATATGAAAATGAGAGAAATATTAGGTGTGTGTGTGATATTACTTTGTACTTGTTGTTCAAGCTCGGCGAGTGAAGATAATCTTCAGAAGGCGCTTGGAATCAATATGAAGACCGTGTCTCCTGTGTTTTTAGGATGTTCCGCGGTTTCTTCAACGGAGATCATGTTTCATTTTTCACTGCCGATTGCTATTGTATCGGTAAAATTTGAACCTGACCTAGAAATAGCATACGTTGAAAACGGGAAAACGGCGACCGTTCACTTGAGCAGTGAGGTATCTGGCGGCGCTCCCATAACCGCCAATGTTTTGGTCGAAGACGGCAATAGGAACACGCTCAATGTGTTAGTTTCACTCAGGTCGAGGAATGAAAGGCTTCCTTCTTTCCTGATAACGGAAATACGGACGGAGGCGACGAAACCAAAGGGGGAATTCGTTGAACTGAAGATGTTGGAAGATGGGAATTTATGCGCCTTACAAATGTTTGTCGCCACAGACAACATGGAAACGCCGTCTTTTGAATTCCCGTCTATTGAAGTTAAGAAAGGCGATTACGCGGTGGTTCACCTGCGGACTTATGAAGAAAACGCGGTAAATGAAACGAGCGGCAATAAGGCGGAGTCGAAGGCGAAAGATTCGTCTGATACTGCTTGGGACCTTTGGTTGCCGTCTTCTGGAGAGCGTCTACGGAAAACGGACGCGGTTTTTTTCATGGATCAGGATGATAATGTCGTTGACGCGGTTATATTCAGCGCGGACGGGACTTGGGGAAACAAAACCAGTGAAAATATGGAGCGCGCATCGGTGTTACTTGGCGAACAAGAAGCGTGGCTCTTCGAGAGTGAAGGCGTTCCCGCGCCGAGCGGCGCCTTTCCTAGCGGCGATACTACTTCGACGAGAACTATCTGCCGCAACGAGGCTGTTCTTGACTCGAATACCGCTGATGATTGGTATATTACGGTATCAAGTGGAGCGACGCCGGGCAAACCAAATAATAAGGGTAGATATGTCGCAAAGAAGAAGGTCGCTGGTGTAAACTGATTTCTAATATGTTTGCGTTTCATTTGATACGTATTCGAGGGTTATGCCGACTTTTTTGAACATGGCTTCTGAATCTTCGGCGTCGTGGTAACGCCGCTGGCACACGACGCGGATGATTCCGCAGTTTATGATGAGCATGGCGCAGGTGCGGCAAGGGGTCATGCGGCAGTAGAGTGTACTGCCGTCTATAGAAATGCCTCGTTTGGCGGCTTGGCATATAGCGTTCTGTTCCGCGTGAACCGTCCTGACGCAATGCTCGGTGGTATTCCCGTTCTCGTGTACCATCTTCTTCAACTGATGCCCCACATCGTCGCAGTGGGGCAGTCCTGAGGGGGCGCCGACGTAGCCGGTTACTAAGATTTGGTTGTTCTTGGCTATGACGCATCCCGATCTGCCCCTATCGCAGGTCGCCCGTTTGGAAATGGCGTCGCACACTTCCATGAAATACTCGTCCCAGCTTGGTCTCTCATACATTTTAACTCTCCTTCTCCCTTACTTAAATTATTCAGGAGGGGGGCGCGTCTTTCCCTAAACGGAGGTCGGCACACAGGCGCCCTTGTGGTGCGCCCCCCTGTCTCCAGCCCGCCTGCGGCGGTCTTCCGCCACCCCCCAACCACCCTTCGGGTGTTTAACGACTTCCCAATGGTTGTTATCTGAAAGGAAGTGCCGCTGTCCCCGTCATGACGGTTACGCTTGCTTGCAAGCGGAACCTCCGCGATGTCTGACACTTATCACTAATCACTACTACCTGCTACCTACTACCTATTCACTGCGCATTTTCAGGAGGGGGCGCGTCTTTCCCTAAACGGAGGTCGGCACACAGGCGCCCTTGTGTTGCGCCCCCCTGTCTCCAGCCCGCCTTCGGCGGTCTTCCGCCACCCCCCAAAACCTTAAACTACATCGCCCGCACAGCGGGTTGCATAAAGGCGCGGTCTTACGCTATCTCCAAAACCTTAAACTACATCGCTCGCACAGCGGGTTGCATAAAGGCGCGGTCTTACGCTACCCTCAAAACCTTAAACTACATCGACCTCACAGCGGGTTTCATAAAGGATTTGTCTAACGCTACCACAAAAACCTTAATCTAAATCGAACACACATCGGGGTGCATAAAGGCGTTGT
>JAISCD010000015.1 GCA_031265825.1 Treponema sp. | reverse complement strand
TTTATATGACGATAGCACAGGTTTAACCAATGCGCTTAACGCGCTTGACGCCTTTGGGGTTAAGGCGACCTTTTTCTTGAACGGCGAATTCATGCGGCGGCATCCCCAATCCGTTCGGGATATTGCGGACGCAGGGCATGAAGTCGCCTCTATGTTCTTTGCGGTGATTAACCTATCAACGATCCGATACCAGATAGACGCCAATTTTATATCACGCGGGCTTGCACGAAATGAAGACGAATTTTTCCAGATAACGGGCAGAGAACTGCAACTCCTATGGCATCCCCCTTTTTATTCCATGTCTTCTGACATTATCGAAGCCGCGTCAAAGGCAGGTTACCGTACTATAAGCCGAGACATCGATCCAATGGATTCCCTCTCTAACAATGATGATATAGCGTACACGGGTATCTCGCAGCTACCCGCGTCTGACATGGTCGACCGCATCATAGAGATGAAACGGATAGGTTCCATTATCCCTATCCGTCTTGGGCTTTCGTCTGACGGGCGTAACGACTATCTGTTTAACCGCATCAACCTCTTGCTCGACACTCTTATAAAAGAAGGTTATTCCATCGGTACGGTATCGAATGTCATCAAACAAACATGGTAGTAGAAAATGGGATGGGGAACAAGTTTTTGTCCGTGAATACGGTTTGATAATTTCAAGAAACGCTACATCCCTACTCTCCCATTGGTAAAATTATGATTCAATTTTCAAAAATTTCTCTTGCCTTCGGAGACAAAGATATTTTAAAAGACCTGAGCCTCGTCATTACGGCTGGGACGCGGGCGGCGCTCATTGGCGCTAACGGCGCGGGCAAGACGACTCTGCTGAAAGTGATAGCCGGTGTTACAACCCCGGATTCTGGGGAAAAATCCGTTCAAAAGGGATGCCGTATCTCCTATCTCCCACAAACAGGACTAGTTCATCGTGGGAACAGCCTTTATGATGAAGTTGAAAAGGCGTTCTCATCCATAAAGGCGCTCATTTCAAGGATGGAAACGCTGGCGTCTATCCTTGAAAGCGTAAAAAACGACAATGAAGGCGCAAAATTACTCGAAGAATACCATATTTTATCAGAAATAGTAGAGAATTCTGGCTATAATATACGAAAGCAGAAGATTCAAGCCGTATTAGAAGGACTTGGCTTTGCCCCAAAGGATAAAAATCGTCCGGTAGAGGAGTTTTCAGGTGGATGGCAGATGAGAATCGCTCTCGTAAAGGCGCTTTTAGAAACGCCAGATGTTCTCTTACTCGACGAGCCGACCAACTATCTGGACATCGAAGCACGGACATGGCTTGAAAAATGGCTTGACGACTTCGGTGGTGGTTACGTTCTCGTATCCCATGACCGATTTTTTCTGGACGTAACTGTCAACGAAGTTTACGAGCTGTTTCAGGGGCGACTTAAACGTTATGTGGGTAATTACACGGCTTACGAGATGGTCCGCAAGGTAGAACTAGAGAGTCTCGTCAAACGCTATAATGAACAACAGGAAGAAATCGCCAAATCTGAAGACCTGATTCGACGTTTCCGTTACAAGGCGACAAAGGCGGCAATGGTGCAGGAGCGTATCAAGCGCCTTGAGAAAATGGAGCGCATTGAAATCCCTGAATCTTTCAAGAAAATGAGTGTTCAATTCCCAAAGCCGCCCCATTCGGGCAAAACAGCAATCACCATTACCGGTCTTGGAAAACATTATGGAACGCGACAAATTTTCGGAGAGCTTGACCTGATACTCGATAGCGGGGAAAAATTGCTTGTCGTAGGACGGAATGGCGCGGGTAAGACGACCTTATTGCGGATTTTAGCAGGGAAGGATACGGATTTTGAAGGAACCATCACCTATGGCGCGGGGATTGCTATGGGTTATTTCTCGCAGGACGCGGCGGAAACCCTGGACGACTCGGATGGTGGAAAAAGCGTTCTCGAATATATGGAGAAAGATATGCCGATTGCGTTTATACCGAAAGTCCGCGATATGCTTGGAGCGTTTCTGTTTCGTGGGGATGACGTTGACAAAAACGTTGCTGTACTTTCCGGCGGTGAAAAGAGCCGCCTCGCTTTACTGAAGATGCTTGTCAAGCCGATGAATCTCCTGATACTCGACGAGCCGACTAACCACCTTGACCTTCAATCAAAGGACGCTCTCATGGACGCACTCAAGGCATTTGCTGGTACAGTTATCTTCGTGTCTCATGACCGTTCTTTCATGGAAGGACTTTCTTCAAAAACGTTGGAGATTTCCGGTAAAGATGTACCGTCTAGTACCCGTCTTTTTTACGGTAATTACGGCTATTATTTGGAAAAGATTTCTACTGAAAATGTGGTTGAAATGGAAGAAACACGGCTGAAGATTGAAGACTCTAAAGAAAAAAATGATGCTAGAGAGCGATTTTCGGCGGAAAAACAGAAGCGGTCCGAGATGCGGCGGCAACAACGACGTGAGGTTGCTCTTTTATCCGCCATCGATGTGCTTGAAAAAGAAAAGGCGATGCTTGAAGCGGAGTTATCGATGCCCGCGGTTTACACCAATGGTGAAAAAGCACGGGCGATTCAGGTGCAAATTAACGAACTTGTCGCTAAAATCGAAGAAAAAACCGTAGAATGGGAGATGGCGGCATCTGGGTGAAGTACTGTTAAGACCTTGGTGATGCTGATACTCAGAACGGCGCTGATGTCCCGTCTGACCATTTCCCGGACATGGGAAGTTATTAAACACGCTTCGCGTGCAAAGTTTCATTTTTCCTACTTGAAAAAAATATCTAAAATAAGGTAAAATAATCTTAAAACCATCTCTTAATGAAATGGCTTTAAGATATGAATAGCTCGATAGAACGGCTCATTCAGGAAGCCTATGACAGTCTAAAAGCCTCTGATGTAACGTCGGCGTTGGAGGCGTTGGAAGAAGCCCTCAAAATAGACTATGAACACTCAGAAGTAGTATATGCACTTAAATGTATCAACTGGTGGCAGGAGCGTATGAAGCAATTATT
Organism: Treponema sp.; assembly: GCA_031265825.1. GTDB lineage: Bacteria > Spirochaetota > Spirochaetia > Treponematales > Breznakiellaceae > JAIRKH01. The sequence goes on along the minus strand of JAISCD010000015.1, from coordinate 8,019 downwards.
GGAGTTTTCGGAAGTCTATGAAAAAGGGAATTTTATTCTTTCTCTTTGGAAGCCTTTCTATATATTCATGGACCGTATCGGACCCGGTTACGAGAAGTGTATCTACGCGATTCGGCGTTATGTGTTTGCAGTCGCTCTTAAGTTCTTCAAGGAAGTGTTGTCGGAAAGCGACGGTTCCGATTACGCGCTCTTCCTTCAAGCAGGGCGTTGTTATAAGGGATGCGGTAACTATGAGCTTGCTATAAAATATCTGGAATACGCCGCAAGGATCAAAAAGGACGACGGCGCTATTCTTTCAGAACTCGCGGATGTAAACGCCCTGTTGGAAGAAACACGGTACGCAAAGGTTTTGTTCAGAGAAGCTTTCTTTCTCGCGCCTCAAGCCGTCGATCTTCATTCTATGGAATCAGAGTTGATTATCCGCCTGAAAGACAAGGTGGCATCTTTGGGTTTTAGCGAACAGGAAATTCCTGAATGGATTCCAATTTATGGTAATCTTTATGGCGTGTTCTCAGTTAAAAGAGAACTGAAACCGATTGAACTGAGAAAATTAAAGGATTCTATCTTCGCATTGGAAAACGAAGTCAAAAACCGTCCCGAAAGTCTCCCCTTCTCAAAACCAAGACTTTTAAACAGGTATTTTTGGCTTATCGATCATTACGAAAATATAAAAGAAGATTCTAGGCGGGAAGTGCCGCTCTTGGTTGAAGAGACTATGCTTAAAATTAGAGTGGTTGATTCTGCTATATATGAACAGTTCAGAAACTAAGGGGAAAGATAGGGAGCGAGGGAGTGGAGTATGGTCTTATTGTTGCGACACATTCTTTGAATTATCAAGTTTTGTTCAAAAACAATATTCCTAACCCCTCTTTTTAAAGAAGGAGATATAAATGTCAGAAGAATTATTAAAGGATGTTCAGAAGATGTTGACCGAGGAAAAGTGGACCAGGGCAACATTAAATAACTATTCCACCAATCATTTTAAGGATTTAGATCTGATTCTGAAAGAAGTCCAAGAAAAGAAAATGGGCGATGAGTTGAAGCAGATATGTAATGACCATCTCGGTCATACAAAGACTAGTATTATCGCTTTGTATCTTTCCGGTATGGTCTCTCTTTCGCGGCAACTCATAGACGATTTCGCTATCGTCAATCTGGTAACTATCTTCACGGATAATCATAAATGGAATATCGTGCAGTATCTTTGCGAGCGTATTTTGGATTTCGGCGAATCTAAGTTCGCTCTTCGTACTCTGGCGGATTGTTACCGAAATAACGACGAAGAACAAAAGGTCTATGCTGTATGGGAGCGGCTCGTCAAGGTTGATTACACGGAAGCCGACGTCGTTAGGGCGCTTGCCGAGCATTTTGAAGCCGAGGGCGATATTGACTCATGTGTCGATTACTACAAGAAAGCCTTGCACCGTTACATCAATAAGCAACTCTTTACTAATGTGCGTGAGATTTGGCAGAAGCTTCTTGAGTATTGTCCTGAAGACATCGACTTCTTCCTTCATGTGCAGAAGAAAACAGCGAAAAATATTAGTGAAGAAAAAGCCGTTGTTCTCTTGCAGGATATTTATGCTGTTTGTAAGAAACGAAATGACGTTAATACCGCTATAAATATCCTGAAAATCATTTTGGGATATGACGAAAAAGATGGTTCGGCAAGGAAGGAAATCATTGATTGTTATAGAAGAAAATACATCGCCCATAGTCAGCTTGAAGAGTATATCCGTATTTCAAACTTAAACCAGAAGTACCGTAACGTTCACGACGCTATTAAGGATTTCGAGAAGCATATTGTCTTTGATAAGGGTAATTTCGTGTACCACAAGACGTGGGGTGTGGGGCGTATCGCTGGTATAAGAGACGATGAAATCACTATTGATTTCGCAAAGAAACGTAACCATGTTATGTCCCTGAAGATGTCGGTAAACGCCTTACAAACTCTGGCGAAAGACCATATCTGGGTGCTGAAAGCCGCATGGAAAAAAGAGAAGTTAGCTACGAAAGTAAAAGACGACGTTGAATGGGCGTTGAAAACAGTTATTAAGAGTTTCAACAACGCATGCGACTTGAAGAAAATAAAGGCGGAGCTGTCGCCTTCGGTGCTTTCGCCCGGCGAATGGACGGGGTGGAGCAACAAAGCGAGAACTATCCTCAAAACAGTGCCGCATTTCGGAGTGAGCATTGACGATGCCGATGTCTGGACCGTACGTGAACATCCGCTCACTTTCGAGGGAAAGCTCTACAACGAATTCAAGGCGGAGAAGAATTTTTTTGACCGCGTGAAAACAATAGAAGAATTTGCCGCTCAAAAAGACGCTGAGTTTGATGGTGAATACTGGACTGAGATGTTTTCCTATTTCATGGGTTTCCTGAAGCTCTCTGGACAGGTCAATGAACAGGTCGTCGCCTCCTACTTGATTATCAAGGATTTGGCAGGGAAATTTCCCTCGCTTGCCTCTGGTATCTCTGTTAATTTCGTGGAAATTTTTGAGGCTATCCCCGATGTATCTGAAATGTTTTCCAATCTTAAAGACGCGAAGCTAAAAGAAGACTTCCTCCACCACATCAAGCTCTTCGTCGCTGAATGGGCTGACGTCTATACGAAGCTCTTTCCCTACGCTCTCCTCCCCTCCGTCATAACGGCTCTTGAGCATGAAGGGTATGAGGACAAATTGGTCTCTATGACCACTCAATGTTTTGACAATTATCGAAAATACCGCATGGCTGTAGTGTGGCTATTCAAAAATAGTGCGGAAACCCCGTGGTTCAAGAAGGCGGATATTTCCTTTGAAAGGCAACTCATCACTCTCATACATATCCTCGACGTGAGTCATCGTGAGATTGAAAACCATAGTGAAGTAACTGAGAATCGTAAAATCTTCAAGCAGGTCTACGGGATACTGTTCAAAGACGAGATTCTCAATTCTTTCATCGACGAAGCGGCGCAAGATACCATCACGAGAATCTATACGTTGATCAATGATATGAAGTCCGTTGATCCTGTAGATAATCTCAGACTCCGAAGCCGCATTCTGGATAAGTACCCGAATTTCAAGTTTATCAGCATAGACGTAAAGAGAGAGAAACTCGTGGCGCGTTCCCTTATTGTAACAGTTGCAAAATATGAGGAAAAGCAGAAGCAACTTATTCACATTATGGATGTGGAGGTTCCTGCTAATTCCAAAGAAATAGAATATGCCTTATCGCTGGGCGACTTGCGGGAAAACGCTGAATACAAGGCGGCAAAAGAGAAACAGGAGATACTCAACTCTACAGTCGCAAAGCTCAAGGATGAAATTGAAAGGGCGCAACTCTTCGATCCGTACTCGGTCAACATAAATCGCGTTTCTTTCGGTACTAAGGTGGAACTCGAACACGACGGGAAAATCGAAAAATACGTCATACTGGGTCCGTGGGAATCGGACCCAGAAAACAGAGTTATCTCGTATCTTTCACCATTTGGCAATGCGGTGCTTAATAGAGCGCCGGGCGAACAGTTTGTCTTTGCAGTGGGCGTGGATAAGGTTTCCTATACGGTCAAACGGATAGAGCCTGTTGCTGTATAGTTTCAGATTTATGAGGTGAGGGAATAGGTAGCGGTTAATTTGAAACCTGGGGAATGAGGAATATCTCCCTATTCCTGTCCGTCTTCCTATCCCCACTAAAGACTTGCTCTCTATTTCCTAATAAAAGTGAGAAAATCAGTATGCGTTCTGTTATTCTTTTTATACACATTCTCTTTTACTTTTGGACAGGTTCGTGGTCCGCGAGACGTTGTATTGATTGTGGATATGACAGGGTTTGATGATGATGTACGGGCGTTCATCGCCGGTGATTTCCTTGAGCAGAATGTGAAATTCGGTGATAGTTTTCATATTATTTCTTTTGCTGACGCGGCGCGGATGCCTTGGCTTGAGACATCGGTGCGGGTCATGGGCAATGATGATATGGAAAGAATCAAACGGACGATACATAACCTTGCTCGTATCAATACGACTGCGGATATTGACGGTACGCTCGCTTTTGCCGAGGAATACATAGCTGGACTCGGCGCTCGCCAAAAGATGATAACGATAGTAACGCCCGTGTCTATGCCAAAAACATCCTTAGATGTGGTGAAGATGGGAACGCCCCAATCGCCTGCGCCACCGCCCCTTCAAGAAGAACCTCCTGCGCCGCCGCGAGAAATAGAGCCGCAAAAGCAAGAGTCGTATCCTTTAGATAGTCTGCCTTTGGAAGAAGAGGTTTTAGAGGATGTGCCTGTGGATGTACCTGTCGAAACGCAACCACCTGAGGAGCAACTGCCGCAGGTCACTCCACCAAAGATAATAACGCCAGACGATTCCTCTCTCCCGCGTATCGTTAGACCGCAACCTGCTTATAGGAACAGGCGGTTTGATTCTTTAACAACTCCTACTGCGGTACTCGTTATGGCTTCGGCTGTTGTGTTTCTCTTATGCTCAGTGGCTATAATGTTCATGTGCCGACGTATCCGTCTCTTGACGAATCGTGCTTTTGCCTCTCTGTCTGATAATAGGTTGGATGGTCAGTGTCTTCTGTCGCTTTCTGTGGAAAACCAGAACACCAACATTGGTCGCAGAAATTTTCACTCGGTCAAGAAGGGGTTTTCGCTCACCGTAGGAGGCGGGAATTCTGATTTTCTTATATTTCTTACGCCTCTGCCTTCCTGTCTCGCAAAAATTTATTTTGATGGCGATTATTGCTCTTTTATCCCTTTAAAGAGGTGGTTTTTCCCAGAAATCATGTCAAAAGCCTTGCCTGACTGTATTGGCAGAACAATCAGAATCAAGACGGAAAAAAACTACGACATTTTTATCCGCATAGTCTTACATGAAGCTCCCCTACGAAGGTTGAACAAGTTATTCAATCTGGGCAGACTACCGGGTCGGTAGTCGCACTCTTCGGATGTTTTAAAGCGTCTTGTCCAACAGGCGTGTCGGGTGTCAGACACGTTGCGGTGTCGGCTAATGGCTTCGTGTGTCGGGTGTCAGACACACCCGTTGCGGGCTAACAAGCTTCGTGTGCAGAGTGTCAGATACCTGTTGCCTTTCGTAAACACCCGTTGCAAAGTCGGCTAACACGCTGTGCGTACGAAGGGTGTAACTTAATTCGTGAAGGAGCGTTTAGCATATATGAAATTGTCTATTTTCCCTTTCATGGTGGCTTTCATGTTATTGACATCGTGTTCCGCTCAAATTGCGGGGGTCGTCTCGGACGACGGCTCTGCGGACATAACCATTCAGAGTGGATTACAGCCTAGCATGACCGAGCTTATCCATTCTCTATTCAAGATAGGCGGCGGAGTGTCTCAAAACATCATTGATGCAAACAGTATAAATGCGTCAATAAGCGCGTCCAAAGGCGTCAAAACCGCCCGCTTCCGCAATATCACGTCCTCCGCAATAGAGGGAACCATAAGCCTCTCCCGCATAAATGACTTTCTCTCGGTGGCTGGTCAGCGGAGCCAATTTCTCACATTCGACTCGCAAAATGGGCGTCTCTTGGTCGTCATAGACAGGACATCCGCGCCGCGCATCGTCTCTCTCTTGTCCCCAGACTTCGTTGACTATCTCTCCTGTCTCATGTCGCCCGCGGCTTTGGAAGATTATCAATACATCAAAACCAAAGCCGAATACCTCGATGAACTGCAAAACTTCTTCGGGAGTTTCAAAGACAAGAAGCTGGCGGCAAACCTCGTATCCGATATAAAGAAAGCGAATATCCGCATTACCATTGATTTTCCCAAAGATGTAAAGAGCGTGCAAGGCGGGCATTTCTCAGGCAAGCGCGCGGAATTCGATGCGCCGCTATTAGACCTGCTCGTGCTGGAAACGCCCCTAACCTACGAAGTCCGCTGGTAACACCCGAAGGGTGTTTAACAACTTCACAAGGGGTATTGTACGAAAGGTAGTACTGCTGTCCCCGACTTGGCGGTTACGCTTGTAAATAAGCGGAACCTATTCGTTGTTAGAAGAGTGGGCGGGGTGCCTCCGTGTCATTCGTGTCTGACACCACAAGCAATGCAATAGTATGAGGGGGCGCGGTTTTCCACAACGGAGGACGGCACACAGTCGCCCTTGTGGTGCGCCCCCTGTCTCCGGTTCCCCTCTGCGGCGGTCTTCCGCCCCCCCCCCCAACCTGCACGATGGGGCAGAGCGGTTTAAAACACCCTTTGGGTGCGCTTTTAAATACCCGGAGGTGCCGCTGATGTGCGCTGTTCTTGCCCTCGGACGGCGTGGGCATTCCTAATTCTCTTATTTTTTATCTCTTTTTGTGCTATATTCAAAGGCAAGGAGCGTTCTAATGACCATAAACCTTAAAATTCCGGCGATGGCTCACTTTTCCGAGTTTGATATAAAAATGCTACTTGCCGTGAAGCTATATGAAGAGCGAAAACTTGCCCTGGGATATTGCGCGGAACTGGTGGGCATTTCAAAAAGGGCATTTATTGAACTGTTGGGCAAGTATGGGGTTTCTCTTTTTTTCCAGACTGCTTGTGAACTACAAGCGGACATTGACAATGCCTCCAGACTTTTTCAATAAGGCAATCATTTCCGACACAAGCTGTCTTTGGGTGCGTTTTAACGCACCCAAAGGGTTGGTTGGCAGGACGTGTTATAAAACACCCGAAGGGTGTCAGACGACTACCCATTAGTGGACAGTGGATAGCCGCAAGTGGCTAGTCGGTGTCAGACACCGTGAATAACAAATAATAGTTAGCAGTGAACAGTGAGCAAAGAACAGGAGTCCCGCGCCATGTCAGACACCACCGCGTCTGACACCGCACATCTGACACCACGCCCGACACCCACCACGTCAGACACTGCCGCGTGTCTAACACCACCGCGTCTGACACCCGCGTGCCCGACACCACCGCGCCGCTCGCCCGTCTTCCTTTGCTCATTGCTCATTACTCACTGCTCATTATTCATTATTCATTACTCAGACACCGCCGCCCACGCCGCCGTGTGCCTCTTTGCCCGCCGTGTGTCTGACACCGCCGCCCGCCCCCGCTGTCTGACATCAGCGTGCGCGTGCCGCCTCGTGTCTGCTGCCCACGTCGCCCCATGTCTAACACCAGCGCGCGCGTACCGCCGCGTGCCTGACACTGCCGCCCACCACCGCCCCGTTGTCTGATACCAGCGTGCGCGTACCGCCGTGTGCCTGACACCGCCGCCCACCACCGCCCCATTGTCTGATACCAGCGTGCGCGTACCGCCGTGTGCCTGACACCAGCGTGCGTGTGCCGCCGTGTGCCTGACACCACCGCGCCGCCGTGTGTCTGACACCAGCGTGCGCGTACCGCCGTGTGCCTGACACCGCCGCCCATGCCGACACCAGCGTGCGCGTGCCGCCGCGTGTCTGACACCCGCGTGCGCGTACCGCTGTGTGCCTGCCACCACCACCCGCCGCCCCGTTGTCCGACACCAGCGTGCGCGGACACCGCCGCCCATGTCGCCCCAGTGTCTGACACCAGCGTACGCGTGCCGCCGTGTGCCTGACACCACCGCGCCGCCCACGCCGACACCAGCGTGCGCGTGCCGCCGTGTGTCTGACACCGCCGTCACCGCCCGTGTGCCTGACACCAACACCCGCCGCCCCGTGTCTGGCACCACCCAGCGTGCGCGTGCCGCCGCGTGTCTGACACCGCCGCCGTCTATCCCGCCCCGGTGTCTGACACCAGCGTGCGCGTGCCGCCCCGGTGTCTGACACCAGCGTGCGCGTGCCGCCGCGTGTCTGACACCAGCGTGCGCGTGCTACCGTATGCCTGATACCAACGTGCGTATCCCGCTCCGTGTCTGACACCAGCGTGCGCGTGCCGCCGCGTGTCTGACACCACCGCGCCGCCCACGCCGACACCAGCGTGCGCGTGCCGCCCCGTGCCTGACACCGCCGCCCGCCCCTGCTGTCCCCGCCCGTGTGCCTGACACCAACACCCGCCGCCGCGTGCCTGACACCGCCGCCAAGCGCCAAGAGCAGGAGGCT
>JAISCD010000050.1 GCA_031265825.1 Treponema sp. | reverse complement strand
GATATGATGACTCGCTCCGCCGATAAGATGACTCCGCTGACAGCGCAGGCACGGAGCGGGGATGCGGTGTCTGACACCGCCGGGGGTTGGGGGGTGGCGGAAACCCCCCGTAGGGGGGTTGGAGACAGGGGGGGCGCACCTCAAGGTGGACCGTATGCCGCCCTCCGTTTAGGGAAAACCGCGCCCCCTCATACTAGTGAATAGGTAGTAGGTAGCAGGTAGTAGTGAGTAGTGAGCAATGAGCAAAGAGTAACGAGTAGGGACCCGCTTGTTTACAAGCGTAACCGTCCCTGTCGGGGACAGCGGCGACCCCTTTCGGACAACGCCCCGTGTGAAGTCGTCTAACACCCGAAGGGTGCCTTTCGGACAACACCCCGTGTGAAGTCGTCTAACACCCGAAGGGTGTTGCATAAGAAAAAAGTTTAGAGTATAGTAGTTGTAATATCATTTATCGTCTTTATAAAAAGGCAAATGGTATTATATGCTTTAGAGAATTTACAATAATAGAGGAAATTATGGCTTTGAAAGAGAAAAAAGCGACCCCCAAAAAGAACGACCCCACAATGGAAGAGTTTACCCGCCGGTTTAAGACCCACCCCGGCATTGTTATCGGTACGTTTGTCGTGCTGATTATCGTCATTATCGCGTTTGTCTTTGTGCCGGCGATAGTACCGAGCGCCGAAATGGGACGCAATGTTGACCTAGTCTTCGGCTATTACGACAAGACGCCCATCGCCTACGAGCCGGGCGGTTATCTTGCCCAAATTTACGAGAATATCGCCAGAAGTCAGCAGAACGCAGGACAGGACATCAACAACCTATTTATGAACTATCAAATATGGCGCGTGGCATTTGAGCAAACCGTGGTTCATACGGCGATTCTGGAGGAAATGCGGAAAGCCGGTTACGCAACACCTGACAGCGTTGTAGATAAGGAAGTCGCTATGCTTCCGATATTTCAGGAAAACGGGCGTTTTTCCTCGGTGAGGTATCGGCAAATGGACAGCAACGAGCGGGGAACCTTATGGAAGGACGTACAGGGGGAAATCATCTCGTCCCGTTATATGGACGATATAACCGGTTTGAAAATATCTTCCAAAGAAGCGCCTTTCGTTAAGGCGATGGCTTCCCCTGAACGCTCGTTTGATATGGTTACATTCTCCTTGAGTAATTACCCAGATTCCGAAATAATAGCCTTTGCCAACGCTAATCAAAACCTTTTCAAGTCCACGCATCTCTCAAGAATCTCCATGAATTCCGAAAGAGAAGCGCAACAAATCATGCAGAACATCAAGGATGGAGTCACGACTTTTGAGGATTCGGCAAGAACCCAGTCCCAAGACACGACGACCGCAGAGAAAGGCGGAGACATGGGCGTCAAGATGGCTTTTGAACTTAGGTCGGAGATAACAACTGACGATGATGACGCACGAAACGCGGTTTTGGACCTTGCCAAAGGGAATTTCAGTGAAGTCATAAGAACGAGCGAGACATGGACGTTTTTCCGCGCCGAAGACGAGCCTCAATTCGCGGATACGGCGGATGCGGAAACGTTAAGGAAGATACGTTCTTATATCATGGATTTTGAAAAAGGGCGGGTGGAAGACTATTTCATAAATGAAGCGGAAGCTTTTGCCGCTTTGAGCAAGACTAACGGCTTTGACGCTGTTGTTGAAGAACAAAGCCTTGAAAAGAAACATTTTGGTCCCATGCCCATCAACTTTGGTGGAGAACAACTTTTGCCGCCTCTTGACTCGTCGGTGAGCGAACTTGCAAACGCTGCCTCAAACGAAAACTTCTGGCAGATAGCCTTCTCAACACCGCTCAACACCGCGTCTAGTCCTTTTGTTGTTGGAAACAACGTGCTTGTGCTTTACCCCTTAGAAGAAACACCGGCGGACGAAACCAACGCTGGCTACATAGAAACCGCCTATTCTTCTTATTGGTTAAGTTATACCATGGAACAAAAAATACGCTCTTTCTTTACAGAAAACGCAAAACTAAAAGATAACTTTTCGGACGTCTTCTTTAGATACCTTCAACCCCAAGCATCAACGGATATTGCAGAATAAAACAATAGCAACCCTTATTAAACGCGGAATCTTACGGTCTGTGTTTAATAAGGGTCAGCATCAAAATCATTCAAATCTTTCAGTTACGTCAAGGGATATTCCCGAAATATGTCCACAGCACAGCCCGTACTTCTTTGACGTTTGTTTTGAAACCTTTTTTCTTTAGCGCGGCAAAAACCATTTCTGGACTTTGGTTTGGAGCCGCGTTGTACTCGTTTAGTACGGCAAGCGCCGTTGCTGGAGACACGCCCGCTTTCGGCGCGGACTTGGCAAGCGCCGCGATAAGCGCCCTTTCAAGGCGGTCTATGCGGCCCAAGAGAGACTGTTCAAACATATACATCTCCGGCATCAGAATCGCCGCCGAAATATGCTTGATTAAGCCTTCAGGCGACACAAACGCGCCGGTAACTTTCGGCATGAGATCGCCCACTTTCATAGAAATGTCGTAGAAAAGACTCGTATAGAAGTAAAACGACATACCAGAAGGAAAATAGCCGTTTAACTCTTCGCCGCCGTTTGTAAATGAAACGGGGTAGACAACGAGTCGGAATCTTCCATCGCCGCTCTCATTCATGCGCGCCGAAGCCTCTGTTCCCCGCATACCGGGAATCGCCCACACCGTGTTCAAGCTGGCGCCGATGACCCGCGCGTCCGCGTCTTTCAACCCGTTAGCGGAAACAACACGACAGACCCTCCCGCCAGATGACGCCAGCTCGGTAATGATCTCGGCGCCTTCCTTCCTCTCGTTCCGTTTTGCCCATTCTTGCGCGTTAAGCCCTACGCAGACAAACAATAAACAAACAACAATTCTCTTGCACATTTTTCCTCCTATCAACTTATCGACCCCTTGAAGTCTCAAGCAAAATCTTGTCGTTGGGTTCGATAGCCATGCCCGGGGCGAGTTCCACCGTCTTGGCGGTAAACACGCGGTCGGCGCCAGAAATCGTTACCGTTCCCACATATTCGTTTCCTGTTCTGAAGATGAACGCCTTTTGATTCTCAAATGAAAGCCCGAACAACGGATCAATGTAGACAAGAATATCCGTTCTGTTCATCGGATCGATGACATACCCTGCCGCGCCGTTTTTTTCTGTTACCGTGCGAAAATATCGGCGATCTCGGACAAGCAGGTTATCCGCGACATCCAGATCGTGGGAAAGCGTCGTATTCTCGCGGGTAAGATTGTCCGTTTCTTGAATGAGCATCTGTTTCTCGCGGGTAAGACTGCTCGTTTCTTGAATGAGCATCTGTTTCTCATGGGTAAGATTGTCTAGTTCTTGAGTAAGCTTCTGTTTCTCGGCGGACAGAGTTTCTTTCTCGGCAGTCAACGCCGCTAAATAAGCGGACAGAGAAGCATTATCTACTTTAGCGGCTTCGTTTTCCGCAGAAATATCAGCGATCAAAGCCTCTAATTCAGCGATTTGCGTCTCAAGCGTCTGCTTTTGATCGGACATATTATCGGAAAGCTCTTGAATCTCATTGCCCGCAGACCGTACCGTTTCATAGAAGAGCGCGTCCATAGCTTCAATATAAGAAGGCGTGTTATTTTTCCACGGGATAGCGAGCAATTCTGAAGAGAGGGCATTCATATTATGGTAAGAAGCGTTCATTTCAGCCAAAATTTCCATTTTACCATCGGGCAAAGGAGCCGCTGTATCCGGAATATTTGTGTTTGCTATGATGGCTTCACTCTGTTCGTTGTTCCATAGCGGGTCAAGCGCCGCGATTTCCGCCTTGTATTTTGATGACACCGTGTCAACGCTTTCTAACTGCGTCTGCAAGCCGACCTTTTGAGACTCGGAGAGCACGGCGAGGAGATTCGCTATGGTATCCTCGTACTGGGCGCGTATCGTTTCTTTCTCATGCTCGAAACGCAGGTACTCGGCATTGGCGGTTTTTCGCTGTTCCTCTGCCTGTTCAATACGAGTCTTGTCAAAGGATGCAATCTGGACCCGGTATTCTTCGAGTTTTGCGTTCAATACACCCAGCGACTCTGCATACTTCGCCCGTACTTGAGTCACGTCCTCGTTAAACTTCTCGTTCACTTGGGCGATGCGGATAGTTTCCTCGCCGCGCGGCAGGGAAAGAGAATGGATGGTCGCTCGCTCGGCCTCGACGTTTGCTTCAAGCTTGCTTAACTCCACAGACAGTTCGCCTTCAAGCGCGGATTTTTCCGCAAGCGTGCTTTGATAAGCGAATTCAATGCGGCTTGCCATATCAAGAAGATTCTTGAGATTCAAGTCGTCAAAGGTATTGATGCTCTCTGGCACACTCCGCGTCCGCGTATTGATAACTCTGGTCGTAATGAATAACCCGCATACAGTCGCAACAATGACTCCTAGTATGATGAGAATGACGAACCACGAGCGGTTATGCTTCGCCTTAGCGAATTCCGTTTCTAGGTTGTAGACGTCTGGTGCGTCGCTCTTGAGAGTCTTCATGGCTTCTTCACGGAAGAATAGACGCGTCTCTTTATCCATGAAATCGAAACCTGACGTTGTTGTCAATGCGGTTACTTGCTTGTCATTGTCCATATTCCATTCCATCCTTCGGGAACTTCCCGCTCATTAACGCGCTCTTTAAATACTTCGGCGGCTGGAATGGTCAGCGAGTTAAAATAGACGCGCGCCTCATTCCAGTTTCCATCGTAATAATGGGTCAGGGCTTTTTCAAAGACCTCCCATTCGGCTATCTCTTTGTCTCCAGACATCTCTACGTCCAAGGGGAAAAACACTTTTTTCCCTTGGGTTTTGCCTTTCACCTGTACCGTGTCGATCTCGAAGAAACGGAAACGGTCGGTTTGCTCTTCGATGTCGTCCTTCACGTATTCTGAAACGATGACCGGCAACTGGTATATGCGGGTCAGCCCCTCGATACGGGAAGCGGAATTCACATTATCCCCGATGACCGTGTTAGTCATACGCTCATTGGAGCCTATGGTACCGTAAAACACCGTGCCTCCATCTATGCCCACGCCGATAGCAAGCATCACCGCCTTGAACACATCTTCTTCTCTGGGCGTGAGGGCGCGGGTCTTTTCAATCACCTTGCGGCTTTCGAGCATACCGTTCCGCAGTTCAGACGCGGCGTCTTGCAATCTCCACGCCGAGAGCAGAGCCGCGAGAGACTTGTTCTGGTCTATCTCCTTGTCGTCCGCGCCGTAGACCGCAAGCAAGGCGTCTCCGATGATGGAGCCGACGATGCCGCCCTTGTTATGAATGATATGGATCGCGCTGTTGTAGTGCAGATTGAGCAGATCGATAATATCGTTTCCCAGCGTTTCAGTCATATTGGTGAAACTGCGAATATCGGTAAAAAGCACAGTCAGTTCCCGCTGTTCGCCCTCAAGGTTCACGATACGGTCGCGGTACGCCTTATCCACCACGTCGCGGGACGCGAATTTACGGAAAATGCCGAGCAGATTGTTGATAGAAGACGCAAGCGAATTGAACGAAGCTCCCAGATAGGTAATATCGTCGGCAGGCGCGTCCTTTAAGTCAATGAGGGTAAGCTCTTGTTTTTGTTGCATATCGTACAGGGAACGGCTTATGACCTTGACGAAACGCAGGATACGGAGGAGGGCGAAGAAGCTCACGCCCATGAATACGACCGTCAACGCTATGATGATAACGACTATTCGCTTAAAGACCTCGTTTGATTCGCGCATAAGGTCCGCCATCAAGTCGGCGCGGAGCAGGAACACGTCCCAATCTTCGTGGTACTTGTAGACCCCGAAGTATTCGCCGTCCGGCGTATTGAAGAAACGCGCGCCTTCGTCCGTTCCATTTTCATGAGCTTTCACTATCTCGTCTAACAGCTCTTCGTCAGGCAAGCGTTCAGGAGTCGCCCCGGTGGTACTGAAAAGCAATTCCCCAGAGGGAAACATACCCAGGGCCCAGCTCCCCGGATGAGTCATGTTCTTTTCGGCGGCAAGGGCGATGAAATCCGTTACCTCTTGTTTGTTTTCTGAGAATAGGAATATTTGGTATTGATTTCCCGCATTTATGAAGATTTCTCTCAGTTCCCGCGCCAATAAGCGGCTGTTCATCTCCATCGTTTCCTTGCGGAGGAGAGAAATGGTCAGGTAATTAGTGGCAAAGTTTGAAATCAACAGTAAAGCGGATACGATGATCACTATCTTGGCGGAGATAGGAATCATCGAAGTGTTGCCGATTTTTTGAAATAATCCTCTCTTTTTATTATGTTTCATTTTTTATTTTATACCCCTCTCTTCTTGAAGCAATGTTCTTTTTATCCAATTTCTTACTATACTTGTATACCCTCTGCTGGAAAAAGTCAAGGGATCAATTTATTTTTCCACGCGGCAATTCTCCAGCTCTTGCAGTCTGTGTTTATCAACCTTGATGTGGAGATTCTTCTCCTGTGTCGGGATGACGAGTCCTTTGGGACCATTTTTCGCCCGGTGGAGGAATTTCACCGGCGTATAAAAGAGATCAGCCTCCTCGTTAGATCGCCCTTTTGAATAAAAAACCGCGAGATTACCCGCGTCCAAGAGGATATTGAGCGGATACGACTTACCCTTCTTCTGCTTTATGAACACATAGGAGCCAGCGAAGTCGCGCACGTGCAACCAAAGGTCCCCGCCTTTGACGTAATGGCGCAGAAGGTCGTCGTTTTCCTTGGCGTTCCGTCCCACGATCAAGAGCCAATCCTCCTTGCGGAAGGAAAGTCCGGGGCGTTTTTGGTCTTTTCTCGCGGTCTGCGCCGAAACTCCCGCGGGTCTGTCGCCAGATTGTAGTTTTTTCTGCAAGACGAGGGGATTCTCCTCTGCCAGCAGAGAGGCGAGAGTCGTCTCAAGGCGGGCGAGTTCTTCCTTACTCTTGGTTATTTCCGCTTGTACGTCCGCAAGCCCATTTTTCGCCTTGCGAAACCGCTCGTAATAGCGCGCGGCCTGCGCCTGCGGAGCGGTCTTTGGGTCAAGCGCGATGGTCGTCCGCTCGCCGGTATAGAAGTTATCCGCCTCAAGCCAGACGTCTCCGAGGTGAATAGACGCAATATGGGCAAGAATGACGTCTCCATATTGTCTGAAGCGTTCCGCATTGGAAAAATCGGCGGCTTTTTCCTCTAGTTTCTCAATCGAGGCGATGAGTCTGTTCATTTTTCCTTCAAAAGTCTTCTTTGCCTGTTCCCGGAGCGCGGACAGCGACAGAACGCCGCCTTGTTCCGTGTAAAACCGAGCTATTCTCTCGTTGAAACTACCTTGTCCGCCCAATTCACGCACTGCGTAATCTTTGGGCGAAGGTTTTGCCTCCGCGTCTTCCGGGTGGTAGAACCCGCCGGTTGTCTCGCCGCGTTTTGGCAGTCTCCGCATGGCGTCCAGCACCTTGCCGTCCGCGTCTGTTACGACCACGTTAGCCGCGTTTGACCAGAGGCGTATGTAGAGAAACAGGCGTTCATCCGCCTTCTTGACTGTGAGTCGCACGATGCGGTTATCCTGTAACTGAACCGCGGACTCGATCCACCCGTTGACCGCGCGGGAGTTGAGGAATTCCGCGAATCGCAGGGGGTGATCCCTCTTGGGAACGGAAGAGAAGGTTTCGTGCAGACGGCACGCGCCCGCGGTCAGCACAACGAGCAGATTCTTGCTCCTTCCGTTGCCGTGGAGCTTGAGGCAAAGCACATCAAACGCTATTTGCACGGCTTTTTGTATCTGACAGCCGACCAGATCCAATTCTTCGAGTATAAGATCGATTTCTTTCCAATTCAACGACATATCTTCATCCTAGCGCGGTAGCGGGAAAAGATCAAGTATTTTGTATTCACGTTACGCGATTATTCGTTTGGAACGTTAATCCTGTTATTATACGTTGATCAGTCCTCGTTTGCGTCATCGGGGTACATACCCGCGTCATCGGGGTACGTACCCGCGACTCTGGGGTACGTACCCGCATTATCGGGGTACGTACCCGCGTCATCAGGGTACATACCCGCATCATTGGGGTACGTACCCGCATCATCGGGGTACATACCCGAACACTTGGGGTACATACCCGCGTCATCAGGGTACGTACCCGCATCATCGGAGGTATTTGTGGAGATGTGGAATTCGGCGGATTTACCAATCCGCTTAATAGAAGGATTAGAAGTTATTCAACCAATTATTCAGAAGTTGCAAGCCGACAGCGCCGGATTTCTCCGGGTGGAACTGTACCGCGCAGAGAGCGCCTCGTTCCACAGCCGCGCAGAATCGCACCGAATAGTCAGCCGTCGCCGCGACGACGCTTTTATCCGTCGGCTCCGCGTAGAATGAATGTATATAGTAGAAAAACGGGGGCGCTTCTGTGGATAAGCCGGAAAAGAGCCGGGTTCCTTCGCGGAATAGGGTGCTGTTCCAGCCGATTTGGGGGACTTTGCGGCAGGTGAACTTCTTCACCACGCCGGGGATTATGGATAAACCGCGAATGATTTCGCCGTTGGCGGGCGGCGCCTCTTCCGACGATTCAAACAGTAGTTGCAAGCCGATGCAGATACCCAGAAACGGACGCTCCAGCTTGATCCATTCACGGACAGCCGCGGTGTAGCCTGTCTCTTCAAGCGCGGTCATCGCCGTACCAAAATGCCCGTCTCCGGGGAAGACGATTTTATCATAACGCCGTATTTCCTCCGCTCCGGGCACAAATTCCGCCTGCACCCCAAGCCGCGACAGCGCATTCATCACGGACCCTAAATTGCCCGCTCCATAGTTTATTACACCAATCATACTTACGTTATTGTAAAAAACACGCGGGAAATATTCAAGCACCCCTCGATCAGGTAGCAGGTAGCAGGTAGCAGGTAGCAGGTAGTGGTTAGTGGTTAGTGGTTAGTGGTTAGCAGTTAGCAAAGAGCAGAGACGGGCGGGCGAGGCGGTGTCAGAGGTGTCGGGCGACAGGCGAGTCGGTGTCAGAGGTGCAAAGAGCAAAGACGGGCAGGCGAGTCGGTGGTGTCAGACGCGGGCGAGGCGGTGTCAGCGGTGTCGGGGGCGGCGTTGTTTACAACGCAGGCGAGTCGGTGTCAGGGGAAAGAGGAAAGACGGTCGGGCAAGTTGTTGGTATCGGTGGTGTTGGGTCGATGTTGTTTGAAACATGGGCGAGGCGGGGTCAGAGCAGAGAGCAGAGACGGGCGGGTGAGGCGGTGGTGTCAGAGGTATCAGGGGGCGGTGTTGTTTGCAACGCGGACGAGTCGGGGTCAGAGGAAAGATGGGCGGGCGGTGTCAGAGGTGTTGGGGCGGAGGTGTCTGACGCGCGGCGACAGAGGCACGGGCGTGGGCGCGAGAGCAAAGAGCAAAGACGGGCGGGTGAGGCGGTGGTGTCAGAGGTATCGGGCGGTATTGTTTGCAACGCGAGCGAGGCGGTGTCAGAGGAAAGGAGGAAAGACGGGCGCGCGAGGCGACGGTGTCAGAGGTGGCGGTGTCAGAGGTGGCGGTGTCAGAGATGTTGGGGCGGCGTTGTTTGCAACGCGGAGTTGGTGTCAGAGGTGTTGGGCGACAGGCGAGTCGGTGGTGTCAGACGCGAGCGAGTCGGGGAAAGAGCAAAGAGCAAAGACGGGCGGGCGAGGCGGTGGTGTCAGAGGTATCGGGGCAACGAGCGAGTCGGCGGGGCGACGAGCGAGGCGGTGGTGTCAGAGGGGCGGTGGTGTCAGAGGTGTTGATAGGCGAGTCGGTGTCAGCGGAAAGAGCAAAGAGCAGAGACGGGCGGGCGAGGCGGTGTGGTGTCAGAGGTGTCGGGGCGGTGTCAGAGCAGAGAGCCAAGACGGGCAGGCGAGTCGGTGTCAGAGGTGTCGGGTCGGGGTTGTTTGCAACACGGGCGAGTCGGGGTCAGAGGAAAGAGCAAAGAGGAAAGACGAGCGGACGGGGTGTTGGTGTCAGAGGTGTTGGGCGAGGCGGTGTCAGAGCAGAGACGGGCGGGCGAGTCGGTGGTGTCAGAGGTGTCGGGGCGAGGGTCGGGTGAGTTGTTGGTGTCAGAGGTATGGCAACGAGCGCGGCGGTGGGGCGGTGTTGTTGGTGTCAGAGGTGTTGAGGCGCTGTTGTTTGAAACATGGGCGAGTCGGGGTCAGAGCAAAGACGGGCGGGCGAGTCGGTGTGGTGTCAGAGGTGTCAGAGGTGTCGGGCGACAGGCGAGTCGGTGTCAGAGCAGAGAGCAAAGACGAGCGGGCGGGGTGTCGGCGAGTTGTTGGCGTCAGAGGTATCGGGGCGGTGTTGTTTGCAACGCAGGCGCGGCGGTGTCAGAGGTGTTGGGGCAGTGTCAACGCGGGCGAGGCGGTGTCAGAGCAGAGAGCAAAGACGGGCGGGCGGAGCACGGCGGTGTCAGACATCGCCTTACTACGGCGTGGTGGCACGCAGGGCGGCACACGGGGAAATGTCTGACACCAGCGGGCGGGCGGTTAATCAGCTGTGGGGATAAATTCCCACTATTTGACCAAGCTTTCAGATAAAACTTGCTAATTTTAAGAAATAATATTCTTTTTTTCTATTTTTCCCCTTGATTCTTTTGCGCTTGCTCTTTATTATATAAATAAAAGGCAGAATCGAAGATATGCTATACCGAACAAAAATGAATATAATTCGTTCTCAGTACGTTTACTTTGAGATGCGTAAACGTACTGTATCCCCCCCCCCCACTGTACTTTAACTCATAATCATTCTCTATATAAATATACTCACAAAGTAGGCGTAGCCTACCCGTACTCTCCCGGTGCCGTTATCCCATCAAATAAGATCATTATCTTATCAAATAAGACTCTTAATAATCAACAAAAAAAGAGATGTGTATGAATACCATGTCTTCTAAAGAAAAGGATTTTGTGGACTGGAGCGGAAATCTTATCATCGTGTCCTTCAACCACAATTCGAAGGCGAAGAACAAAAAGAGAAAAAGCTCTTTCATCTTGAGAAGGTCTTCGTGCGAAACAATTTAAGGATATAGCAAAACTAATTTACCACTTTTAAGGAGAAGTCATGAAAAATAATGTTTTTATAAAAAAGGCAGAAGAACAAGAAAATGAATATTGGAAAAATTCAGCGTATGAAAATCCTCATAACTTTTCTCTTGAAAATATAGCCAATAAAAGTGGCAATTTCAAGGTCTTTCTTGAAGAAATAAGCCCATATGAAGACCTGTTTTCCCAAGCTGATACTATACTGGAACTTGGTGCAGGGCAGGGTTGGGCATCATGTATTTTGAAAAGGAAGTACACAAATAAACAATTTTTCTGCTCTGATCTTAGTGATTATGCTATAGCGTCAGTAAAATATTGGGAAGAATTATTCAAGGTAAAAATGGATAGATGTATAGTTTGTAAAAGTTATAATATTCCATTGGATAATTCGAGCGTAGATATTATATTCTGCTTTGCTGCTTTTCACCATTTCAGAGATTATCAAAATACATTAAGGGAGGCATATAGGGTATTAAAACCGAACGGGCATTGCCTGTTTCTGTACGAGCCGTCTTGCAGAAAATATATTTATCAATTTGCATATAAAAGAGTGAATAAATTAAGGACTGAAGTACCAGAGGATGTATTAGTATATAAAGAAATTTTAAATACTGCTAAAGAAGCAGGTTTTTATGAAGCAAAAATAAAATTTAGGACAATATTGACAAATAGGAAACCATTTCAAACAATATATTATTATATTATGGGGAAAATAAATATCTTACAAAAGATATTGCCATGTACAGGAGATTTTCTTCTGAAGAAATAAAAACAGCCTGTGCCTAGCAGATCTGTTTATATTTCACGGCATTACGGCTTCGCGGGCTTCCTGTTTTGCTCGATCATTCCGCTCCGCTCCATTCCCACGCCATTACTCCGACTCTACTCTTCTCCATTCGCAGACAAGCGAGGCTTGTTCCTTGGGCGGGCGAGGTGGTGTCAGAGGTGTCGGGGCGGAGGTGTTTGCAACGGCGAGTCGGTGTCAGAGGAAAGGAGGAAAGACCAGCGGGCGAGGCGGTGGTGTCAGAGGCGCGGCGACAGAGGCGCACGGGGGAGCGGGAGGGAGAGCAAAGGAGGAGAGACGAGCGGACGGTGTCAGAGGTGTCAGAGGTGTCAGAGGTGTTGGGCGACAGGCGAGGCGGTGGTGTCAGCGGAAAGAGCAAAGAGCAAAGACGGGCGGGCGAGTCAGAGGTGTCAGAGGTGTTAAGGCAACGAGCGAGGCGGTGGGGCGGTGTTGTCTGAAATGCGGGCGAGTCGGTGTCAGTGGAAACAATAGAACTTGCAGAGCAAGCTTTCCTGCACAGTCAGCGATATAGCTTTCAGAGCGAGAAGAATATCCATGATTCTTTAAAAAGAATTACTAGACGCTATCCACTGATCGCTGTATCATTGATACAGCTTGTTTTTATTAAGGAGAAAAATATGGGTGAAGTGAGAACAGAAATTACTCTGGTCAACATCAAGGACGCGGTTAAAGCGGAGTCCGGGCTTATCCCGGAGGCTGAGGTTCGCCAGCTCACGGTCGATGCGGTAGTGGATACCGGCGCGTGGACTTTGGTCATCAATGAGAAAACCCGCGAAAAGCTGGGGTTGCGGGTGAAAAAACCCGTTGAAACCGGCGTTGCTGGTGGCGGAACGGTTCCGGGCGGGATAACCGAATACGTGGAGGTTCGCTGGAAAGACAGGAATACCGCTTGCGAAGCGCTCGTCCTACCCGATGAGGAAGACATCCTTCTGGGAGCATATCTTCTGGAAGGTATGGATTTGACGGTTAATCCCAAGAAGCAGGAAGTAGTCGGCGCTCACGGCGACAAGGTGCGTTATGTGGTTAAGTGAGCGGTTTTGTGTCTGACACCATCGTTGTGTCTGTCGTTGCTTCTTGTTCTGCCGCCGCCTGTCGGGGTCAGACACGGCCGCCCTGTCGTCATGTCGGGGTCAGCGCACCCCTTCTTATAACACGGAGGTTCCGCTTGTTTACAAGCGTAACCGTCATGACGGGGTCAGCGGTACTACCTTTCGGACAACACCCCGTGTGAAGTCGTTAAACACCCTTCGGGTGTTGCATTGTTGGGAACAATGTAGTATGATGTCAAAAAGGAGTATAAATCTATGAAAATCCGTGTAATTACCGCCTTTCTGCTTGTATTCTTTGCGTTTGGCTTCGCGTCCGCTCAAGACAGCGTTAATAATAGCGAACTAGAAGATCACCTCGCGCCTGTTGAGTTCGTCAATAACGAGAACAGACCAGCAAGGATCGACACGCGTCTGCAAATATGGGGAATAGGGAACGAGCTGGGACTCGTGGTCAAGAACGGCTCCGCGAATACAGGACAGGCGGATCGGTACTTTGTGATTCATTGCGAGGGAGATGAATCGGGAAAACTAGGCGGCGATATTTTCGGTCTGGGGGCAGGCGTGGGCGTGGATCATATCAGAAACCTCCGCACCATCTTACAGGGTTATCTGGAAGGCGTTTACGATTATTCGGCGCAGGACGCGGCGCTACTCGCCCAGTATATCACGGTCTATAACGCGGTCTTCCGTGGGAATATGGATTATATGGCGGCTCGTTACAATGACGCGGTCGTTAATAACCTTGTTCCCGAAAACGTCGGGCTGGCACCTCATTATACCCAATGGGCAGGCAAGACGCTCATGGTCATTCCGCTTGGAAACGCGCACGCTGGCTCTTTGAGCGCCGTTGATACTACCCCACTGACCGAACCTGAAGTCATAGACGAAATGCGTAAGGAAGACGACAAAGGTATTCCTGAACGTAAGGATATGGTTGATCTGAAGGAAAGAGAGGTGGAAGAAGCGGAAAAGAAGGCGGCGGATCAGTCTCTGGCGGTTGAGAAAGAACAAGCCGCGATTGATGAGGAGAAAAAGCAGTTGGCGGAAGAAAAGGCGGACGCGGGTGAGGATAAACAGGAAGAGCTTGATCAAAAAGAAAAGGAACTAGACCGCCGCGAGGCTGAGGCTTCCGCGCAAGAAGAAGAGGCTCAAAAAAATCAGGAGTTCGCTGAAAAGAAGACCGCTGAGGCGCAACAGGAACGTAAGGATATTGCCGAAGATCAACAACAGATGATTACTGACGAGCCGACTAGCCAGCCCAAGCCTAAGCCGTCTTTTGTTTTTGGACTGATCTTAAACGATTCATCGTCGCCTCTTGGAAATATAGTGAGAATCGACGCGGAAGTTGACGGTAAAGTCTCGGTATTAACGGCTGTGAACGTCAGAACGATAAATATAATAGATGATTTCATATACACGCTTGCCCCACAAAGCGGCGGCTCTTATCGGCTGGTCAAAATAGCCGTGGATTCTTTGGAGATTGCCGCGCAAGGCTCAGATGTTATAAGCGCGAATAGTCTCCTTTGGGTTAAGGATTCTGATATTTACGCCCTTGTTTCAACCGATTCCGCGCCGCCGCGCCTTGCGCTTTTTGATAAGAACCTGCAACTACAGGCTCAGTCTGTTAGCGCGGTACACCCTTTCGCGTCTGTGCTGTTCAATAAAAACGTCATCGTTACCCAGCGGAGCGACGGGCAGGCGTTGTTCCTCAATCCACGCGACTTGACGGAAGTCGATCCTATGGATGTGAATTAACGCCAAAGGCGCGATAGCTGGTTGAAGGTATGAATGTAAACGAAAAACAATCAATCGCTCTTTTTCTTGATACGGCTGAAGACTTCTTACGGGACGGTCATTGGCGAGACAGGGCTATGCCGCAATGGACCGACGACGAAGAAGGCGCTTCGCCCGATCAATCCCCAGATTCCCTAGAGAAGATAGCCGAAGAAGTACGCGACTGTTCGGATTGCGGTCTGTGCGCCTTGCGGATACTTACGGTGCCCGGCGAAGGTGCGCGGGAACCTGTTGTTTTGGTAGTAGGAGAGGCGCCGGGCGCGGACGAAGATTCCGTTGGTCGTCCTTTCGTAGGTAGGGCGGGGAAGTTGCTTGATAAGATGCTTGCCTCTATAGGGCTTTCCCGTCAGTCAAATTGTTTCATCGCTAATATGGTGAAGTGCCGCCCGCCCGGAAACCGCGACCCTCTTCCTGACGAAATCGCCGCGTGCGGGCGTTTCTTTTCCCGCCAATTCGCCCTTTTGCAACCAAAAGTAGTTCTCTGCGTCGGTAGAATCGCGGCGCAGGCTCTGCTAAAAACAAACGAGGGTATCGGAAGCTTGCACGGTAGGTTCTTTGACTATAACGGCGTCCCGCTTATCGCTACTTTCCACCCAAGCGCCCTCCTACGAAACGAAAGCCTCAAGCGTCCCGCATGGGAAGACTTGAAGGTGTTAAAGGCGAAACTTCTCTCCCTTTCGTGTGTTTAGGACAATTATGTCTGACACCTTTCACTTAGCGTTAAGTCGGGGTCAGCGGGTCCCCTTTCAAACAAAAACCGTTGAGAAGTTGTTAAACAGGCTGTGCCTGTGGAGGAGGATATTGATGACGATTTATGATTTTAGTTATACGTCTATTGAAGGCAATCCTGTTGCGATGAGTGAATATCAAGGCAAGGTCTTGCTCATCGTCAATACGGCGAGTAAATGTGGATTCACGCCCCATTATAAAGGGCTTGAGGACTTGTATCGCAAGTACAAGAAGGATGGTTTCGTTGTTATCGGCTTTCCTTGTAATCAGTTCGGTGGGCAAGAACCCGGTTCGGAAGCCGAGATCGCGGACTTTTGCGCGGTACGGTACGGCGTGGATTTTCCGTTATCTAAAAAAGTGGATGTCCGCGACAGCTCTGCGCACCCTCTTTTCAAGTACCTTACCGAACAGAAAGGATTCGTCGGCTTGGGTTCAGGCTTAAAGGCGACTGTACTGTCCGCGATGTTCAAGAAGCTGTACAAGGAAAGCTACCATGACTGCCAGATAAAATGGAATTTTACGAAATTCTTGATTGATAAAAACGGGAATGTCGTAAACCGTTATGAACCGACAACCAAACTTGAAACAATAGCGCCTGCTATCGAAAAACTTTTATAACAGTAAGAAGGGCAGGCGAAGCCTGTTAGACGACTTCCCAATGGGTATTGTACGAAAAATGTTACCACTGTCCCCCGGGCAGATGGGCTAAACTTGACCCACCAACGGCGGATCGTCGAAGATGTCTGACACCGCATCGTCTACTAAACTAGTGAGGCGGTGGAGCCGATGGTATAAACTGCCGAACACCCACTCAGCCGCTTGTTCCACGAGCCCCGCCTTCACTGGATTCTCCGCGATGTACTCTCGCACCCTCAGGAAGTCCGTTATTCCGCTGATTATCCGGGAATAGAACCGTTCCCCCCACACGTGACCCGTCCGCCCATTGGCTTTATTCCACGCCTTGGCGAAATTACACTTTATCCACTGCATTATTTGCGATAAGTTACCGTCTTTACCCGGCTTTATCGATAAATGGACGTGATTCCCCATGATACAGAAGTCCAATAGCTGGAAATTGAACTTCAGCTTCGCCTTTTTGATGAAAAAAAGTAAGAGCTTCTTGAATCGGGGATCAAGAAGGATCATGTCGGCATGATCAATTTTCGACGTAACATGGTACGTCGCTCCGTCTTGGAGTATTCGTAAGCCTCTCATACCTATACTATGGTCTTGTCGTGGAAATTGCTTGGCATCAGACGCCGATTTTTACAATTTTTTGGTATCGGTGTCTGACCCCAACGTCCGCCTGCCATTGGTGCCAGACGCCGACTTATTAAACCACCCGAAGGGTGCCTAACAACGAGTAGGAACCCCGCTTGTTCACAAGCGTGGTTCCGTCATGTCAGTGGAAGCGGCGCACCCTTTCAAACAACATCCGTTGTGAAGTATTTAAACACCCGAAGGGTGCGAAATTTTCTTGACATTTCTTGGGAAAAATATAATATTATTATGACAGTAAAATAAATACTGTCATAATAGGAGGCATTTTGGCGTTTGAAATAAAAGCTACAGGCAGAGCCGTTCCCCAAAGACGTGTAAGCAATGAGGAATTGGCAAAAAAGATAGACACGAATGATGAGTGGATATATTCCCATACAGGCATCAAGGCGCGGCGCATCGCGGACGCAGAGACCGCGTCCAGCGACTTAGGCGTTAAAGCCGCATGGAACGCCCTTGAGATGGCGATTGAACGAGGCGTATGTACGGAAAAGACGCCGGAAGAGCTTGCCGCTACCATTGACATGATCGTCGTTGCCACCACCACGCCGGATTTCTACGGCTGTCCTTCGACCGCGTGTCTAATTCAGAACAAACTCGGCGCGAAAAACGCCGGCGCTATGGATATTTCCGCCGCGTGTTCTGGATTCATCTATGGATTGGAAACCGCGGCTGGTTTCTTGAGCGTTGGAACAGAGCGTAAACGATGTTTGGTCATTGGATGTGAAATACTATCAAGGTTCATTGATTGGAACGACCGCAGAACCTGCGTACTCTTTGGAGACGGCGCTGGGGCGGTTCTCTTGGAAAAGACGTCTGCGCCCACTGAAGGCATTGGACGCCGTGGCTTATTGCGTACCATACTTCGTGCGGACGGCGCAGGTTCGGAAAACCTCATCATAAAGAAAGGCGGTTCGCGCAACGCGTATCGCGCTGGAGACGTATTTGAATTCGCCCCGTTCATCGAGATGAATGGACGCGCAGTTTACAATTTCGCAGTCCGCGCTATGACAGAGATTATAAAAGACCTCCTCGAAGCCGAGCGACTCAGCATTGATGAACTACGGTGGATAACGCCGCATCAAGCCAACGCGCGTATTGTACAAGCCGCGACGAAACGGCTTAACTTCCCAAGCGAGAAGTTCTTCATAAACATTGATGAATACGCCAACACCTCAGCCGCATCCATACCCATCGCATTAGACGAACTCAACCGCGGAGAACGCCTCAAGAGCGGAGACTTGGTTATGTGTGTGGGATTCGGCGCGGGCTTAACTTACGGCGGAAATTTAATTGTGTGGTGAACAGATGAAAAAAATCTTCCTGTTTCCCGGACAAGGGTCCCAGTATCCGGGTATGGCATTAGACTTTTGGGAAGCGTCGAGTGAAGTTAAGAAACTATTCGCGCTCGCCTCGGACGTCAACGGCAAGGATATGAAGACTTTGCTGGCGGAGACGGACGCGGCGATTCTAAAACGGAGCGATGTTTCGCAGATGACCGTTACTCTTGCGAATCTTTCGGCGATGTGTTTTATGAAAGAGCGCGGACTAGCGCCGGACGGCGTTGCGGGATTCAGTCTTGGAGAATACGCCGCCTTAGCCACGGCTGGTGTGATCAGTACGGAGGACTGCTTTCGGCTCGTGAAGGCGCGTGGGGAGATAATGCAAGCGACCGTAGACGGAAGTGAAGGCGGCGCTTTGAACACGGGCATGGGCGCGGTGATTGGGCTTAGCCCGCAGACGATAACCGCTCTTCTTGACGAATGGAACATAGACGGGCTTTTTGCCGCGAATTTTAATTCAAACAGACAAACCGTTGTGTCTGGCACTGCTTCTGCGCTTGCGGAGGCGGAGGCGCTTTTCAAGAGCAACGGCGCGAAGCGATTCGTCAGGCTTCCTGTTGCAGGCGCTTTTCATTCGCCGCTCATGCGGAGCGCGGTCGAGCGATTCGCGCTACCCCTTGAGGGCGTTCTTTTCAACGACCCTTGTCTTCCGTTGTACTCAAATGTTAGCGGCAAACGGATAACAAGCGGCGCGGAAGCGAAACGGCTTGCTTTGCCGCACATTACGAGTCCGGTACGCTGGACAGATGAAGAGGCGTCTATCATGGCGGACGGTTTTGAAGCGGCTTTTGAGACGGGGCCAGGTCGGACGCTTGCCGGGCTTTGGAAGGACGCGAATAATGCAGTTCCCTGCCATGCCGCGGGAACGGTTCAGGAAATACTAAAGATTGAGAGCAGTATTTAGAAGTTGGAGATTGCTATTATTATGGAGATGAAGATGGATTTTGAAAACAAGAAAGTCCTTGTTACTGGCGCATCGCGGGGCATTGGTAGGGCGATAACCTCGGCTTTTCTAGCAAACGGTGCGGCGGTTTGGGGGTTAAGCTCGAAAGAGCCGGCGGATTTACCGCAGAGGCTTTCTGCGGCAGAAGGCAAATTGAGTTGGCTTACGGTGGACTTGTCGGAGTTGAGGGCGATTGAAGGCGTTATTGAACAAGCGGTCAAGAGTGCGGACGGTTTCGACGTTCTTGTAAACAACGCGGGTATTACGAAGGATGGTCTTGCTTTTAGGATGAAGTTAGAGGATTTCCAAAGGGTAATTGATGTGAATCTTACTGCGGCGTTTCTCATTAGTCGTATTATTGCCCGCGACATGGCGCGGAGGCGTTCAGGCGCTATCATCAACATGACGAGTGTAGTGGGTGTTCATGGGAATGGGGGGCAGGTGAACTACTCTGCGAGCAAGGCGGGGCTCATTGGGCTTACCAAGAGTTTGGCGCAAGAGGTTGCGTCGCGCGGGGTAAGGGTCAATGCGGTTGCGCCTGGGTTAATCGCTTCAGACATGACTGACACCATGCCTGAGGAGGCAAAGTCGAAGATGCTCGATCATATTCCTTTGCGCCGTATAGGAACCCCGGAGGACGTGGCTCACGCTGTATTATTTTTAGCGGAGTCTCCTTACATCACGGGTCAGGTCCTACAAATCGATGGCGGAATGTTCATGTAGCACACCCTTCGGGTGTTTCAATACTTCGCACGGGGTGTTGTTTGAAAGAGGGCGCCGCTGTCCCCGACTTGACGGTTACGCTTGCAAGCAAGCGGAACCTTCTCGTTGTTAGGAAGGAGTCTCAGCGTTGTCTGATGCCCCGTCTAGCGCCGCCGGTGCCAGACACCACGCCCGCGCCCGCTACGCCTGCGGTGACAGACACCGCCGCTCGCCGCCGCGTCCCGACACCCCGACGACACACCCCGGTGTTTGACACCTTCGATGTCAGACACCGCCCGCACCTTGACACAGGCACGCCATTTGCTCTTTTTCCCCGCCGCCCCCACGAGGCTCTTTGATGTCTGACACCGCCACCCGTCTTTACTCTCTGCTCTTTGCTCTTACGCGCACGCCGCCGATGCCTGACACCAGCGCCTAGCCCTCGTGCCCTGACCCCGCCCGCCCGTCTTTCCTTTGCTCTCTGCTCATTGCTCTCTGCTCTCTTTTTTTATTTTTCCCCTTGATTTTTTTGCGTTTTGCTAATTACTATAAACATTATTGCTTTAAAATAATTCTATTTTAGGAGAATAGATATGAAAAGAATAGGTTTATTGGCTCTACTTACCTTGCTGGTATTGGCTGTTTTTTCTTCTTGTGCATCATTTATGAAGTCTCATGGAGTATTTTCTAACGCAGAAAAGCAAATTCGGCTAGAAGAATTTGCTTCCCTTATAGGAAAGGAATATTACAGACGAGCTGATTTAAATAGACTAACAGATCAATCTGAAATTGATAATATTGCTATACATAAATTAATAAAAACGGATATTAGATTGGAGCGTACGCTTCGTTATGATGATTATTCTACTATTATTTATACATTTGAAGATGGAACAACCTTTGATGAAAGTAGATTTTATGAGGAAAATGATCAAAGCTTAACTTCAGCAATGGTCGGTTCAAAAGATTATAGAGTAGCCATCATCCGTGAATCTTTTGCTGATACATATATCAATGTAACAGATGGCGTACAATATGCAATGGATAAAATTGAAGAAAATCAAGAAAGAATACATTCAGAGCAAACTAACGCAAAATTACAGAAAATACATTTCGCTCTTCAAGGGCAAAGCAACGGTATAAAAGTTATTATAAATATTAGTGATTTACCACCTCAAAATATTACCGTATATCAAAATATTACTCCATCAGTTTTTGTAAATATGCAGATAAGTTCTGATAAGGATATTAGTCTAAATGGATTAGCAGATAATCTAATATTTTCTCTAAATGAGGAAATGTGTTCTACGAGTTTGATTTTTTTGAATCAACGAAAGAATTATCCACGTAATGTAATTAAAAATTCAATGGCTGACTTTGATGTTGAGATAACCCTCAAAAATCCATTTGGATTTGTAGCGTCAATTCAGATTATGAAATTATTGATTTTGAGATCAATTGAGGAACCTGAAAAGATTTCAACAAATGAACTCAAGTCGCAAATTTTAGATTTGTTTCAATTCCAATTTAATATTGGGAGTATTTCTTTAACAATACCATTAAACGATGCGGTAATTAGAATTGATGAATAGAAGAGAGCTATGAAATTTTCTGATAATTGCGCATCTGAAGCTACGAAGTAAAAAATCAACAAGTTATATCTTACGAGCGTACTCTTGCCTGCCGCTCTGTTGGGTGAGCAACGGCGTGTATTACCCGAAGGCGTGGTGGAAAAGGCGGTAGGTGGACGGAATAGATAGACGTTTCAAGTAAAAAATAATCCGCAAAATCTGAGGTTTCTTTGAAAACCTCTTGACAAATACACCTTATAAGGTGTATAATATACATTATGACAATGACAGGTAAAGAAATGGTCAAGTTACTCAAAAAACATGGATGGATACTAGACCATATACAAGGCTCTCACCATATCATGCTTAAAGATAACCTGCTAAAAATTTCTGTACCCGTTCATAAAAACAAAGACCTGAAACCAGGTATCTTACATTCTATTTTGAAGGAGGCAGGGCTTGAATGAAAATTACAGTCCCTTGCAAAATTACATTCTCACCTACTGATAAATGCTGGTATGTGGAGTCTCCCGGTCTTTATAATGGGATTTTGACTGATGGGGATACACTTGAACAAGCGAAAGAAATGGCTAGTGAAGCCGTGTCGGGTATTATTGCTGTAAACTTAAAGCATGATATATCTTTTTCGATTCCCGCTTGCGTAAATATACCGGATTATTATGACATTCCGCTTGTACCGGAATTGGCTTTTGCTTTTTGGCTTCGTTCTACACGGAAGAATTATAATATGACACTTTCTGATGTGGCAGAAAGGCTGGGGGTAAAATATCAGGTCTATCAGAAACTTGAAAACCCTAAGACAGCAAATCCGACACTCAAAACACTAAAAAAATTAGAGCGAATATTTAATACTAACCTTATATCTATATAGGCAAATAATGCTTAATAATGAGTAATAATAATTGTTATTGATAAAAGGTCAATAAAGGTTAATAATAACGTAATGAGGTTATTATGAATCATTTTAATGAATTGACAATCGATTTGAATGATGAGGCTTTTTTTCCGTCAGATATTTACGAGCGAACAAAGCGTAATCCAAATCCGGTTCTGTCTGAACTCTGTTCTTTATCCGATGGGTCGCTTGACGAATATGCGGATGAACTTTCTGAAAAAATCCTAGAGGCATTGGAAAGGTAGCCGCCTTCTGCCTGCGTTTTTCTGTGCCATCTATTATGGGTAGTTTTACCTATGCTAATTCTATAGGAGGTTATGATGAATGAAACAGTACAACCCCAGATGGGGCTGAATTTTGAGGAGAAAATGGAGGTGGTGATATGAGTGTCCCCAGGATATATCTTGAGACTACGGTGTTCAATTTCCCTTTTGCCGACGACGCCCCACAATACAGGGCTGATACTCTGCGCTTGTTTGACCAAATAAAGGCGGGCAAGTTTGAACCTTTTACGTCTCAATATGTCATTGAAGAATTACTAAAAACCCCAGATAAAGTAAAGCGGAATAAAATGATTAGCTTTATCGGTAATTACAATATAGAAATTCTAGAACGAAGTGATAGCGCAGAAACTCTTGCGGCGGTGTATGTGGCGGAAGGTATCATTCCAGCGGCTTATGAAACAGATGCTTTACATATTGCGGTAGCTACGGTAAACCGTCTTGACTCTATAATTAGCCTTAACTTTAAGCATATTGTAAAGGCAAAAACTATTGAGACAACAGAGCTTATAAATTACCGGACAGGTTATAAAAGAATAGGTATATACACCCCTGCGGAGGTTATTTATGAAGACGATTAACGATTATCTAAACGAACCAGCCCTTGCTAATGAGCCAATGGCGTTACGGGAAGTCCACGCTATACGGCTTATGATCCATGATGAAACCAAGGATATGACGATAGAAGAAAAACGGGCTTATCATAATAATAACCGTAAAGAAATGGACGCTTATTTTGCCCGGCTTGGCGTTACTCCCAAATACGCAGATTTCTCTGGACAGGGTAAGTTGAAACTCCCCCAAGCGTAAACGCTTGAGGAACTACAGAGACGGGAGGAGATATAATTATTCGGTGCCGCGGTAACCTGCTCGTCGGGGGATACGGTCAAGACCGACCAGCCGCGTATCTTGGGCGGCTGGTCAGTGCTGCTATTATTGCCCGCGGCGCCGCTCATGGAGAACTACTATCACAGTTCTATTTCGGGCAGGGCGTTGATCGCTTTCAGGCGTAGCTTATCCGTCACTTTAGCATACTTCGTAACATTGGAAATACTGCTATGTCCAAGTAACTTTGCCACCGTGTAAATATCTGCGCCATGTTCCAATGCCATCGTCGCAAATGTCCGCCGCGCCGTGTGCCAGCCTATTGTCTTTTGTATCCCCGCTGCTTCCGCCCAAGCCTTTAAGTAAGTATAACTCACGCGCCGGCTGTGGGCGGTGAAATTAAAAACATTTTCATCGACTGCGTGGGGCTTGCCGTCAACAATCAACGCTTGCGCGCTCTTATTCAACGGGATATACGTCGGGGCTTTCGTCTTTTCTTGGCTTTTTATTATCTGCATGGGATTGGTTGTTATCTTTCCCCAGGTAAGCGTCTCAAGGTCAGAAATACGAAGCCCGGTATAACAGGCGAAAAGAAAAGCGCGGCGTACTTCCATGGCGTAAGGCTCATCAATAACAATCTTTGCGAGCGCTTGCATCTCGTCAATATTTAAAAATACCATTTCTGGTTCCGGCGCAGATATTCTTTGCACGACGTCCGCTGGACTCTTGAGAATTATTTCATTGCTGACTGCCTGTTTTAATGCGGAACGCACTATTCCCGCATAGAACGACACGCTACTTCTCGACAAGGTGTCTTTCTTCAGCAAGAAGTTTTGAAAATCATTTATCCATTTCGGCGTTACTTGAATTAACTGAATGCTGCCGCTATGAAATTCTTTTACATAGTGTATACAGCGCTTAACCATACTCGGATTTTTATAATTTTCAGAATATTTTTCCAGATAGGCGATTAAAGAAATCTTGCCAGCGATAGGATCGTTAATATCCCAGGCGCCTGCAAGGAGTTGCATTTCACGTTTAGAACGGCATAATTCAGCGATGTGCCATATTTCTTTATTCTGTGTTTTGTCTTTTGTTAATTCAAGGTGCAGGGCTTCCCATGTTCTGGTACCGCTTTGATAAATATCCAAATAGAGCTTTCCGCGTTTCTCCCGTAATTTTACACTCATTAAACCCTCCGATATTAGTCTACAATGTGTCTACGGTTAAATGTAAGATAAAAGAAAATAATTGTCAATAAAGGAAACAAATGAGACAAGGGATATGGCGTTTAAGTCATTATTTGTGAAAGAAAAGGAAACGAAAGGAAAGATAAAGTCAATAAAGGAAACAAATGAGACTTTATA